>JANNSX010000389.1:0-6589 GCA_031403155.1 Hyphomicrobiaceae bacterium
GGACATCTGCGCCGTGGAGCGATTGCGATGTCCGTCCAGGAACGTAATGGAAAGGCCGATGAACGCTAGCAGAGCCGCGGCGCATGCCGCGAACATGACAGCCATCGTCCCAGAGTCGGAAGTGCGAAACGTCGAAAGGACGCGATACATTTGTGCATGCCTCGTGATGTCACATAGGCCTACACAAGGGCGGTAAACAGGAGTTTATGATTGGCTGCCTTCGGCGAATTATGTTCAATTTTAGCAATTTAAAATGAGAGGCTGTTTACTGGCCGATAAATTCAAGGGTTGACGCCGGCGCGACTCGGACTCACCCCCCAATCGCCAGCCTCGCGCCGCGTGGCAGCGCCGCCAGAACCCGCTGCAGCTCCGGCAGGCGCAACGCCACGCAGCCGGCCGTCGGGCCGTGGTCCTTCTCGGCGACGTGCATGAAGATGGCGCTGCCGAAGCCCCGGCCACGCCGGCGCACATTCCAATCCACGACGACGACGATGTCGTAGAGGTGGTCGGCGCGCCAGAGTTCCTCGGCGCTGGCCGGATAGGGCATCGGTACGGGGCGATTGTAGTTGCGATCGGAGGAGGCGTCACACCAGCCGTCAAGTTTCCGGATTGGCTTCACCGGCAAACCTGTCCTCGGCCGCGGCACGCGATCGGGACGATAGTAAACGGAAAGCAGCGGAAAGCATCCCAGCGGACTTGCCCCATCACCCTCGCGCTTCATCGCGCGCAAGCCCGTCCGCCCGATCGCACAGCGAAATGTCAGCGAGCCGAGCCTAAGCTGCCCCCGATGGCTCGACGGGCGCAGGCTCGTCACGCGGATCACGCGGCCATCACGGCGTTTTGACACGAGGTATCCTGTTCGCTAGGGCAATGGTAGGGTGACGCGGCTGTACTGTGTGGTTTGTACCGTCCCGCGGGCTCTCCCGACATCCCGTCTCGTGTCCCGAACCCGAAGTTCGTCACATCCAGCCGCAGCATCGAGCGAACTTCGGGATCGATAAGGACACGAGACAACTCAATAGCACTTGGTGTGGCGTTATGTTCAGAAGTTCGCCTGCGGAAGTCGCCGAGACGACTGGGCGAACTTCTGAACCGCCACACCAGGGGCCGTTCCACCGGAGCATTCGATGAGCGCTGCACGTAAGATTTTGATCGTCGACGATGACATCGACCTCCGCGATTCCCTCACCGAGCAGCTGGCGCTCCATGACGACTTCACCACCATCGTCGCCGGCACGGCGGCCGAGGGCATGGCGAAGACCAAGGGCGAGCATATCGACCTCGTCATCCTCGATGTCGGCCTCCCCGACATGGACGGGCGCGATGCCTGCAAGATCATGCGCAAGAACGGCTATAAGGGCCCGATCGTCATGCTGACGGGGCAGGTCTCCGACGCCGACACGATTCTGGGCCTCAACTCCGGCGCCAACGACTATGTGGCGAAACCATTCCGCTTCGCGGTTCTGCTCGCCCGCATCCGGGCACAGCTCCGCCAGCACGAGCAGAGCGAGGACGCCGTTTTCACGATCGGGCATTATACCTTCAAGCCGGCCTCGAAGCTGCTGGTCGACGAGAAGGGATCGAAGGTTCGCCTCACCGAGAAAGAAACCTCGATCCTCAAGTATCTCTATCGGGCGGGCACCAAGGTGGTCGGCCGTGATGTGCTGCTGCACGAGGTCTGGGGCTACAATGCCGGGGTCACGACTCACACGCTCGAGACCCATATCTACCGTCTGAGACAAAAGATCGAGAAAGACCCCTCGAACGCCGAGCTGCTCCTCACCGAGACCGGCGGCTACAAGCTGATGCCCTGATCGGGCGGACATGGTCCTCAACAAGTGATCCACACCACCGCCGGAGTGCTTTGCCGGCGCCTGCGAATCCCATAGATTCGCTTCGTCATGGGCCGGCGTTTCTCGGCTCCTCATGTGCCTGCGTCCCATTTATTGGCTACGAGCGCTTTCCTTCCGCCAAGCGGTATCCGCTTGGAAGGACGAATGCTCGGGCGGATCGCCAGTCGCGAGGGGTCTCATGTCGCCGGATCTATTGATGCTTTCCCTTTTGGGTGCGCCGCTGTTCAGCGGCCTCGCTCCGCTGCAATTGAAAGTGCTTGCGCTGACTTCCGAGCGCATCAGTTTCCGCGACGGCGAAGCGCTCATCCGCGCGGGCGAGGAAGGCGATGCCGCCTATCTCGTCGTCAGCGGCGAGGTTGCCGTCGGCATCGAGGAGGGTGAGGCGGACGAGCGGGCTGTGCTGCCGGCCGGAACCCTTGTCGGCGAACTCGCCATGCTGATCGAGACCGAGCACGGCTCGACGGTCACGGCCTCGGGCACCGTCAATGCGCTCAAGTTCTCACGCCAGATGATGCACGAGCTGATGCAGCGCTATCCCGGCATGGCCGAGCATTTCACGGCCAAGCTGCGCTCACGGCTCGAGCGTATGGCCGAGGCGCTGCGCGAGATCGACGAGATGCTGGATACGGGCGACGCACTCGAAGCGACAGCGCCCGATCGTCAGGCGATGCATTGAGGCGCCTGTTGCTGCTCAACCCCTCTCCCGCCTGTCGGCACCCTCCCCCCAAAGGGGAGGGCCGCATGAGGCGGTGCATTCACGATGCCGCACACACAGCAGTTAGTGGAGCCGGCCTTCTCCTTTGGGGAGAAGGTGGCGCGGTCCATGCGGAGCACGGCTCCGCCATGACTGCGCCGGATGAGGGGTTGATTAGAGCACTTTCCGACCAAGTGGGTACCGGTTGGTCGAAAGAAAGTGCTCAAAACCAATGATCTAGAGCGCCGATCTGATTCCGTCAGATCGAATAGCGCTCTAAGTTCAAAGTCCTCGCCCGCTACGGCGCCAACTGCAGCGCGTCCGCGGTCGGCGCTTCCCGATCCTGCGCCAGCACATCCGCCGAGCCGTCCCAACCGTAGAGATCCTGCCGGAAACTCACCTCGCCTTCGGGCGTCGCCCAGGCGGTGAGATAGGTGAAATAGACATCGACCTCGGCGACGAGCGGCACGTCCATTTGTTGGCCACCCATCAATACGTTATCGACGCGCGCGCGGTCCCAGTCGCCATTGGGCGCGGCAAGCCAGGCGACGAAATCGAAGATGCGCTGCACGCGCACGCAGCCGGCGCTGTAGGCGCGCGCCGTGCGGCCGAACAGGTTCTTCATCGGCGTGTCGTGCATGTAGACATTATGCTCGTTGGGCATGTTGACGCGAACCAGGCCCAGCGCGTTCTGCGGTCCGGGTTCCTGGCGGAACTTGAAGCTCTGCGCCTCCGGCGAGCTCCAATTGATGAAGGATGGATCGACGACCTGGCCCGCCTCGCCGTAGTCGGTCTGCACCCGGATGCGCTCGCGCTGCAGGTAGCCCGGGTCCTTCAGCAGCTTTGGTATGAGATCGCCGAAAGCAACGCTTTCCGGCACGTTCCAATAGGGGAAGAAGTTAAGCTCCTTGATCTTGGCGTGCACGGTGGGGGTCGGGCGCTCCTCGCGGCCGACGATGACGCGGCTCGCGAGTTGAACCCGGCCATCCTGCACCGCCTGAAGCTCCATGGCGGGAACGTTGACGAGCACGTAGCGCGCCGGGAGCCCACCCGCCAGCAGCTCGCGGATGCGCACGAGATTGACGCGCAATTGCTCGAGCCGGGCGCGGATGGGGACGTTCATCTGCACGACCGTCCGCCGATCGACGACGCCGTTGGGCGGGATGCCATGCCGGCGCTGGAAGCGTTTTACGGCCGCCTCGACATACTCGTCGAAGGTCCAAGGATTGCCATTGGTCGGCTTCAGTCCATCGGTGACTTCGAGGCGGGCACGCACATAAGCGACGGCCTCGTCCTGCTCGCCGGCACGCAACGTCTTGCCGGTCGGCACCTTCGTCCAATCGCCACGCTGGGCCAGCTGCTGATAGCGATCGAGCGCGTAGGCGAGGCTGCGTTCGGTGTCGTAGCTCGCATAGACGACACGGGCCATCAGGTCATCAAGGAGCTTGGCCTCTTCCTTGGCGGTTTGCTCTTTCGACAGCTTCTCTTTGGCTTGCGGCTGCTCGTCCAAGCCGAAGATGTCATCGAACCAGTTTTCGGCCCGATCGGCGTGGGCCGCCGTCGCGGCGAGCCCGCCCAGGGCGGCAGCTAGCATCACGACGGATATACTGGCGCGCCGGCGCCAACGTGAAACGATTGAGTTCATGTCGTCCCGTACTGTGGCTCCCGGTCGATGCCGGCATCAGCCAGCACGCGCGAGAGTGCCCCCATCTTGGCGCCGGGCGATGGTCCCCCACGGGCGACCCCGGCGCAACTCGCTCGCAGCTTGCCCCGGCCAGCGCCCGGACGCAAACCAGACCCTAGAGCGCTTTCCGACCAAGTGGATACCGGTTGGTCGAAAGAAAGCGCTCAAAGCCAAAAAATCTAGACCGGCTTTCCGATCCTTCGCAATCGGAAAGCCGATCTGGGTAACTTGCGAAGTGTTGATGGCGTTTCAAGGGCCAATGCCGCTCTGGCCGATCAAGCTCTGGTGACCAAGAGTGAGAAACTGGAGCGGGCGAAGGGATTTGAACCCTCGACCCTCACGTTGGCAACGTGATGCTCTACCCCTGAGCTACACCCGCATTCCAGGTCCGCCGAAGCACGGCGGCGCGCGCTCCTTATTGCTTAAAGTGGCCAGCATTGCAACACCCTGACCTCGGTCAGAGAGCCGCAAGCGGCCCTGTCCGCATTGCCCTTGGGGGCCGATGGCGTTAGACACGGGGCGCGGTCCCACCCCGGTCAGGCGTAGCATGGCGGCAACCCGGCAAGATTTGTTCTCCCTCCTCGACCGGCTCGGCATCGAGACGCGGACGCACGAGCATCGGGCCGTCTTCACCGTCGCGGAAAGCCTCGAGATCGAGAAGGCCATGCCCGGCGGGCATACGAAGAACCTGTTCCTCAAGGACAAGAAGGATCGCGTCTTTCTGGTCGTGGCCTTGAATGACGCCCGGATCGACCTCAAATCCCTGCATCGGGTGATCGGGTCCGACCGGCTGAGCTTCGGCAAGCCCGAGCTGCTGGACGAGCTTCTGGGGGTGAGGCCCGGCTCGGTGACGCCCTTTTCCCTCATCAACGATACCGCGGCGAAGGTCACGGTTGTTCTCGACGAGCCGATGATGAGGGAAGCGCTGCTGAACTATCACCCCCTCGAGAACACCGCGACGACCGCCATCCGCCGCGACGATCTCCTCAGATTCATCGAGGCGACGGGCCACCAACCCCAGATCCTCCGTGTCAGCGGCCTGGAAGCCGCCCAACCCGCCGATCAGGCCGCCGGCTAGTGTGGTGTCCCGCAAATACCTTCTCAGGTCGCCGCGCCCGCTTTAAGGTATTTGCGGGACAAAACCACACTAGAAACTTATGCTTTCTAGTGTCCTTTCATCTCCGAAATGCCTTGCCGAGCAAACGGCAAGCGTTGAGGCATTTCGAAGATGGGACACTAGGGCGCCCCCAACATCAGGACTTGCCCCCATGAGCATGGACATCACCAACACACCCCAAGCGCCCACCGCGCCGGCCGATCTCATCAAGGACACGACGACCGCGCTGTTCGCCAAGGATGTGCTCGAGGCCTCCCGGGACGTGCCCGTGCTGGTCGACTTCTGGGCGCCCTGGTGCGGACCCTGCAAACAGCTGACGCCTGTCATCGAGAAGGTCGTCCGCGCCGCCAAGGGCAAGATCCGGCTCGTCAAGATGAACATCGACGAGCATCCAGCGGTGGCGGGCCAGCTCGGCGTGCAATCGATCCCGGCGGTTTTCGCCTTCCGCAACGGTCGCCCGGTCGACGGCTTCATGGGCGCGCTGCCCGAGGGCCAGGTGAAGGCCTTCATAGATCGGCTTTTGGGCGGCGAAGGCCCGGGCGCCGATTTGGCTGAGATGCTGAAGGTCGCAGCCGAGGCGCTTGAGCAGAACGACTCGCAGACCGCCGCCGAGATCTATGCGGCGATCCTGGCTGAGGACAAGGAGAACCCGGACGCCATCGCGGGTCTCGCCAAATGCTACCTCAAGACCGGCGATCTCGATCGCGCGGAGAGCACGCTCGCCATGGCGCCGCCGGCCAAGCAGAGCCATGCGGCGATCGCCGGCGTCCGGGCGGCGCTCGATCTCGCCCGCAAGGCGCCGGCGTCCGGTGAGACGGCCAAGCTCGAGGCGGCCATCGCCGCCGATCCGAACGATCATCAAGCGCGCTTCGATCTGGCACTCGCCTTCAACGCTCAGGGGCGCAAGGAGGAGGCGGTCGAGCAGCTGCTGGGGCTCATGCGGCGCAGCCGGACCTGGAATGAGGACGGGGCGAGGAAACAACTCGTGCAGTTCTTCGAGGCCTGGGGGCCCAAGGACGAGATGACGTTGGCGGGCCGCAAGCAGCTGTCCATTCTGTTGTTCTCTTAGCGCGCGTTCAGGCAGAATGGGCATCGGCTTGCTCGCAGGCCGTGCGCGGAACAATAGCGAGGAGCGTGCCAACGTCATCTCGTCCTTGGGCCCCCAGGCCTCGAAGAACTGCACGAGTTGTTTCCTCGCCCCGTCCTCATTCCAGGTCCGGCTGCGCCGCATGAGCCCCAGC
>JANNSX010000390.1:0-2629 GCA_031403155.1 Hyphomicrobiaceae bacterium
CGCGCCTTGGACTTAGATGCGTAGCAGCTAAGTCCTTAGGCGCGCCTAGGTGGGGGTGTTGGTCCGGCGGAACGAAACGTAGCGAGCCAAGGGGCGCTCGGGCAATGCGACAGCAATCTTGGCGACGCCGCGCCCCGCAAATACATTTGCAGCAAAGCCTGCGCGGGTGCCGGGATTTGGATTGACGTTGACATTGAGCTTGCGGGACGAGCACCCCCACCTATGTTCGGAAGCTCTTTGGCTTTGCGCACCTTCTTTCGGCGAACTGGTGACCACTTCGCCGGAAGGTGCGCTTAAGGGCTTAGCTGACGCTAAACCCAAGGCGAACAGTCCTCCCCCGTCGTGCCGGAGGCGCGCCTCCGGCGCGACGAAAGGGGGAGGAACGGATGCGGCGAGGCACTCATGGATGGGATAACGCTCGTCACGCCGATGCGGCATTCTCTTAATAGCGTCACGCCATGTTCATCCTGACCCGCTCGCTCTGGTTCCTTGCCCAGCCCTCGACGGCGTTGATCCTGGCGGTACTCGTCGGTCTGCTGCTTGGCCGCACGCGCTGGGTGGTGCTCGGCCGCAAGCTCGCGCTCACCGCGGCGAGCCTCCTCCTGATCCTCGGCCTCTCGCCGGTCGGGCATTGGCTCATCCTGCCGCTCGAGGAGCGCTTTCCCCGGCCTGAGATCGCAACACTCGCTGAGCCCGACGGTATCATCGTGCTCGGCGGTGGCGTCGACACCTATGTCGCGAAGGCGCGAAGCCTGCCGGCGATGACGGAGGCTGGCGAGCGGGTGGTGGAGGCGGCGATGCTGGCGCGGCGGCTTCCAAGCGTACCGCTCATCTATTCCGGCGGCTCGGCGAACATCTTCTACGAATCCATGAGTGAGGCGAAAGCAGCCAAGGAGATTCTCATCGGCCTTGGCGTCGCGCGGAATCGCATTCTCTACGATCACACGTCACGGACGACGGGCGAGAATGCCGAAGAGACGGTCAAGCTGGTCGCGGCTCTGCCGGGCGGGCTCAACGGCCGCTATCTGCTCGTCACATCCGCTTATCACATGCCGCGATCGATGGGCGTGTTCCGCAAAGCGGGGATCGACGTCATCGCCTGGCCGGTCGATTTCCGCTCGCGAGGAAGCAAGGACCTCTGGCGCTTCTTCGACAAGCCCTCGGAAGGCCTGCGGCGCGTCGATATCATCGTGCGCGAATGGATCGGGCTCCTCGCCTACTGGCTCGGGGGCTCGACAACTAAGCTGTTCCCGGCGCCGTGAGACGCCGGGATGGTCGACGGGTGATTTAGAGCACTTGTCCTTCCAAGTGGATACCGGTTGGTCGAAGACAAGTGCTCAAAACCAACACCCTAGAGCGCCGATCTGATTCCATCAGATCGAATAGCGCTCTAGAGTATGAAATTTCCGGCGTCGAGATCGGCCTTCGCGACACCGTGCAACAGGATCGTCACGTCGTTGCCGCCGGCGAGGTCGAGCTGGAGATTGGCACCGGCGGCCCATTGGCCGAGCGCCTTGTTGAGCTCGGCCTGCGTCAGGTCGTGAGCGCGCAGATCGATCCGGTCGTCGGCCGTATCGAAGTCGTAGACGTGGATGAAGGCGTCCTCGCCGAGACGGCCGGCCGTGGGCGCGACGATGACATCGCGGCCGCTCCCGGTGGTGACAGTGGTGTCGCCGCCGCCGGCGACGAACCGGTCGTGGCCGGCGCCCCCGAACATGCCGCGATCGCCGGTCAGGCCGGAGATCAGAACGTCGTTCCCGTACCCACCGTGCATCCGGTCGTAGGCTCCCCCGATTGTCGCACTATTGTCGACCAGGCGGTCGTTACCTAGTCCGCCGGAGAGAAAGTCATCGCCCTCTTCTCCGATGAGGGTATCGTTGCCGGCGTTGCCGTAGAGGCGGTCGTTGCCGAACGAGCCGTTCAAGGTGTTGACGGCCGAGTTGCCATGGACGGTATCGTTGCCCAGGCTCGCCAGAACGTTCTCGATGGCCAACAGCCGGTCGTGGCCGTGCGAGCCGGTTGCCGTGCCCCACTTGCCGGCCTCGCCGAGCCGCACCACGATGCCTGACGTGATGGGAGTTCCAGCCGCATCATAGGCGAGCTGGTTGTAGCCGAGGGAGTCGATGCCGGCGCCGCCGTCGAGGAGATCATTGCCCCCGCCGCCGACCAGGATGTCGTTGCCGATGCCGGCGTAGAGCTTGTCGTTGCCGCCTTGGATGCGCGCCTCGGCGGCCCGATCGCCGCGCAGGTTCTGCTGATCGCCCAAGAGGGCGTCGTCGCCGCCGCCGCCATAGAGCGTGTCGTCGCCACCGATGATGGTCGCCGGATTGGGGAAGCTCACGTCGCCGACAACGATGTCGTTGCCCTCGCCGCCCGACAGGAAGTCGTCGCCGCCGGTGATATGCGGCAGGCTTTGATTGCCCTCGAGCGCGATATGGACGTCGCCGGTGATGAAATCATCGCCGCCGAGAGCGAAGATCGTGTCGTTGCCGCCGATCAGAATGCCGCCGAACATGATGTCGGCATCGCCGACGAGGCGCTCGCCGGCAAGCCCGCCATTGGCGCCGTTGATTCTGTCGTTGCCGCCTCGGACCGTGGGCACCGGCGCGCCGGTGCCTGCTCCGTCTAG
>JANNSX010000391.1:0-6948 GCA_031403155.1 Hyphomicrobiaceae bacterium
CAAGAAGGTCACCATCTGGCAGCCGCCGACGTGGTCGGCAACATCGCCGAACAAGAAGCAGAATGGCGCTCCACGTCGCCACCACTCGCGCCATGTCGCGACATAGCGCGACATAGCGCGATGGGTCTCGACAAGCTGCGCAGTGTCGCGACATAGCGCGACATGACCCGACGTACCACGACATGGCGCGGCGGGGCGCGACAAAGAAAAGCCCCCGGTAGCTACTCCGGGGGCCGCTCCATTTCAGGAGGCGTCGCTGTCGTCGTCAGGTGTCAGCCGCGAGGCGATCCAGGCTTCCACCGCAGAGCAGTGCCACGCGACACGACACTGACCGAGTTGCATCCGGCGAGGAAACTTCCCGGCCTTTTGGAGCCGCGCTATGTGCTGATGCGAGTAGGGTATGCCATAAACCGTCTTCAGGCCTTTCTTGTCGACGAGCCGAAAGTCAGACATCGCAACTCTCCGTGTTAGGGAGCATCGCGATGCAACCCGGTTAGCCCAGGCGACGCACTACTATAGATGCAACACTATGTTTCTTCAATGGAATTTATACGCAGGAGTTCTGCTCATACGTGAACATGGCTGCCATCGCTCCGATAAGTTCGAGCATCTACGGCCGGCGCCGGATGTCGTCGAGCAAGTCCGCCCATTCCTGCATGAGCTTCACGCGTTCCGGCCAATACCTTGCCCGGTTGTAGGCGCGTCTAACGGCGTTCTGTTCCTGATGTCCGAGCACCGCTTCGATCACATCGAAATTGTAGCCACGTTCGTTGAGGATCGTGCTCGCGGTCGCGCGGAAACCGTGCGCGGTCACTTCATCTTTCGTGTAGCCCATACGACGCAACACCGAATTCATCGCATTCTCTGAGAGCGGCTTCCGGTTCGATCGGATCGAGGGAAAGACCAACTCGGCATTGTCCGAGTTCGGCCACGTCTCACGTAACAATGCGATCGCTTGACGCGAAAGCGTAACATGGTGCTGGCGGCGCATCTTGGTGCGTTCGGCCGGTATGCGCCACACGGCATTGTCGAAGTCGAACTCGACGCGGCGCGCGTGCCGCACTTCCCCAGGTCGCGTGCAGGTCAAAACCAAAAGCTTCATGGCAGCGTTGAGTGTGGGCCAGCCGTGGAATTCGTCGAGGGCACGCAGAAGTGCGCCAAATTCCTTTTCGTCGGTGATCGCCGCTCGATGTTGCACTTGCGGTTGCAGGAGTGCGCCTTTCAATGCCAACGTCGGATCATGGGTCGCGCGCAATGTCACAATCGCTAGCCGGAACACGGCACTCATCGTGGCGCGCAGCCGCTTCGCGGTTTCGCGCCGGCCACTTTTTTCCACCCGCTTCAAGAGGTCCAACAGTTCCGCAGCCGTGATGTCCGCGATCGGCCGGTGGGCTATGGTCGCGGCCACGTCCTCCAACAGCCAGCGATGCTTTTCGGCCGTCACCGGCGACGCCCCGTTGGCGAGTTTGTTCGCCACGTGCTCCGCAGCAATCGCCTTGAACGTGTTGCGGGATGCAGCTTCGGCAGCGATGCGAGCGAGCTTCTTTTGAACTGATGGATCAGTCCCCGCTTCAATCAGCTTCCGGGCATCAGCGCGCTTGACCCGCGCTTCGGCCAGCGTTGTCGCCGGGTACGAACCAAGCGCCATCATTTTCTCGGTTCCCGCAAACTGGTATCGGAAACGCCAGAACATATGGCCGTTCGGTTGGACCAAGAGATTCAGACCGCCACCGTCGGCAAGCTTGAACGGTTTTGCCTTCGGTCGTGCTGCATTGATTGCAAACGGTGTGAGCGCCATGGATGGGTACCACCTTCTTGTCGCCGAATCGGCGATACCCAGATTTCTACCCAAAAATTGGGGCGAACCTATGAGTCGCTACCTCCAAAGAAGTGTCAGGCTGTCAGTGTAACTATTTGAATTAGTTATCTAAATCTTCATCCATGCGCAGCTATGAAAAACAGCCTTGGTGCCCAGAAGAGGACTCGAACCTCCATGCCTCGCGGCGCTAGTACCTGAAACTAGTGCGTCTACCAATTCCGCCATCTGGGCTTCGGGCCGTCGGGCTCGAAGCGCTTGACCTAGTGCGGCGGACAGGGCTTGTCAATTCAAAGGCCCCGCCTTGAGGGGGTGTTTTCCGGCGTGTATCTCTCGGCCAGTTGCGCGAGGAAGAGGTATTGGAGGATGGCGGATCGGGAGGGCGGAAAGGGGCTTGTCACCGTGTTCGGAGGCGCCGGGTTCATCGGCCGGCATGCCATTAGGCTCCTGGCGGCCAGCGGCTGGCGCATCCGGGCGGCGAGCCGGCGGCCGGATCTCGCCGGGCATCTGCAACCTTTGGGCGGCGTCGGCCAGATCCATGCCGTCCAGGCCAACATCCGTGACGATGAGTCAGTCCGCCGTGCGGTCGAAGGCGCCGATGCCGTCGTCAACCTGGTGGCGATCCTGGCGCCGTCGGGCCGCCAGACCTTCGCCGGCCTGCACACCGATGGCGCGCGCCGCATCGCCGAGGCCGCCCGGAAGGTGGGCGCGACGGCGTTCGTCCATGTTTCGGCCATCGGCGCCGATCCCTTAGCGCGTTCGGCCTATGCGCGAACCAAAGGCGAGGGCGAGGCGGCCGTGCTCGCCGCCTTTCCATCGGCGGTTATTCTTCGCCCCTCGCTCGTGTTTGGACCCGAGGACCAGCTCTTCAATCGCTTTGCCGCACTGGCGCGATTTTCCCCCGCGCTTCCGCTCATCGGCGGCGGGCGGACGCGATTCCAGCCGGTTTATGTGGGCGATGTCGCGGAAGCCATCGCCAACGCGCTCGAGGGCATGGCAAGGCCCGGAACGGTCTACGAGCTGGGCGGCCCGGAGACGCTGACCTTCCGCGAGATCCTGCAGCGGACGCTCGCCTATTCGGGTCGCCGGCGCTGCCTGCTGCCGCTACCGTTCGGGCTCGCCAAGCTGCAGGCCGCTTTGACGAAACCGCTGCCCTCGGGCTTGCGGCCGCTGACGGTCGATCAGGTGCGGCTGTTGCAGGTGGACAATCTCGTCAGCGAAGCGGCGCGCAAGGACGGGCGCACGTTGCTGGGCCTGGGGGTCGCCACGCCGCGGACCATCCAATCCGTCGTGCCTGGCTACCTCGCGCGGTTCAAACCGAAGGGGCAGTTCGCGCGCTATCGCGGATAGGCGCCTACAGCCAAAGCAAGCTCAGCACCAGCGTCCCGAGCGCCACGCGGTAGTAGGCGAAGGGTGCGAAGCCGATGCGGCTGACGATCGCGAGGAACGGTTTCACCACGAGCAATGCCGAGATGAACGAAACGGCGAAGCCGACAGCGATGATGCCGGCCTGGCTGAAGTCGAGCTCGTGGCGGTTCGAGTAAGCCTCGTGCGAGAAGGCCGCGAGCATCGTCGGAATGGCGAGGAAGAAGGAGAACTCGGCCGCGGTCTTGCGCTCGAGCCCCAGAAGCAACCCGCCGATGATCGTTGCCCCCGACCGTGAGGTGCCCGGGATCATCGAGACGGCTTGCGCCAGCCCGATCATCAAACCGGTCCGGATCGGCATGGACTCGATGTCGAAGTACCTCGGTGCCAGATGCCGGTGCTCGACGGCCAGTATGATGATGCCGCCGAGGATGAGCGTGATGCCGACGACGAGCGGGGAGAACAGCGCGTCCTTGATCATACCGCCGAACAGCGCGCCCAGCACGAGGGAGGGTGCCAAGGCTGCTAGAATGACCAGCGCGAATTGGCGCGCCGCCGGGCTGTGAGGCAGGCCGGTGAGCACCTTCCACAACCGGCCGAAATAGAGGCAGACGATCGCCAGGATCGCGCCGAGCTGGATCATCACGTCGAAGGTCGCCCAGTCGCGCTCGTTGAGGCCGAGCATTTGATTGGCGAGGATCAGGTGGCCGGTCGAGGAGATCGGCAGGAATTCGGTCAGCCCCTCGACGATGCCGAGGATGACGGCCGTCAAATATTCGCTCATGCCTTGCCCCCAGACCTTGCGGCGCGAGCGTTAACAGGTTTCTGCAGCCGATCCCGCCGGACAAATCGCCTCGTGAGGGGCATCGGGCCATCACCCAGCCATCCTGTGTGGCAAAGATGGCTGCCAACGGACGAATCAGCGCTTATGCTTCAGCCCGATTTATTCACCACCGCACGGGCGGCACGGAGGCGAAAATGACGACAGGCCAGACGGGACGCGAAGAGCGTATCGGGAATACGGTCGAGCGTCCCAACGCAGCCTGTCGCCATTTTCGCCCCGCCCGGTGGGTCGCGCTAGCGCGGCCGCCCGTCTTGGCGGAGCCAAGCTTCGCTTGGACGGCGTCGGACGCCTTGACCGTAGTCCCACTACGCTCTGCGGCGTCCTCCTGGCGGATCGGCTGCGCTAGCGCGATGCCGCTCCGTGTGCTGGTGAATAGATCGGGCTAGGCCCCATGCACCGACTGACCCACTTCCGCCTCTGCCCCTTCTCGCGCTCGATCCGTCTTCTCATGGCGGAACTGAAGCTCGAGACAGAGCTTGCCGAGGAGCTGCCGTGGAAGCCGTCGCGTCAATTCCTCGAACTCAATCCGGCGGGCGACCTGCCGGTACTGGAACTCGATGGCGGACCGGTCGTCTCGGGCGCCTATGCCATCTGTGAGTATCTGGCTGAAACCGTCGACGGCCATCTCTACGAACGCAGTGCCGCCCCCGTCATCCCCGGCAATCGCATCGAGCGCTCGGAGGTGAGGCGGCTCATCGACTGGTTCCATCGCAAGCTCTATGGCGAAGCGATCTCGCATATCCTCGAGGAGCGGGTCTATGGCGGGCTTAGGCCCGGCGGCTCACATGCGCCCGATGTCGATTTGCTGAAGGTGGTCCGGCAGAATCTCCGCTATCACCTCTCCTATATCTCGTTCCTGGCCGAGCAGCGGAACTGGCTCGGTGGCGAGCAGCTATCCTTTGCGGATCTGGCCGCAGCGGCCCAGCTCTCTGTTGCAGACTACCTGGGCGAGATCGAATGGGACGAGCGACAGGCGGCCAAAGGCTGGTATGCTCGGATGAAGTCGCGGCCCTCGATGCGCGCGATCCTTGCCGAGCGCGTGCCGGGCACGCCCATGCCGCCGAGCCACTATGCCAATCCGGACTTCTGAGCCGAAACGGACCGAAGAGAGCGCATCGCGCGAACCTTTCAGACAGCGGCTCGAGGCCGAGGCGCGGCGTCAGGGGTTCGATGCTGTTGGCATTGCAGCAACCGACGGCCTCCCGGATTTTGGTTCTGGGCTCGCGGCATTCCTGGAAGCAGGCCGGCACGGCGACATGGCGTGGCTCGCCGAGACGGCGGAGCGGCGCAAGCATCCAGCCGCACTCTGGCCCGAGGCGCGCTCGGCCGTGATGCTGGCAGTGCACTATCCGGCGGAGAGCGACCCGCTGGAGGCGCTGGCAAATGTGGATCACGGCACGATCGCGCTCTATGCCAAGCGCCGCGACTATCATGATGTGATCAAGGGGCGCTTGAAGCACCTGGCGCAATGGCTCGCCCGCGAGACCGGCACCGAGGTGAAGGTCTTCGTCGACACGGCGCCACTGATGGAGAAACCTTTGGCCCAGGCGGCCGGTCTCGGCTGGCAGGGCAAGCACACCAATCTCGTCTCGCGCGAGCTTGGCTCCTGGTTTCTGCTCGGCGCGATCCTGACCACCGCTGCGCTGCAAGCCGATGAGCCTGAAACCGATCATTGCGGCAGCTGCCGCCGCTGCCTCGATATCTGTCCGACCGGCGCGTTTCCGGCGCCTTACCAGCTCGACGCGCGCCGCTGCATCTCCTACTTGACCATCGAGCACAAAGGTCACATCTCCAGAGAGTTCCGCCGCGCCATCGGCAATCGCATTTTCGGTTGCGACGATTGTCTGGCCGTCTGCCCCTGGAACAAATTCGCCGGTGCGGCGCACGATCAGAAGCTCAGCATCAGGGCAGAGGCCGACAATCCGCCGCTCGCCGAGCTGCTCGATCTCGACGATGCCGGCTTTCGCGCGCGCTTCTCTGGGACACCCATCAAGCGAACGGGCCGCGACCGCTTCCTGCGGAACGTTCTGGTCGCCGCCGGTAACTCACGTGACGAGGCGTTGTTGCCGGCGGTTCGGCGGCTGCTCGACGATGATTCACCGCTCGTCCGCGCCATGGCCGTGTGGGCTTTTGCCTCGATCGCGTTAGAGGATCAGATCCAAGCGGAGGCCGTGCGGCGTAGATCGGTCGAACGCGATTCAGATGTTTTGCAGGAATGGGTGGAGGCTTTGAGCCTATGAGTCATCTGCTCTGTGTCGGACTTGGCTACTCGGCTGAGCGTGTCGCCGCGCGACTTGCCAGCGACGACTGGCAGGTCACGGGAAGTTCGCGAAGCGACGCGGGCTGCCAGCGCGTTCGCTCGCTCGGCTATCAGGCCGCACGATTTGATGGCTCGGCGGCTTCGACTGAGTTGCGCTCCGCTCTGCAGGAAACCACCCACCTGCTTATCTCGGCCGCGCCCGACACCGAAGGCGATCCGTTGCTACGATGGCATCTGGCCGACATCCAGAACGCCCCGCAATTGTGCTGGATCGGCTATCTCTCGACCGTCGGAGTCTATGGCGATCACCAGGGCGCCTGGGTCGACGAGGCGACGATACCGGCGCCGATCACCGAGCGCGGCCGGCGCCGGGTCGAGGCGGAGAAGCAGTGGCTGGCGCTAACGCCATCGGCGCGATCTCGAACTGTGCAAGTCTTCCGCCTCGCCGGAATCTATGGCCCCGGACAGAACCAGCTCGAGGCGCTGAGGCGCGGCGAAGCCAAGCGGATCATCAAACCGGGTCAGGTCTTCAACCGCATCCATGTCGACGACATCGCCGGTGCGGTCATCGCCGGCATCCGGCATCCCGAGGCGGCAGGCCTCTTCAACGTCGCCGACGATCTGCCTGCGCCGCCCGATGAGGTGATCGTCTATGCGGCAGGC
>JANNSX010000392.1:0-14141 GCA_031403155.1 Hyphomicrobiaceae bacterium
CGTCCATCACGGCAATGGCAGCCAGGCCGTGCTCTGGAACGCCAAGGACATTTTCTTCGCCTCCAGCCACCAGATGCCGCTCTATCCGGGGACCGGCTCGCCCAACGAAACGGGGGCCAATGGCAATGTCGTCAACGCGCCGCTCCGTCCAGGTGATGGCCGGGCGGAATTCCGCGAGGCCTGGAGTAGTCGCATCCTGCCGGCCCTGAACAATTTCGGCTTCGATCTCCTGCTTGTTTCCGCCGGTTTCGATGCCCACAAGGACGATCCGCTGGCCAACATCACCCTCGTCGAGGAGGATTTCGCCTGGATCACCGAGGAGCTGTGCGAGGCAGCCGAAAAGCGCTGCAAGGGGAGAGTCGTCTCCTTCCTCGAGGGCGGCTATGATCTCGGCGCGCTCGCCCGCTCGGTTGCGAGCCATGTCGGCATGCTGATGGAGGCCGGACAGTGACGACGGCAAAGACGGCGAAGAACCAGGACATCAAGGACCTCTCCTTCGAGCAGGCGCTGAAGGAGCTCGAGGGCATCGTCTCGCGGCTGGAGCGCGGCGACGTGGCGCTCGAAGAGAGTATCACCATCTACGAGCGCGGCGAGGCGCTGCGCGGCCATTGCGACCGTGTTTTGAAACAAGCCGAGGCCCGCATCGAGAAGCTCACTTTCAACGCCGACGGCTCGCCGTCGGGGACGCAGCCGCTGGATGTGGAGGGGAATTGAGATGCCTGCCTCCGGTCAAGGTGCATTAGCTGCCAAATGGGGCGTCAACGCCCAGACCGGCGTCCTGACCGACGTCCTCCTCGGCAAGCCCGATCACTTCCGCTGGGTTACGCTCAACTCGATCTCGGCCGTGACGCTGGCGAATGCGGAAGCGATGGGCCACCACTTCGACAAGCAGAAGGCGATGCGCCAGCACCGCCAGATGGTCGATGTCTACGAGAAGAATGGCATTCGCGTGCACTGGGTCGAGGCGGACGAGGGCCTGCCGTCCTCAGTCTTCACGCGAGATTCGAGTTTCATGACGCCTTGGGGCGCGGTCATCACCTCGATCCAGACGCCGCCGCGCCGGCGCGACTATGCGGTCGCCTCCGAGTTCTACAACAAGGCGGGCATCCCGATCTGGAAGTGGGTGACGGCCGGGCATTTCGAGGGGGGCGATTTCTGTATCCTGAAACCCGGCGTGGCGCTGCTCGGCTGGTCGGGCGACCGCTCGACGAAGGAAGGCGCCGAGCAGGTCGAGGGCTGGCTGCGCGAGAAGGGCTGGGAGGTGCTCGTCGCGCCGATACCGCCGCAGTTCGTGCACATGGATGCGGTGGTGGTGATGCTCGAGAAGGGCTTGGCGCTCGTCTGCGAGGACGCGCTGCAGCCCTACGCGCTCGACTACATCAAGAAGACGCACGGCATCGAGGTCATCAAGGTCGCCTATGCCGACTGCGTCAAGCTCGGCGGCAATCTCGTTTCCCTAGGCAATCGCCGGGTGCTGTCGATGAGCCACAACGTCAACGTCAACCGGCAGCTGAAGGATGCCGGCTTTACGGTGACGGCGGTCGACTACGACATGTTCGCGCTGGGCGGCGGCGGCGTCCATTGCTCGTGTCATGAGTTGCATCGGGAGGCGGAGTAGGCGGTTCGTTCTACGGCGCGTCGACGGTCAGCAACCCAGGCTCACGATCGCGCCGCTTGCGCACGACGATTGAAACGTCATGCCCGAGGACTGTGAGGAACCGCAGCAGCTGCTCGGTGGAGAAGCCATTGAGCTTGCCTGCGAGAAGACGGCTCACTTTCGGCTGATCGATTCCGAGCAGAGCGGCGGCGGCAGTTTGTGTGAGCTTGCGAGCACGAATAAACCGGGCGATCGAGAGCGCGAGTTCGGAGCGGGCGAGGCGATCATCGGCATCGGCAAACCCGAGATCGGCGAAGACGTTGCCGCTGCTCGCTTCGTAGAGAGGCTCGCCGGCTCGGCTCATCTTACTTTTTAACTTGGTCGGCTTAACCATTTCGCGTGTAACTCCTCTGCAATCTTCAAGCGCGACTGCACCAGATCGATGTCCGTCTTGGGTGTCGCAATACCCTTGCGAGACTTCTTCTGAAATGCGTGCAGCACGTAGACTCTTTCCGCAAACTTGACGGTGTAAACCGCGCGATAGGTTCCACTTTCGGAATCCTCGACGATCTCGAGCACACCTGCGCCTTTGAAGCCTTTCAGCGGTTTGGCATTGCCGGATTTCTCGCCTTGCTGCGAAAGATAGAGGGCGTGGCCCATTTCAGAGCGAACGTTGTCCGGAAACGCCTTCAAGTCCTTTTTCGAGCTGCCGATCCAAATGAGAGGCTTCGCGTCGGCGGTCTGGATCGGCTTGCTCATCGAGGGAGGACTATGCCAAAAATAGCATAGTTTTGCAATGTCGTGCCTTTGCTCGTGAGCAACTGGCGGCCCTCCGTCCGCCGATTTCCGCACCTTTGACAGTTCTGCGGTGGCCTGACGCTTTACTTCCGTCCCTGGACCGGATGAAATCAGTAAAGATGATCTCTGGGTCGCTTGTGCAACCTGGAGGGCCTGCCGAAAGGACGGCAAACCGCAGTCATGACCGCCTCGACGCCGCTCCTTGATCGCGTGAAAACGCCAGAGGATCTCCGCAAGCTCACCGACACGGATCTTCCGCAACTCGCCGCCGAGCTGCGCCAGGAGACCATCGATGCGGTTTCGGAGACGGGCGGGCATCTCGGCGCTGGCCTCGGCGTCGTCGAGCTGACGGTGGCTCTCCACCATGTTTTTGATACACCACGCGACCGGCTCATCTGGGATGTCGGCCACCAGGCCTATCCGCACAAGATCCTGACCGGCCGCCGTGATCGCATCCGCACGCTGCGCCAGGGCGGCGGCCTCTCCGGCTTCACCAAGCGCGCGGAGAGCGAATACGATCCCTTCGGTGCCGCTCACTCCTCGACCTCGATCTCGGCCGGCCTCGGCATGGCGGTGGCGCGGGACCTCGAAGGCAAGACGAACAATGTCATTGCCGTCATCGGCGACGGAGCGCTGTCGGCCGGCATGGCTTACGAAGCCATGAACAATGCCGGCGCCATGGACAGCCGGCTGATCGTCATCCTCAACGACAACGATATGTCGATCGCGCCACCGGTCGGCGCGCTCTCGGCTTATCTCGCCCGCATCACCTCCAGCGGCACCTATCTGAAGCTCCGCGATCTCGGCAAGCAGCTGGCGAAACCCTTCCCGAAAACCTGGCAGCGCCGGGCGGCCCGCGCGGAAGAGTACACGCGCCATCTCTGGCAGGGTGGCGCCTGGTTCGAGGAGCTGGGCTTTTACTATGTCGGCCCGATCGACGGCCATTCTTTCGATCACTTGCTGCCGGTTCTGCGCAATGTGCGCGACGCCCAGCGCGGACCCATTCTCGTGCACGTCGTGACCCGCAAGGGCAAAGGCTATCCGCCGGCTGAAAGCTCCGCCGACAAGTATCACGGCGTCGCCAAGTTCAACGTCGTGACCGGCGCGCAGGAGAAACCGAAGCCGAACGCACCGAGCTACACGCGCGTGTTCGCCGACAGCCTTATTCAGGAAGCGCGCAAGGACAAGCGCATCGTCGGCATCACGGCGGCGATGCCCGATGGCACCGGCATGGACCTCTTTGGCAAAGAGTTTCCTGACCGCATGTTCGATGCCGGTATCGCCGAGCAACACGCGGTGACCTTCGCGGCAGGCCTTGCCGCCGAGGGCATGAAACCCTTCGTCGCCATCTACTCGACCTTCCTGCAACGCGCCTACGACCAGATCGTGCACGACATCGCCATCCAGGGGCTACCGGTCAAATTCGCGATCGATCGCGCCGGGCTCATCGGGGCCGACGGACCCACACATGCCGGCTCCTTCGATGTCGCCTATCTCGGCTGCCTGCCTGGTATGACCATCATGGCGGCGGCTGATGAGGCCGATCTCCGCCATATGGTGGCAACGGCGGCTGCAATCGACGACGGCCCGGTTGCCTTCCGCTATCCACGCGGCGAAGGCGCCGGCGTCGAGTTACCGGAGGAAGGCGTGCCGCTCGCGATCGGCAAGGGCCGCGTGCTCCGCGAAGGCGCGACGGTGGCGCTCCTCTCCTTCGGCGGACGCCTGCAGGAATGCTTCAAGGCGGCCGATCATCTGGCGGGCCTCGGCTTGTCGGCGACCGTCGCCGATGCCCGCTTCGCCAAGCCCCTCGACCGCGATCTCATTCTCCAGCTCGCCCGCCATCACGAGGTGCTGATCACCATCGAGGAAGGCTCGGTCGGCGGTTTCAGCAGCCAGGTCCTTCAGCTGCTCGCCATGGAGGGCGCGCTCGACCGCGGTCTCAAGATCCGGCCGATGGTATTGCCGGACGTATTCCTCGATCACGACAAGCCGGACGCCATGTATGCGCGGGCTCGTCTCAATGCCCGGGGCATTGTCGAGACGGCATTCGCCGCGCTCGGGCGTGGTGAAGTCCCGGCGACGCGCGGCGAGCGGGCTTAAAGTGCTTCCGGAAAAACCTGTCCCGGCGA
Organism: Hyphomicrobiaceae bacterium; assembly: GCA_031403155.1. GTDB lineage: Bacteria > Pseudomonadota > Alphaproteobacteria > Rhizobiales > Hyphomicrobiaceae > JANNSX01. The sequence continues at coordinate 4,525 of JANNSX010000392.1, forward strand.
AGGCCGGGATCCGAAGCGGTTTTCCGATAAGAAGCACGATAAACCAAGGAATTAGGGTGTTGAAGTGGTTCAACGAAAAACGGAAACACCCTAGCGCACGTTCAGGCGATGTGGCCGCCGGCTCGCCGCAAGGATGTACCCAAAGCTAAAACCGGCGCGGCGTCAGGCCGCGTGCAGCTGCACGTCTCCAACGTGGCCATTCCAAGCGAAACCCATTAACAGGGCGCGGGGAGAGTGCATGCGGATGCATATATCTCGGCGCGGCTCCCGGCGCTTGGCTGCAAAAAATGAACGGAGACGCGTCTCATGAACGATACGATCAGCCTTGTCGGCCGCATTTTGCTGGCCGCGATTTTCATTCTCGCCGGTTTCCAGAAAATCACCGGCTACGCAGATACGGCCGGATGGATGAGCAGCATGGGCGTGCCGGGCGCGCTGCTGCCGCTCGTCATCATCCTGGAGATCGCGGGCGGCCTCGCGGTGTTGCTCGGGTTCATGAGCCGCTGGGCGGCCCTGGTGCTCGCTGGCTTCACGATCCTCGCCGCATTCCTGTTCCACTTCAACTTCGCCGACCAGATCCAGTCGATCATGTTCATGAAGAACCTCGCGATCGCGGGCGGCCTGCTGTTGCTCTATGTGAATGGGCCAGGCGCCTACGCCATCAAGCGGGACTGACGGACAGGATAGGTTTGAGGCCCTCGCTATGAAGCGGGGGCTCGATCTTGAGATGGTGGCGCGCGGGCTCGCTCCGACACGGGCCCGCGCGCATGACCTGATCCGCCGGGGTCAGGTGAGCGTTGGAGATGTGATCGCGGCGAAGCCGGCAGCTCTCACCCAAGGGGCGCGCGGCCCTCGACATCGGCGCCTCGACCGGTGGCTTTGCACAGGTGCTGTTGGAGCGCGGCGCGGCCAAAGTCCACGCGGTGGATGTCGGGCACGGGCAGCTCGCACGCGCTTTGCGCAACGACCCCCGGGTGATCTCCATCGAGCAATGCGATGCCCGCAAGCACACGCGAGATAAAATCCCGGAGCCGATCGGCGCCGAGACGACGGATGTGAGCTTCATCTCGCTGACGCTCGTCCTGCCCCACGTACTCTCCTTCACGGCTCCCGGCGCGAGGCGGTCGGCAAGGGTGGGATCGTGCGGGACGCCGCGGATCGGCAGCGCGCGGTTGCGCGCGTCCGGGAATGTGTCGCTGGGTTGAGGGGCGGGTCGATGATCGGCGACATGCCCTCGCCCATTACCGGTCAGGACGGCAACGAGGAATGGTTGGTGGCCGCCCGTAGGCGCGTAAGGGCGCACCAACCGTTGGGTCGCCAACTCGCGATCGAGCGACTATTCTCTCAGTGGTTCGGGGGCATTCGGGGGAATCATGTCGACATTCGAGGACCGGCGCTGGGCGGGCCGCAGTCATCCCTGGTGCGTTTATTCGCGGCTGGCGGCGGCCCTGCTGCTCATCGTGGCGCTGACCACCCATCGCAGCCTCGGTATCTACGCGCTGATCCCGATCGGGCTCTGCCTCTTCTTCATCATCGTCAATCCCTTCATCTTCCCGGCACCCAGCGACGATAGCCGCTGGGCGACGCGCTCGGTGCTTGGCCAGCGGATCTGGCGCGGCCGCGAGGATCCGGGCTGGGACGTGCCGAGCATCTCCCGCGTCGCCTCCGTGCTCGCCTATTTCATCGCGCTCTGGCTCGCGCTGGAAAGCCAGCTCGGCGAGGCGGTGATGCTGGGGCTCGTCGCGCTCGGGCTCAAGCTCGTGTATCTGGATTGGATGGCGCGCTACTATGGCCGCATGAAATCCGCGTGAGGTACCCATGCCCGAGACATTGAAGCGAGGCTACAAGGCGCTGCTCGCCGAGGCGAAGTCCGAGATCGAGGAGCTGTCGGCGGCCGAGGCGATGCAGTTCCATGGCGATCCCGATGTCGTGATCGTCGATCTGCGCGATCCCCGTGAGCTCGAAATCGAAGGCCGCATCCCCGGAAGCTTCCATTGCCCGCGCGGCATGCTCGAATTCTGGGTCGATCCCGAGAGCCCCTACTACAAGCCGGTGTTCGGCGAGGGCAAGAAGTACGTCTTTCACTGCGCGGCCGGCTGGCGCTCGGCGCTGGCGGCCAAGACCGTGCAGGACATGGGGCTCGGCCGCGTCGCCCATATCGACAGCGGTTTCAAGGGCTGGAAGGAGGCGGGCGGGCCGGTCGAAGCCTGGGCGCCGAAGCCGCCGAAGACGAGCTGATCGCACGTGGATGTCATTGGTGCTGCCAAGGCTCGGGTGAAGGGACGCGGGCTTGTCGTTGTGCTGCCGGAGGGCGAGGACGAGCGGATACTCCGCGCGGCGCGGCGTCTGGCGGATGAGGGATTTGCCCAGCCGGTCGTTCTCGGTGTCCCGGCGGTCGTGGCGGGAAAGCTCGGCGAACTCGGGTTGACGGCAAATGGCATCGAGGTCCGCGATCCGGCGGCCGATCCGATGCTTCCCGACTTTGCCCGCTCTCTTGCTGCGACGCGGCCGAAGCTTACACAAGGCATGGGCGAACGTCTGCTCAGGAAACCGCTCTACTTCGGCGGCATGCTGGTGAGGGCAGGCGCGGCGCATGCGATGGTGGCGGGCGCCGCTAATCCGACACGGCGCGTCATCGAGGCGGGCGAAATGACGATCGGCCTCGCGCCGGGCATTGCGACGCCGTCAAGTTTCTTCGTGATGATCGTGCCCGGGCGCGAGCCGCTCGTCTTTGCCGATTGCGCCGTCAACGCCGATCCGACGTCCGACGAGCTCGCCGACATCGCCATCGCCTCGGCGGCGAGTGCCGCGACTGTGCTCGGCGTCGAGCCGCGCGTGGCGCTGCTGTCCTTCTCGACGCATGGTAGTGCGGTGCATCCACGGATTGACAAGGTGGTGGCGGCACTGGCGGTGGTGCGCGCGCTCCGCCCCGATCTCAAGATCGATGGCGAGTTGCAGGCCGATGCCGCGCTCGTGCCGGCAGTGGCGGCGAAGAAGGTGAAGGCGGAGCACGGCGTTGCGGGTGCAGCCAACGTGCTCATCTTCCCGGATCTCGATGCTGGCAATATCGCCTACAAGCTCACACAGTACCTGGCCGGTGCCCAGGCCATTGGTCCGATCCTGCAAGGCTTCGCCAAGCCGGTCTCCGATCTGTCGCGCGGCGCCTCGGTCGAGGATATCGTCGGTGTGACCGTGCTTCTTCTGGCCGGCGTTGGGGATCAATGATTCGAATGGCCCGCTACGAGATCGCTTCCATCGACGAGCCCCCCGAAGAGGAGGAGATCGAGGAGGCGTTATCCACGATTTTCTTCGCGACCTCGACTCGCAAGGAGTTCGCAAGCCTCGCCGATCGCGAGTGCTTTCAGCATCGCTGGCTTGATCGGTACTTCTATCGGTATCGCTCGGTGTGCTTCTACGCCCGCGATCCCGACCGCCGGCCGATCGGTTATGTGGTCGGCTGTCCGGTCGACCCACGCCGGGTACCGTGTTTCTCGGATGTGCCTTACTTCCAGGCCTTCACCGATCTGCTCGATCGCTATCCCGCGCATCTGCATGTGAACGTCGCGAGCAACCGGCAGGGCGAGGGAATTGGGCGTGCGCTCGTGGCGCGTGCTGTCGAGGCATGCCGGGTTGAGGGCGCGAGCGGGGTCCACGTGGTGACGGCGGCCGATGCGGGGAATCAGAGATTTTACGAGTCTTGCGGATTTTCAGGAGTGGCAATGCGACCCATGGAAGGCCGCTCCCTGGTGCTGCTTGGAAGGCGGCTTTGAGCCAATCTGAGCGGGCAAAGTCGCCTGCTACTTGTTGGGGTCTGGATGGGATAATCGACTTTGGCGAGGCACCAGCATGGCCACCCGCTCACGACCGAGCTGAGATCCTTCTTCTCCCATGGGGAGAAGGTGGCGCGTCATGCCGGAGGCATGCCTTCGGCATGAAGCGCCGGATGAGGGGGTACGATGTCTCTTTGGGCAAAAGGTCCAACGGTACGGCCCAGTCGACAGAACTTTTTCCATTCGAGAGACCTTACCCCCTCTCCCGCCTGTCGGCACCCTCTCCCCATGGGAGAGGGCGGATACGGAGCCGTCTCGACCTGATCAGGGGCTTTCGAGAAGGGGTCGAGGCAAGCGCTGCGGCTGCGGGTATGAGAGCCCATTGATCTAGCGAGTAGTGTAACGATCAATGCCTTCAGATAGTCGGGGTCACCAATGGTCAACCGAGAATCCTACGACTACATCATCATCGGCTCGGGATCGGCGGGGTCGGTGCTGGCGGCGCGGCTGGGCGAGGACCCGGCCATTCGCATCCTCGTGCTCGAGGCAGGCCCCATGGACCGGAGCCTCTGGATGCTGCGCATGCCGGCCGCACTCGCCGAGCCGATGAAAAGCGAAAAATACAACTGGAACTATCAGACGGAGCCCGAGCCCCATCTCGACAACCGCCGGCTCACTTATCCGCGCGGGCGAGTCGTCGGCGGATCATCCTCGATCAATGGCATGGTGTATCTGAGGGGGAACCCGCAGGACTACAACGCCTGGGCGCGCACCAATGGACTCGAGACCTGGTCCTATGCGCACTGCCTGCCCTATTTCAAGAAGATGGAGACCAGCGCGCTCGGGCCGAGTGATTATCGCGGCGGCGACGGCCCCCTCAAGGTAACCATTCCCACAGCCGACAACCCGCTGTTCCATGCCTATATCGAAGCCGGCAAGCAGGCGGGCCTCGGCTACACGGAGGACGTCAACGGTTTCAAACAGGAAGGCGTGTGCAAGTTCGAGCGCTCGACCTTCAATGGCGTGCGATCGAGTGCTTCACGACGCTATCTGCATCCAGCGCGCGAGAAAGGCAACATCGACCTGCTGGTGAAGGTGCGCGTCTCGCGCATCGTGCTGGAGAGCCGGCGCGCCGTAGGCGTCGGCGTCATCGAGAATGGCATCGAACGCATCGTCCGGGCCGACCGCGAGGTGATCCTTTCGGCCGGCGCTTTCAACTCGCCGCAGATTCTCATGCGCTCAGGGATCGGCCCTGCGGACGAGATCAAATCGCACGGCATCCCCGTCCTGCACGAGCTTTCCGGCGTCGGCCAGAACCTCCAGGACCATCTCGATCTGCTTGTCCAGCACCATTGCCTGAAACCCGTCTCGTTCTATCCGGCGACAACCCGCCTCGGCCGGCTCAAGACCGGCGCCGAATGGCTGCTGTTCAAGCGCGGCATCGGCGCGACGAATGTCTGGGAGGCCGGGAGCTTCTTCAAGAGCCGCCCAGACGTCGCCTATCCCAATCTCCAGCACCACTTCACGCCGCTGGCGATCAGCTATGACGGCGCCGAGAAGATCGAAGGCCATGGCTTCCAGATCCACATCAGCCAGATGCGGCCCAGAAGCCGGGGCAGGGTGAAGCTCCGCTCCGCAGACCCATTCGCACCGCCCCGCATCCTCTTCAATCACCTGGAGGACGCCGAGGACCGGCAGGAGCTACGCGAGGGTATCCGGATCACGCGGCACGTCATCGCCCAGAGGGCCTTCGATCCCTATCGCGGCCCAGAGGTGGCGCCGGGCGCCGGCATGACGAGCGATGCCGATCTCGACCGGTTCGCTCGCGCCAAAAGCGAGACCTCGCACCATCCCTCCTGCACCTGCCGGATGGGGCTCGACGAGATGGCGGTGGTGGACGGCGAGGGCCGCGTGCACGGCCTCGAGCGATTGCGCGTCGTCGATGCCTCGATCATGCCGGACGTTGTGACTGCCAATCTCAACGCCACCGTCCTCATGATGGCCGAGAAGATCGCCGATCGGATCAAGCGGCAGACGCCTTTGCCGGCCGAACATATACCGGTAGGTGCCGGTTAGATTTGGTATCGAAATGGGCACATAAGCGCGGGTTATTGGACTCAACGGCGCCCATCCCCTAATCTTGCCAGGATGTCGCAGTATACGGTTCGTTCGCGACACGAACGGTCGCATTAAGGCGACCGCAATTTGGGAGAAAACGCATGCAGCTTTCTAAACGCGCGCTCGTCTTGGGATTGGCCGCTCCGGCCTTCCTGGCCGGCAGCGTCCTCACGGCCTCGGCCGAGGACTCCAAGGACCCCATCCGCATCATTCAGAACAACTGGACGAGCCAGCTCGTGCTCTCCAACGTCGTGGGCGACATCCTGAAGGCCCAGGGCTATAACGTCGAGTACAAATCCTCCGATACCCAGCTGCAGTTCACCGCGCTGGCCAGCGACGACATGGATGTCCAGGTCGAGGTCTGGGAAGGCTCGATGGCCGAGAGCTTCGACAAAGCGATCGCCGCCGGGGCCGTCGATGCCGGCGCCCATGATGCATCGACCCGCGAGGATTGGTGGTACCCGAGCTACATGAACGAGATGTGCCCGGGCCTGCCGGACTGGAAGGCGCTGGACGCCTGCGCCGACAAGCTCGCCACCGCCGAGACGAAACCGAAGGGCCGGTTCGTCGGACCGCCCGCCGATTGGGGCAAGCATTACTCCGAGCGCATCACGGCACTCAAGATGAACCTCCAGGAGGTTCCGGTCGGCCAAGCCGCGACGCTGTGGGCCGTGCTGCAGGCGGCCTACGACCGCAAGGAGCCGATCGTGCTCTTCAACTGGACACCGAACTTCATCGAAGCGAAGTTCGAGGGTCAGTTCGTCGAGTTCCCGACCTATGAGCCGGCCTGCCTGACGGACCCCAAGTGGGGCTCGAACCCGGATGCCGTCTATGACTGCGGCGCGCCGGCCAAGGGCTATCTGAAGAAGGCCGTTTCCAAGAGCTTCGGCACGAAGTGGCCGAAGGCGCTGGAGATCCTAAAGAAGGTCAGCTTCACCAACGCGCAGATCGCCGCGGCGGCCTCGATGGTCGACGTCGACGGCATGACGCCGGAAGATGCGGCCAAGAAGTGGATGACCGACAACGAAGCGGCCTGGAAGGCCTGGCTGCAGTAAACCGGGTTCGCCTTTGCGACGATTGGAGGACCGGGGCACGGACGAAATCCGTGCCCGGTCCTCAACTTTTGTGTAGGCTTGCTAAGGCACGCAGACAGGTTGGGGACCATGGCGGGCGAGAGCAAGATCAGCTGCCGCAACCTCTGGAAGGTGTTTGGCGCCGATCCGGCAGGTTTTCTCAAGCGCCACGCCATGACGCCCACGCCCGAAGCCTTCAAGGCCGAGGGCTATATCGGCGCCGTGCAGGACGTCTCCTTCGATGTCCGCGAGGGCGAGATCCTCATCGTCATGGGGCTCTCCGGCTCCGGTAAGTCGACCCTCATCCGCTGTCTCACCCGCCTCAACGATCCGACCACCGGCGAGGTGATCTTCGAGGGCCGCAATCTGCTCACCGCATCCGAGCGCGAGATGATCGAGCTGCGCCGCCACAAGATGGGCATGGTGTTCCAGCACTTTGGCCTGTTGCCGCATCGCAGCGTGTTGGCCAATGTCGCCTTCCCGCTGGAGGTGCAGGGCATCGCGCGTAGCCAACGCGAGACGCGGGCCCGCGAGATGATCAAGCTCGTCGGCCTCGAGGGTCGCGAGGACTACTTCCCGCGCGAGCTTTCCGGCGGCCAGCAGCAGCGCGTCGGCATCGCCCGCTCGCTCGCAGTCGAGCCGGACATCTGGTTCCTCGACGAGCCCTTCTCGGCGCTCGACCCGCTGATCCGTTACGAGATGCAGGGTGAGTTTCTCAAACTGCAACGCATCCTCAAGAAGACCATTGTCTTCATCACCCACGATTTCGAGGAGGCGACGCGGCTCGCCGACCGCATCGGCATCATGAAGGACGGCCGCCTCATACAACTCGCCACGCCTGAGGAGATGGTGACGGCGCCGGCCGATCCGTACGTCGCCGAGTTCACGAAGAACGCGCCGCGCGAGCGCATCATCTCGGTGCGCGCGGTCATGCAGCCGCTGAGCGACCGGGCGCAGATAAATCATCCGCTCGAGGCCGGCGCCAAGATCGGCAGCGTGGCCGCCCGCGTGCTCGGATCCGACCAGCCGATCGCGGTCGCCGAGGACGGGAGAGGCCTCGTCGGCGAGGTCAGCCGCGAACACATTGTCGCCGCGCTTTTCCGGGAGGGCCGGGCGTGACGGTCGCGACCGCCGAGACCGCATTCGGAACGGACGCCAGTCCCCGTCGGATCGGCTTCCTGCCGATGGCGCTCATCGTCATCGCGCTCTGTATTGCCGCCAAGTTTGCCCTGCCTTGGACCGATCGCTGGCCGCAGGAGTGGGTGATCCCGCTCAAGGCCTGGCTCACGAGCTTCTTTGCCTGGCTCGGCAACGAGGCCTCGTTCGGGCTGTTCACGGTCAAGGAGCTGACGCGCTTCATCTCGCACCTGCTGTCCTACCCGCTCTACTGGGCCGAGGTGTTGCTGTTCCGGGGTGTCCGGGATATCGGCCTGCCGCCGCTGCCTTGGATCGCCATCGCCGGCGGCGTTGCGATCCTCGGCCATTGGATTGCGGGATGGCGGCTGGCGCTGCTGTGCGGCTTGTCTGCCCTTTACATCGCCATCTTCGGTCTCTGGCCCGATGGCATGCAGACGCTGTCGATCGTCGTCGTCACCGTGCCGTTGGCCGCGCTCATCGGTCTCTTCATCGGCATCTGGGCGGTGCGCTCGCCGCGCGTGGAAGCCTTCGTCACCGCCTCGTTCGACGTGCTGCAGGCGACACCGCACATGGCCTATCTCGGGCCTGTCGTCGTGCTGTTCGGTTTCGGTCAGGTGCCGGCGATGCTGGCGACGCTCGGCTTCGCGATGCCGCCGATGGCGCGCTGCGTGATCTTGGGCCTCAAGACCGTTTCGAGCGAAGTCGTGGAGGCGGGGCGGATGGCCGGCTGCACGCCCCGGCAACTGCTCTGGAAGGTTCAGGTTCCAGCCGCCGCGCAAACACTGCTGCTCGGCCTCAACCAGGTGGTGATGCAGACGCTCGCCATGGCGGTCATCGCCTCGCTGGTGGGCGCCTCCGGCCTCGGCCAGAAGCTGCTTTTCTCGCTGCAACAACTTCAGATCGGCAAGGCGACGGAGCAGGGCATCGCCATCACGCTCATCGCCATCGTGCTCGATCGCCTGTCGCAGGCCTACGCCTACAAGCCGCTCTCGCGCTTCGCCTCCGGCACGCCGTGGACGGCCCGGCATCGCCATCTTCTGCTGTTCCTCGGCGTGTTGCTGGCGAGCTTCCTCGCGGCCTATCTCGTGCCGGCGCTGGCCGTCCTCCCCAAAGAGATGACCTTCTCCTACGGCCCGGCGCTCGACACCGCCGTCCGCTGGTTCTCGAAGAATGCCTATTGGATTATCGGGCCGGTGCGCGATTGGATCACGATCTGGCTGCTGCTGCCGATGCGCGATTTCTATCTTTTTCTGCCCTGGACGCTGGTCGTTGGCCTGCTCGGTCTCGCCGGTTGGTGGCTCGGCGGCTGGCGGCTCGCCATGCTGATCGGCCTGCTCGTTGCCTGCCAGTTCCTGGTCGGCAACTGGGTGCCGGCGATGATGACGGTCTATCTCGTCACCGGCGCCACCATCCTGTGCATCCTGATCGGCGTGCCGCTGGGTGTGTGGTGCTCCAGGAACGAGCGCGTCGCCCGCGTCGTCATGGCGATCTGCGACACGCTGCAGACCTTCCCGAGCTT
>JANNSX010000393.1:0-16709 GCA_031403155.1 Hyphomicrobiaceae bacterium
TAGAAAGGGGGAGGAAGCTCGTGGCGAACTCTCGGACCTTGACACCACTCCATATGCGATTGCCCTGCAATAAAAGGGGGAGGAATCGGTGCGGCGACATCCGGGCGTCCTGCGACAGCCAGTGACTACGCTTTCCTACCGGCACAAGAACCCACCCGCCAGCGGATCGCCGTCCTCGACGACGAGGGTCGAAAAGGCCGTGATATGCGCGTTGCCGCGGATCGAGGGTTCGATGCGTGCGTTGGTCGCGCGCTCGATCCGCATCTCGAAATGCGTACCGAGCACACTCTCGGCGCGGAAACTCTCGCCTATGCCGAGCTTGCCCTGCTCGTGCAGCACCGCCAATCGCGCGCTGGAGCCGGTGCCGCAGGGCGATCGGTCAAATTTGTTGGCTTCGAGCACGACGAGGTGGCGGGCGTGCCGAGGACCGAGATCTTCGTGGAAGAGCACGCTGCCGACCTTGTGTGAATCCGGCAGTCCGGCACGCGCATTGAGCGCCTGCTTGATCGCCGCGCCCTTTGCGCACAGCTCCGACGTCGTCTGCGGCGCAATCGGCCAGCCGAGTGCCTTGGCATCGACCATCGCAAAAACGCCACCGCCATAGGCTGTCGAAGTGAGGATCGCCGGCAGACCGGGCGGCTCGATGCGCACGTCCCGCTCGATGACATGGCAGGCGACGTTGTCGATGCGGATGCCGGCAACCAGACCCTTCTCGCTTTCGACTCCGACCGTCACGACGCCGGCCGGCGTTTCCAGCGTGAAGCGCTTCTCGCCGGTCTCCGGCACCTCGAATTGCCCGATCGCGGCGAGCGTCTTGGCAAGGCCGATCGTACCGTGCCCGCACATCTCGAGGTAGACATAGGAGGAGACGAAGAAGGCGCCAAAATCGGCCACGCGCGAGGGCACCACGATGGCGCCGACCATCGCGGCATGTCCGCGCGGCTCGTGCAGGAGTTGCGGCCTCAGAAAGTCCAAGCGATCGCGGAAGTCGTCGCGCTGCGCCATGACGGTGTCGCCGTTGAGCGCCGGCAAGCCGCCGAGAAACACGCGCGTCGGATGCCCTCCGGTATGCGAGTCGACAATCTGGACGGAGCGGGTGAAGCGGACGGGCATGGCGATTTCGTAAGTGGTGAGTCGTAAGTGGTAAGTGGTAAGTCGTAAGTCGTAAGTCAATTCTGACCCGAGCTGCCGTCGGAATCAACGTGCCGGTCGAGATCACCACTTACGACTTACGACTTACGCTTCCGCAAGCGCCACCCCAGGCATCGCTTTCCTCACCTTCGGCAACACCTCGGCCGCGAACCGCTGCATCGACCTCAGCGCCCGCCGCCCCTCCATGCCACCGAATTGCATGAAGCAGGAAATGTGCATCGGGTTGAGCAGCTTCATGTCGCGAACCATCCGCTCGGCGACGACATCGGGCGGGCCGATGTAGACGTTTTCCAAGATCTGCTCAATCGTCAGCTCGCCCGCGAACGGTTCAGGCTTGATGAAGGTGCCCTCGAGCTTCTCGTATTTGTTGCGCAGCGCCGAGGCGACGCGGCTGACATAGAGTGCGCGCTCGGCGGCATCGCGCAAATCTGCCTTTTCGTCTGAAATGTAGATGTAGCGCTGGTAGGCGAAGTTGAGCCGCTCGACGGGCACATTCGCTATCCTGAACTGGCTCTCGACATGGGCGCGCACCTTCTGCAGCGCCTCGACGCCGTTGTAGCCGACCGTATGAAACGAGATGTAATCGTTCCTGGCCAGCCGTTGCAGCATCTTGGGCTCGTTGCCGGCGATATAGACCGGCGGCATCGGCTGCTGCAGCGGCCTGATCGCGATCGGCATCTCGGCAAGCTGGAAGTGCTTGCCCGAATAGCTGAAGGACGGCCGCGAAAGGCTAAGCTCGATGATGTCGAGCATCTCGTGCGTCATTTCCCAGTTGTCCTCGAGCTTGACGCCGAAGCGCTTGAACTCGAAATCCTGGTAGCCGGCGCCGATGCCGATGACGGTGCGTCCGCCCGAAAGGATATCGACCATGCCGATCTCCTCCAGCATGCGCACGGGCTGGTAGAGCGGCAACACCAGGATCGCCGCCCCGAGCTTGATGCGCTTCGTCTGCCCGGCGAGATAGCCCGCCATGATGTGCGGCGAGGGACACATCGAGTAGTTGGAGAAATGATGCTCGGCGAGCCAGGCGATCTCGAAGCCGATATCCTCGGCGAGCTTCACGAGTTGCAGGTTCTCGTCATAGAGCTGGGCGATCGTCTGCGAGGCATCGCGCTGCGTCATGAGGCAGAAGAGGCCGAAGTTCATGGTATGTGAGTCCTGGTGTCGTCGAGAGGTCTTGATGTGTGAGTTGTGAGGTTGTGAGTTGTGATCGTTGCAATGCCTTCAACTCACAACTCACACCCCTCCTCAAATTCCAACAATCGTATCGCCCCCGTTCGGGCTGATCACCTGTCCCGTGATGAAGTCGCTCTCGTGGGAACACAGGAACAGCACCGTGTAGGACATCTCGATGCAATCGGCGAAGCGCTTCATGGGGATCAGCTGTGCCTTCTCGTTGACGTAGTCCATGCCGCCCTTCTGCAACACCATCTCGGTGATGACGGCGCCGGGCGCGATCGCATTGACCATGATGTTGTGCGGCGCCAGCTCCTTCGCCCAGGCCTTCGTCAGGCCGAGGAGGGCGGCCTTGGCGCCGCAGTAGTGCGAATGCGAGGAGTGGCCGACCATGCCCCAGATGGAGGAGACGTTGACGATCTTGCCTTGCCGCCGCGCCTTCATGCCGGGAACGACGGACTTGGTGGCTAGGAACGAGCCCTTGACATGAACATCGAACATCCGCTGAAAGGCTTCGTCCGTGATCTCCTCGATGGTGCCCGGCGTATCGATGCCGGCATTGTTGACGAGGATGTCGATGTGCCCGCCCATGGCCTTCGCGGCCGTCTCGATTTCTTTCGGAAACACATTGGCATCCGCGACATCACAAACAATCGTGTGAACCTTGCTGCCCTTCGCCTTCACCTCGGCGGCGGCCTCTTCGACGAGTGGGCCATCGATATCCTGCAGGATGATCGACGCGCCCTCTTCCGCCATCAGCAGGGCGTGGCTCTTGCCCATGCCGCGGCCGGAGCCGGTGATGAGGGCAACTTTGCCGGCGAGTTTGGGCATGGGTGTCTCCGTATGCTTGGTAAGTCGTAAGTCGTGAGTGGTAAGTCGGGGCGCTCGCGGACGACCACTTACGACTTACCACTCACGACTTACGCTTTCTCAAAACCCAACAATACTCGCTCCCCCGTTCGGGCTCACCACCTGTCCGGTGATGAAATCCGCGCGATGGGAGGCGAGGAAGGCGACGAGATAGGAAATCTCCTCCGGCTGCGCCCAGCGGCCGAGCGGCACTTTCTTCTCGGCCTCGCGAATACCGGCGGCGCCGTCCTTCTCGTCCAGCGCCATCTGGCTCCAGACGCCGCCGGGCGCCACGGCGTTGACGCAAATGTTCCAAGCCGCCAGCTCCTTCGCCCACGCCTTCGTCAGGCCGAGCAGCGCCGCCTTCGCCCCGCAATAGTCGGAAGCGCACTCGTTGCCGACCAGCGCCCACCGCGAGGAGATATTGATGATCTTGCCGGAGCGCCGTTCTTTCATGCCGGGCACGGCCGCCTTCACCGCCTGGAAGGCCGGCCTCACATGCACGGCAAAGATGCGGTCGAAGAAGTCGATCGAGGCCTCGTCGAGTTTCGTGGCGCTGCCGATGCCGGCATTGTTGACGAGGATGTCGAGGCGGCCGAATTTTGCTTCGGTCTCTGCAACCATGGACCGAACCGCAGCCCCATCGGCGACATCGAAGGCGAATTCGATTGCCGTGCCGCCCTTGGCGCGGATCATCTCCGCCGTCTCGGCGACGCCCTTGGCATTGATGTCCTGGATGGCGACATGAGCGCCGCGCGCCGCCATCAGCACCGCATGCGCCCGACCCATGCCGCCGGCGGCCCCGGTGATGAGCGCGACCTTGCCGGCAAGCTCCGTTGTCTCTTCCGCCATGATCCGCCGCTCCCCGTTCACTTTGCCGGTAACTTAGGGTGTTTCCGTTGAATCACTTCAACACCCTAATTCCTTGGCTTGTCGTGTTTCTTTTCGGAAAACCGCTTCGCATCCCGGCCTCCGCCGGGACAAGCTTTTCCGGAAGCACTCTAATTCCTTGGTTTGTCGTGCTTCTTTTCGGAAAACCGCTTCGCACTTTTCCGGAAGCACTCTAGCCCGCTTTCGAGCAACCGCCCATCGGCCGTGCCTCATGGCTGCTATCCCCGGGCGCACCGAATGCGTCCAGAACGCCAAGGGAGCGGGTGGACAATCGCCGAATGTTGGGAGTTTTCAGCACCGGGGAACCCTATCGGCCCAGTCCGGCGAGTCTGCCAAGAATAGCACAAAGTAGCGTCACGCTCAATGGGGACGTCACGGTTAACGCGGCATTCGTTAATCCAGGCCCGTGCCGCAGCCATGCGCGCAGGCGGGCCTGACAGACTGACGAACGCCCGATAGAAGTCGACGCCAACATGGTCTTCGATACGATCATCATCGGTGGCGGTTCGGCGGGCTGCGTGCTTGCGGCGCGCCTCACCGAGCGCTCGGCCGAGCGCGTGCTCGTCATCGAGGCCGGACCCGACACGCCGCCGGACAACGTGCCCGGCGTCATCGCCGACAGCTATCCGGGCCTCTCCTATTTCGACCCGCGCTATCACTGGAAGGATCTGCGCGTGCATGCGCGCTCGCCCAGCCGCAACGACGGCACCGAGCCGACTGCCAAGCTCGAGCAGGCGAGGGTGATGGGCGGCGGCTCGTCCATCAATGGGCAGTTCGCCGTGCGCGCCTTCCCCGCCGACTTCGCCGAATGGGAGGCGATGGGGCTCGAGGGCTGGGGCTGGGAAGACATGCTTGCCTACTTCCGCAAGCTCGAGCGCGATCTGGATTTCGGCGATCGTCCCGAGCACGGCCGCGACGGGCCGCTGCCGATCCGGCGAGTCTTCGAGCGGGATTGGGCGCCCTACAGCCGGGCGATCCACACGGTCCTCGCGGGTTCGGGCTTTGCGGCGGGCCTCGATCTCAATACGGGGACGCAGGATGGTCTGTTCCCGCTTCCGCTGGCGAACGAGAACGACCGGCGTGTCTCGACGGCAACCGGCTATCTCAACGCGCAAGTCCGCAGGCGCGCCAACCTCACGCTGATGCCGGACACGGAGGTCCGCGATCTCATTCTCGACGGGCGGCGCGCAGTTGGTGTCGATGTCGAGCGGCACGGTGTCCGTGAGCAGCACCGTGCGAACCGTGTCATCGTCTCGGCCGGTGCGCTCCACACGCCGCCGATCCTCATGCGCGCGGGCATCGGTCCGGCGGGGCATCTCAGGGATCGCGGCATCGCCGTCGTCCACGATCTCCCCGGCGTCGGCGAAAATCTGATGGATCATCCGCATATCGGTTGCGGCGTGCATCTGAAGCCGGCCGGGAGATTGCCCCCGCATCAGCGCCGCCACATCTATTTCGCGCTGCGCTACTCTTCCGGCCTCGAGGGCTGCACGCCCGGCGACATGTTCATGATGCCGGTCAACCGCGCGGGTTGGCATCCGCTGGGTAAGCGCATGGGCTCGCTGGTTTTCTCCGTGAACAAATCCTATTCGCGAGGGCGCGTGCGATTGGCGCGCGATCCTCGCGCCGAGCCCTTCGTCGACCTCAACATGCTTTCGGACGGCCGCGATCTGCAGCGGCTCGTCGGCGCTTTCAAGCGCATGTACCGCATCATGGAATCGGCTGAGGTCAAGGCGTTGACGAATTTCTGGTTCCCGGCCGGCTATTCGGATGCCGTGCGACAGATTTCGATCAAGCGGCCGTCGAACTGGATCAAGACCGCGATCGCTGCCGCGATCTTCGGCGCCAGCCCCGCCTCGCGCAATTGGCTTGCCCGCCAGCGCTTCGGCGATCTCGATCGTGTGCACAAGCTTGCCGAGGACGATGACGCCATCGCCGACTGGATCAAGTCTTCGGTCTATTCGGGCTGGCACGTTTCGGGGAGCTGCCGGATGGGGGGCGACGGCGATAAGATGGCGGTGCTCGACGGCCGCTGCCGGGTGCGCGGCATCGAGGCGCTCTACGTGGTCGACGCCTCGGTGATGCCCACTGCCGTCAGTGCCAACACCAACATCCCCACCATCGCCATCGCCGAGAAGGCAGCGGACATGATGAAGACGTAGGCTGGTGCTGAGGGCCGCGGAGCGGTCCGAAGCCCAGCAGCTGCGCAGGTTGGGACGCTGGGCTTCGCGTTGCTCAGCCCAGCCTACGGAACCATTTCCAAATGGAGCACTCCGGCTATAGGCTGCATCAAGAGACCAGGAGGAAAGCCGAGCATGCGCGCGAACAAAATCAAGGATATCTGGGCCAGGGGCGAGACCGTCTTCAACGGCTGGTGCGCCATTCCGTCCTCGATCTCAGCCGAGCTGATGGCACAGCAGAACTTCGATTCCGTCTGCCTCGACCTGCAGCACGGCGCCATCGACTATTCGACATCGCTGCCGATGCTGCAGGCGATCTCGACAACCGATCGCGTGCCGCTCGCGCGCGTGCCGTGGAACGAGCCGGGGATCATCGGCAAGATGCTGGATGCCGGCGCCTACGGTGTCATCTGCCCGATGATCAATACGCGCGAGGAGTGCGAGCGCTTCGTCGGCGCTTGCCGTTATGCCCCGCTCGGCTATCGCAGCGTCGGACCGCTGCGCGCTTCCCTCTATGCCGGCGCCGATTACTGGAAGCACGCGAACACGACCGTTCTCACCTTCGCCATGATCGAGACGAAGCAGGCGGTCGCCAATCTCGACGAAATTCTCAGCGTGCCGGGGCTCGACGCCATCTATGTCGGCCCCTCCGATCTGTCGGTGAGCATGGGCGAGAGCGCGGGCTTCGATCCGAAGTTCCCGGAGGTTCTGAAGTCGATCAAGAACATCGCGAAGGCGGCGAAGCAGCACGGCGTCGTCGCGGGCATTCATACGGGCTCGGTTGCTTACGCGACGGAGATGGTGGAGGCCGGCTATCGCTTTGTGACGTATCTCAGCGATTTCCGCATTCTGCAGCTCGCGACCGAAAAGGGTGTGAAGGGCTTGCGGGCCGGGAAACCGGAAGCGGGCGTGCCGTGACCGCATTTGCTAAAGGGAATGGAAAATGATGCCTGGACGCAAGCTCGACCGTCACCACGGCCCGTCTGCAGGCCCATTCATCTTGAGGCGCACGGCGATCAGACCGTCGCCAAGCACTCTCCGCATCGAGATACCCACCCCCCACCCTGTCCCTCCCCACGTCGTGTCGGAGACACGCCTCCGGCATGGTGGGGAGGGGACGTTGGGGGGAGGCCGTCCACAAGATCGAGCACCTTGGTTGAGCGTGAATCGCTACGTGCAACAGCATAAGTGTCCTTGGTGCCGAACAGGGACAAGTCTCTCATGCAGGCATGCTGCGCCGCAGATTCGCGCACTCATGCGATGTCAGGGACGCACAGCGCTTGAGCCCCCTCCCCCTCGTGGGGAGGGCTGGGGTGGGGGGTGGGTTTCGCGGAGCGGTGAGTGTTCAGGCCTGCGCGCGGAACCGGGACGTGCGGGGGAAACCCGATGACCCGCAAACCCACCGCCACCGTCATCGGCGCCGGCGTCGTCGGCATCTGCTCGGCGCTCTATCTGCAGCGCGAGGGCTTCTCGGTCGAGATCGTCGATCCCGAGCCGCCGGGAACGCAATGCTCCTTCGGCAATGCCGGTGCGCTCTGCCCCGGCGCCTGCCTGCCGAACGCAATGCCGGGCATCCTCAGACAAGTGCCGCACTGGCTCGCCGATCCCGAGGGGCCGCTCTATGTGCGGCTCGCCTATCTGCCGCAGGCGCTACCGTGGCTCGTGCGCTTCGTGCTGGCGAGCCGGCGTTCGCGCGTTGAGGAAATCTCGGTGGCGATGAGGTCGCTGCACAAGCTCACCTTCGATTGCTTCGAGCCGCTCGTGCGCGACGCGGGCGTTGAACATCTCATCGAGAAACACGGTCAGCTTTTTGTCTATTCAGATCCGGCGGGTGTCGAGGGCGATGCCTGGGGCCGCTCGCTGCGCGAAAAGCAAGGCGTCAAAATCGAGATCCTCGACGCGGACGAGCTGCGCCAGCTGGCTCCCGCGCTGTCGCGGGAGTTCAAGCGCGCCGTCTATCTTCCCGAGCAGGGCCAGGTCCGCAATCCCGGCAAGCTCGTTCAGTCACTCGCGGCACATGCGGTAAGGAGCGGGGCCAAGCTCACGCGGGCTCGCGTCGCGGATTTCGAAATGGGCCCTGATGGGCCCGTCGCGCTTCTGACCGATGCCGGCCGCATCCCCTGCGAGCGCGTCGTCATCGCGGCCGGTGCCTGGTCGGGACCGCTCGCAAAAAAGCTCGGCAGCCGCGTGCCGCTCGAGACCGAGCGCGGCTATCACGCCGTGGCACTCGGCGCGAATGTTCCCCATCGCATGTCGACACTGTGGGCCGAGCGGAAGTTCGTCGCGACGCCCATGGAGATGGGTATGCGTTTCGCCGGCACCGTCGAAATCGCCGGGTTGAAAGCGCCGCCCAACTACGCGCGCGCCGATGTGCTCCTGAAGCACGGCCGGGCAATGTTCCCCTCGATGGAGGTTGGAGAGGTCTCGCGCTGGATGGGTCACCGCCCCGGCACGCCCGATTCGATCGCCATCATCGGCCGCGCGCCCAAGTACCCCAACGCCTACTTCGCATTCGGCCACGGCCACCAGGGCCTGATGGGTGCCTCCGTCACCGGCAGGCTCATCGCCGAGCTCGCGGCGGGAAAACCGACGTCAATCGATCTGACGCCATTTCGCGCGGACCGGTTTTAGAGTGGCACCCGCCAACGGCGATCTACAATGCCCTCGCAAACCGAAGGCTCGCTGTGGTCTGACCTTCTCCCTTGGGGAGAAGGTGGCGCGTCATGCTGAAGGCATGCCTTCGGCATGACGGGCCGGATGAGGGGGTACGATGCTTTTGATGGGAAAAAGTCTGAACGCACCACGCGGCCGGCAGACCTTCTTCCCTTTGTAGTGCCAAACCGCGGAAGGCTCGACCGGTCCGATGGCCCCGACGGGGCCATGGACTGTAGCCACGGGTGAAGCGGGAGGCTGGGCCCATGCCCAGGCTCGCGGCGAAACCCGTGGAGAGAAGGTTGTGTAACGCTGCCCCGGCAGGGGCAGAGGAGGACCGCTCCACCGATCCTCCGCCCCTTTGGGGCGGGGCTTCGGGAGCGACGCTTCCACGGGTTCCGCTGCGCTCACCCGTGGCTACAGGCCGAAGCCCCTCCGGGGCTTGGCCGGTCCTGCCGCTGCAGAAGAAACGGGCTTCGATGCGGGTCAGGCATTTTTCGGTTTGGTATGAGTCCTTACCCCGTCTCCCGCCTGCCGGCACCCTCTCCCTTTGTGCCGGAGGCGCGCCTTCGGCACGAAGGGAGAGGGCCGAAAGAAGAGGCGCCCCACCGAGCTGAGACACTGAGTGTGGCAGAATGCACGGCCAATCGATGAGATTTCTAACGGGAGCCCATCTTCCGCATCAGATCCTTCGTTGCCGGATAGAGCGCGCGGAACACGTCGTAGCCGCGCGCGTATGCCTCGCGCCGCGATCCGTCAGGCAGGATCGTCCGCATCACCGGATTCCACTGACTTATCGCCTCGCGCTTGATGTCGCCAACGCCGAGCGCCGCAAGGAACGCATCGCCATAGGAGGCCCCCATGGTCTTTTCGCGCACCACCTGCGCGTGGCCTGAGACATCCGAGGTTGCCCCCGACCAGACGGCGTTCTTGGTGCCGCCACCGACGGCATAGATGGTCTTGGGCGGCACGCCGAGCTCGGCATAGGTGTCGAGGATGTGGCGGGTGGCGTAGGCGTTGCCCTCGAGCAGGGCGCGGTAGATGTCGCCGCGCGTATGCGTCAGGTCGAGGCCGAAGAGCACGCCCTTGGCATGCGGATCGTGGATCGGCGTGCGCTCGCCGGAGAAGTAGGGGAGTACCACGAGGCCGCGCGCGCCGGGAGGCGAGGCCTCGGCTTCCGCCGTGAGCGTCACGAAGGCGTTCGCCGGATCGAGGTCGCGAGCGAATTGATCACGGAACCAGTGCGTGAGCGTGCCGCTGGTGGCGAGGCCCGACATGGCCGCGTGTTGGCCGGGGAAGAGCCAGGGCGCGTACCAGAGCCGCGCGTCCTTCACGCGTGTCCCCGTGATCAGGATGATGAAGATCGTCGAGCCGTACATCAGCATCATGTCGCCGGGACCGAGTACGCCGACGCTCAAGGCTTCGGCTGCCGCATCGACCGTTCCGGCGATAACGGGCGTGCCGGGGGCAAGGCCGGTTTCGGCCGCGGCCGTCGCCGTCACGCCGCCCACGACATCCGTCGTCCAGGCGAGATCGGGGAGTTTTTCGAGCGGCGTGATGTCGTTGGCGAGTGCGTCCGTGTAGCCGAGCGCGTCCGGATCGTAGAGCGGGCTCGTGCCGCTCGCCGTGTAATGATCGATCGTGTAGGCGCCGGTCAGACGATGGACGAGATAGGAGGTCGAGGTCAGGAACTTGTGCGATCTTGCATAGATCTCCGGCCGGTTGCGCTTCAACCAGAGAATTTTCGGGCCGACCGACTGCGAGGTCAGCGCATTGCCGGGGCGATCGAGAATGCGATCAGCGCCGATGCGCGCCGTCAGCTCCTCGATCTCTTTCGCCGCGCGCGTATCGACGCCATAGAGCACGCCATTCATGAGGGGCGCGCCGTCCCTATCGACCGGCAGCATGCAGGGGCCGATGGCGCTGGTGCCGACGGCACGGATGTCCTTGGGCGCGACCTTCGTTTCGGAAATCAGCCTTTGCGAGAGCTCCTTGAACCCATTCCACCAATCCTCGATCGGCCGATGCTCGGCCCAGCCCGGCCGGGGAACGAGCATCTTGTGGGGCCGCGACGCCATGCCGAGGATGGCGCCATCTTGCCCCACGAGCACGCCTTTGGACTCGAAGGTGCCGATATCGATGCCGAGAGTGCAGCGCATGAGGTCTACCCGTCGCGGTCGAGCGTGTAGGACTTGTCGATGCGTTGGATTGCCGATACGAGAAGCCGCGTCAGCGCCTCGAGATCGCTCGCATCGCACACCTCGAGCGCCGAATGCGTGTAGCGCGCCGGGAAGCCCACATCGATGCAGGCGATGCCGCGATGCATGAGCTGCACGTAAGAAGTCTCGGTCAGCGCGCCGGTGTGAGCGCTGCGCTGCAGAGACATGCGCTCAGCCTTCGCCGACTCCTCGAAGAGACGCACGATGGCGGGATGCGGGATGAGCCCGTTGAGCGTGCCGCGGCCGTGAAAGCTGTAGAGGCTCATGGCCGGCCCGCCGCCGAGCCTGACATCGCCGCGCGCCGCCATGTCCGGCGTGTCGGTTGCGAGCACCAGATCGATCTGGATGGCGATGTCGGGTTTCAGCGCCTCGACCGCCGGAACGACGCCGCGCAGATTGAACTCCTCCTGCACCGAGAAAACGATGTGCACCGTCGGCCGGCGCTTGATCTTGGCGAGTGCCCGCGCCGCCTCGATGACGACGGCGCAGCCCGCGCGATCATCCACCGTCGTGCCTGCCAGCCTGCTACCGGCAAGCTCGACCGCGCGCGGCGCATAGACGACTGGCGTGCCGATATCGATACCGGCGGCGAGCACCTCCGGGAGGCTCGAGAAGCCCGCATCGATGAACAGCTCCTGATAGGGAACGACCTTGTATTTCTCCTCCGGGCTCGTCGCGTGGTGGCTCTTGTTGGCGATGATGGCCGGCACATCGCGCCCCTCGCCCACCTGCAGCAGCACCTCCTGGGCGGCGAGCGCCCGCTCCGGCACGCCGCCGACGCGTTCGACGCGGATGAGGCCGTTCGCCTCGATCTTGCGCACGATGAGGCCGAGCTGATCCATATGCGCGAACAGCATCACGCTTGGCAGGCCCGCATCACCATCCAGCGTGAGCATGAGATTGCCGAGCCGGTCGGTGCGGCAGGGAGCGCCGAGGTTTTTCAGCTCGGCCGCAATCGCACGCCGCACGCGATCCTCATGACCGGCGAGCCCCGGGATCAGCATCAGCTTTGCCGTCAGCGCGAGGAGCCGCTCCTCGAGCACCTGGTCTTTCTTGCGCGCGTCCGCCATGCCATTCCCTTCTGTCGATTGGAGGCGAAACCTACCATTGGGCCCGCTCGACTTGAAAGCCCGGTGCGCCAACGGCACGATGCCGGCTCCTAACTCCACTCACGAGGCCCATCATGATCGCAACGACCGATCTCGTCCGCCAGATCCACGCCGAGATCGGCCAAGTGATCGCCGCGCTGGCGCCCGAGGCCACCATGCCGCTCGAAGAGGCGATCTGCTCCGCCCGCCGGATCGCGCTGCACGGCCTTGGCCGCGAAGGGTTGCAGATGAAAGGTCTGGCCATGCGGCTGTTTCACCTGGGATGCGATGCGCATGTGGTGGGCGAGATGACAACGCCGCCGCTCGGTGCCGGCGATCTGCTCATCGTTTCGGCCGGGCCGGGCGAGTTCGCCAGCATCGCCGCGCTGATGGCGCGCGCCAAGGCCGCCGGCGCGCGAACCGCCGTCATCACCGCCGAGCCTTCGTCGAGCCTCGCCCGCGCCGCTGACGTGGTGCTGCACATTCCGGCGCAAACCATGGCGCGGGATCGAGCAGCCGGCGCTTCGCTCCTGCCGATGGGCTCGGCCTACGAGTGCGCGATGATGCTCGTCTTCGAGGCGCTGGTGTTGAGATTGCGCGACCGCCGGGGCGAGACGGCGGAGACAATGCGGGCGCGGCATACGAATATGGAGTGATGAGAGTCAGACAGTCGCGTGCTGACCGAGTGGAGAAAGGTTGCCCGGCAGTGACGCACGCAGGTCCCGGCCTTCGCCGGGATGACGTGGGGTGGGGGTTCAGGCTCTCTTGATGCTGAAGTGGCTGCTGAGCCTCTGCAAATGCTGCGCCAATAGATTCGGCACAATCCCTCCACCTCGTCATCCCGGCCTACGGGCCGGGATCCATGTGCGCTTGTGATGGAGAACGGGCTAACCACTCGGTCAGCACAAACCTCACACCGCCATCCCAACCATCATTCCCTCATACACCGCCTCCTCCGCCGAGCGCGGCGAGAGGCAGTCGCCGGCGAGGTGGAGGGGGATGCCGAGGGGCTCCAACGCCTGCTCGAGCGACGTATCCGGCGCATGCCCCAACGCCAGCACCACCGTCTCGACCTCGTTCGCGATGATCGGCTCGCCGGTGACGATGTGGGTGAGATAGGCCGTGTCGGCATCGACGCCGAAGAGCCGCGCATAGGGGATCACCTCGACACCGAGCTTGTGCAGCTTGCCCGCCCAGTGATCGCGCAAGTACTGCTGCAGGTTCTGCCCCGCATGCGTGCCGGTGACGGCAAGGCGAACATGGCGGCCCTCGCGCGCGAGTTTTTCCGCAAGCCCCATGCCGACCCAGTCGCAGCGCCAGTCGGCGACGAGAACGCGGCCGCCCGGATTGGCGCGACCTTCCAACACCGCCCAGGCGTCGAGCACATGGGCATCCTCCGCACCCTCGATCTCCGGGCGATAGGGCAGCGCGCCGGTCGCGACGATGATGGCGTCGGGCGTCTCGCGGCGCGCAAGTTCGGCTGAAACCGGTGTATTGAGTTTCACCTCGACACCGGCGTTCCGCATCTCGTGCTCGAGATTGGTGATGAGCCCTCCGAACTCGGCGCGCTCCGGCAAGAGCTGGGCGAGCAGCGCTTGTCCGCCGAGGCGCGGCTTCGTCTCATAGAGCGTCACGCGGTGGCCCCGCTCGGCCGCCGTGAGCGCGGCCTTCAGGCCGGCCGGGCCGCCGCCGGCGACGAGGACGCGCTTTGGCGTCGCCGCCTTCGCGATGTTCCCGAGCGTCCGCTCCCGTCCCGTCACCGGGTTCTGGATGCAGGAGATCGAATAGCCCATGTGGTAGTGGCCGATGCAGGCCTGGTTGCAGCCGATGCAGGCGCGGATGTCGTCGGCGCGGCCCTCGCGCGCTTTGTTCGGCATCTCGGGATCGGAGATGAGGGCCCGCGTCATGCCGCACATGTCGGCTTGTCCTGCAACCAAGACAGCTTCCGCGATCTGCGGCTGGTTGATGCGCCCGGCGACGAGCACCGGAAGTCCAACGGCGGCCCGGATGGCACCGGCTTTGGGCGCCACATAGGCGTGGCCGATCTCCATCGGCGGCACGACATGGACGGAGCCGCCGAGCCCCTGCATGGAGCCGAAGGTGGTATTTATGTAGTCGATGGCGCCCTTGGCCTTGAGCGCCTGGCAGACGGTGATCACCTCGTCTTTTTCCAGGCCGCCCGGCTCGACCTCCTCGGCCGAGATGCGGATGCCGAGGACGGGGCCGTCACCGAGGTTCTTGCGGACAACCGCCAACAGATCAGCGAGGAACCGCATCCGGTTCTCAAAGCTGCCGCCGTACTGATCAGTGCGGCGGTTGTGCCGTGCGTTGAGAAAATCCGAGATCAGCAAACCATGGCTCGCAAGCAGCTCGATGCCATCGAAACCGGCCTCGCCGAATCGCCGCGCCGCCTTGCCGGCCTCTTCGATGATCTCCTCGATCAGCTCGATCGACATCTCACGCGGCATCGTGTGGAAGCGCTGATCAGGGACAACGGAAGGCGCATAGGCGACGCCGCGCAGGCCACCCGACATGCGTTTCGTCACGCGGCCCGAATGCGAGAGCTGGCCGAAAATCCTTGCACCGTGCGTGTGAACGCTATCGGCGAGGGTCTTCAGGCCCGGAATGCAGTCGTCACGCGCCACCACCAGCTCCGGGCTCTCCGTGAAGCCCGTGTGATGAAACCGCGCGGCTTCCACGACGATGAGCCCGGCGCCACCCTTGGCGCGGGCCTCGTGATAGGCGACGAAATCCTCGCCCGGCAATCCGCCCTTGGCGAGATAGGTCTGGTGGCCGGTCGAGAGGATGCGGTTGCGGATTTCGGTGTTCCGCAGCGTGATCGGCGAGAAGAGGAGGGGGAAGGAGGGCATGGGTTTGCTCGAGGCTCAATCGCGAACACGGCGTTCCGCAATCGAGCACATTAGAGCACTTGACCTTCCAAGTGGAAACCGGTTGGTCGAAGACAAGTGCGCAAAACCAACGACCTAGAGCGCCGATCTCATTCCATCAGATCGAATAGCACTCTAGGGTGTTGCCGTTTTTCGTTGAATCACTTCAACACCCTAATTCCTTGGCCTGTCGTGCTTCTTTTCGGAAAACCGCTTCGCATCCCGGCCTGCGCCGGGACAGGCTTTTTCCGGAAGCACTCTAGCGCGCGTGGTGTAAGCCCTGCCTGATCGCAGCGCGCACGGGTCCCGGACCTGCGGGGCTGCGCCCCGCGTCCGGGATGACGTGGGGTGGGAGTCTCTCAGAACGCTAGCACTCTCGCTGTTTCATGGGCCAGTGCTGCTTGCCAGCATCTGACATGGTCACCACGCGGGCATTCTCACTATTTTCGTCATCCCGTCCAGCGCGCGAAGCGCGCGTGGGCCGGGACCCGCGTGCGTATCGGTTGCGGCGAGGCCAACCACTCGATCGGTTGGTGGCCGCGGAAACGATCGGCGATATGGCACATCGATAGATTCATCGGGTCCAACGCACAGGTTGCCGCCAAAGATCGCCTTGCCTATGCTTGCTCATCCACGAGCGAGGGCCACGTTATGACCATTGCCGCCGACGCTACCGCACTGATTGTCATCGACCTGCAGAACGACTTCTGTCCGGGCGGAGCGCTTGCCGTCGGCGGGGGTAACGAAATCTTGGCCGGGGTCAATCGCCTGATCGCCGCCGCGAGCCATGTCGTCCTCACGCAGGACTGGCATCCGGCGGGTCACTCGAGCTTCGCCTCGAGCCATGCCGGTGCCGCACCCTTTTCAACCATCACCATGCCCTACGGCCCGCAGACGCTCTGGCCGGACCACTGCATCCAAGGCACGACGGGCGCCGAGTTCCATGACGGTCTCGCCTGGACCAAGGCCGAGCTCATCGTGCGCAAGGGATTCCGCAAAGCCATCGATTCCTACTCGGCCTTCTTCGAGAACGACCGCACGACGCCGACCGGCCTCGCCGGATACTTGCGCGAGCGCGGTTTGATACGGCTCGTCATGTGCGGGCTCGCGACCGACTTCTGCGTCGCCTATTCCGCGCTCGACGCGGCGCGACTCGGCTTCTCCGTGTCGGTCGTCATGGATGCCTGCCGGGCGATCGACCTCAACGGCTCGCTCGCCGAGGCTGAAAAGCAGATGCGCGCCGCCGGCGTGACGCTGACGCAGACAGAGGCGACGGCGGCGTAGTCGATCGAACCGATGCGCGCCCTCCCCCCTTCAATCGACTCTCCCTGCAAGCAAAGCGCAGCGGGGAGAGGGGAGGGTAAGGGGCGGCCATAAGGGAAATCGTTGCCGAGCCTGGGGCAAAGGCGGGCGACCGCAGGTCGCCCCTGCATGATGGGCGCTCTGCGACCCTGACGTTCTCTTGGCAAGGTCCCTCGGCTGTAGGGGCGACCGGCGGTCGCCCGCCTGCCGGCAGATGATATCGGTTGTCGCTTGGACCATCTTTGCCGCCGCCCCTCACCCTGCCCTCTCCCCATGGGCACGATGTACCCATGGGGAGAGGAAGGAGACGCC
>JANNSX010000394.1:0-2039 GCA_031403155.1 Hyphomicrobiaceae bacterium
CACGGCGGTCGCGACGCTGCTCATCGCCTTCAACCTCGTGGCACTCGGGCTGCTTTACCTGCTGACGCGCCGGGGCGCGGTCGCGAAGGGATTGGCGTAGACCATGAGCGATGTTGTTGGCGAGTGGGTGCATCCGGTCGAGTGGGGAAAGGTGCGCGAGTTCGCCCGCGCCGTACATGATCCGGGGGACGCGCCAGAACCGCCAGTCCCTCCGCCGACTTTCCCCGCCGTCCTCAACGCGAGCTTCATCGAGCAGCTGGTGGTGGATATCATGAAGCTCGATCGCACGCGCACCGTGCATGGCGAGCAGGAGTACGAGTATCTGCGGCCGCTCGCGCCCGGCGATGTCGTCCGCTGCCGGGCGCATTGGCGCGGAGCGCGCCGCCGCGCTGCAAGGTCAGCTCGTACCACTCGAAGGGCAGCTGGAAGCGGATGGGATTCAAGATCTTGGTGGCGCAGAGGCCATCGGACGACGTGATCGTCGGAGTGCGCTAGTACCCGATCGCAGAATTGAGTGCCACACTTCGTGGCGCGAAAATGCCGCGTGAATCGGGTACTTAAGCAAATGAGCTAGTACCAGCCATTTCTGATGGCAGGTACTAGACCTTGACGTGCTCGAACTGCCGGGTCTCTTCGAACCGCGAGGAGACCCCGCCGAGCAGCTCACCGACACCGATGCCGAGCGAGCGCGTCAGGTGCCAGACGCGAGCGAAGGTTGGATTGACCTTCCCGCGCTCGATCTGGGAGAGCATCGACTTCGAAACAGCCGCGATCGGGGACAAGGTCAGCGTCACCTGGCGAGAGCGCCGGGGCCTGCCGCCGCTTCCCATATTTCGCCGGGTGTGAACCGGCGAAGCTGACAAGCTAACCCTTGTCCGCACCGCTGAAGATCGAATCCAAGTCCGTCGAGTCGATCCCCTGGCATCGATCGATGAGGTCGCGGGCGGCTTCCTCGGCTTTCCAGCCGATGTCGAGGACCAACTTGCCGCCGCGCTCGACGACTCGAATGCCACCGAACTCGGTGTTGCGGGTCACGTCCTCAACCGAGACGAGGTTCTGCAGGCGGTCGATGGCCTGCTGCAGGCCCCAGAAGACGCGCGGCTCGGTGCGGATGCTGTCGAGGATATCGTCGTCGGCGCCGGTGCGGATGAAGCGTTCTAGTGCAGTACCGGCGCTTGAGCCCGGCGCGGTGCCGATGCCGGCGATGCGGAAGGTGCCGGCCATCACCTCCGCGTCCGTCCGGCAAGTCTCGTCGATCTCATCGCCGAGCACGAGACGGTAGAGTTCCGAGATCCGCTGCGGCATCGCCTCGCGCTCCTGGCTCAGGAACTCCTCGGCGAAACGCGCGCGGCCCTCGCGCATGCCTTCATGGAGCGCGTAGTCGAGGCCTTCGAAGCCGGCCTCCTCGGCGACCTCCTCGGGCACGACCCAAAGCGAGTATTCGCGCGTGTAGATGCCGTTGTAGCAGGTGAGGTCGCCGCTTTTCACGCGGCAGCTTTTGTCGGCGGCGATGAAGCGATCTTCCAGGCGATCATGCCGGTCGATGTCGACGTCGATGGGTGTCACTCGGGCCGGGCCATCTTCGAGTGGAACGCTGCGGTAGACGCAGCCGAGGCGGTCGGCGCAGGCGCCGGCCTTGCCGCCGAAATTGAGCGCGGCGAGCGGCCCGAGCGCGCGCTTGCCGGGAAGGTATCGCGCCGGCCGGTCAAGGCCACCCGAGCGGTAGCAGCCCTCGCCGAAGCAGAGAATGGGATCAGCGCCCGGATCGATATCCCAGGGCTTGCCGGTGAACTTGGCGGGCTCGAGCACGAGGACGAGCGTCGCCTCGCCGGCGATCGCCGGATGGCTCAAGGTGATGCCGATGAGGGAGCCGAGAAGAATGGTTAGAGCGAGAGGCCGCATGACTTACCCCAGTTTAGTGCCGCTTATCTCCCCCGAATCGCGGCACCGATGATCAACACGCCTCGGCCGCGACTGGGACAAGCTTATGGTCGAATGGCGTCAAAATCGGGGAGACGATCTGAACGGGATTTGAACGG
>JANNSX010000395.1:0-19401 GCA_031403155.1 Hyphomicrobiaceae bacterium
TACCGATCTTTCGGAATCGGAAAGCCGGCCTAGATTCTTGGCTTGGCGCACTTTCTATCGACGAAACGGCCTCCACTTCGAGGGACGAGTGCGCTATAGCCTCGGCCCATGACGCGCAAAGTCTACCTCCGCCCAACCGGCCTCGTCCCGGCCGACCGCTCCCTCGGCCCGAGCGATTATTCGGGCCTGCTGCCGCTCTGCGGCAACGGGCCCTTCGACTTTACCGCGCTGGAGATCATCCGCCGCGACGGCAAGGCGGTCGCGCGCAAGCTCGTCGCGTTGGGGGAAGTCTGGGAGAGCGGCACCCGCGCCGACTATCTGGAGGCGGACGACGTGCTCGACCGGCTGACGAGGCCGCGCCGGCGTCTGGCCGGTCTCGACATGACGCGGACGCAGATCATGGGCGTCGTCAACGTCACACCGGATTCCTTCTCCGATGGCGGGCAACTCGCCGATGCGAAGGCTGCCATCGCTCATGGTCTCCGGCTCGTCGAGGAAGGCGCGTCCATCCTCGACATCGGGGGTGAAAGCACGCGGCCGGGTTCCGATCCCATTCCGGTCGCGGAGGAGTTGAAGCGCGTCATCCCGGTCAGCGAGGGTCTGGCGGCCAAGACGGATGCGGTGCTTTCGATCGATACGCGCAAGGCCGAGGTTATGCGGCGCGCGGCTGACTCTGGCGCGAGCATCCTGAATGACGTGTCGGCGCTCTCCTACGATCCGCAAGCCCTCGAGACGGCGGCTGATCTCGGCCTGCCGGTCATCCTCATGCATGCCCTCGGTGATTCCAAGACCATGCAGGCCGACCCCCGCTATGATGATGTGCTGACGGACGTCTACGACTACCTCGAAACCCGTATCGCCGCCGCGGAAGCGGCCGGCATCGCCCGGCCGCGGAAGCGGCCGGCATCGCCCGCAACAAGCTGATTGTCGATCCGGGTATCGGTTTCGGCAAGACGCTCCGCCACAATATCGAGCTGATGGCGGGCCTCGCCCTGTTCCATGGCCTGGGCGTTCCCGTGTTGCTCGGCGCCTCCCGCAAACGTTGGATCGGCACGCTGACGGACGAGCCCGTGGCCGCCGGCCGGGTTATCGGCTCGGTCGCCGCAGCCATCGCCGGGGCGAGCCAGGGCGTGCAGATCGTCCGTGTTCATGACGTCAAGGAAACGCGGCAGGCCCTGGCTGTAGCTGCGGCCTCGGCGACCGGCCGGGAGACCCAGCGCGATGGCCCAAAAGTTGCGTCGTGAGCAGACGACTTTACCATTGGGGCTCGCGGGGCCGTTCGGATAGGATGGCCCGACTCGCGGGTTAATCATTGGCGCTCTGTAGGGGCGACCGGTGGTCGCCCGTCCATCCGCAGGTTCGTTTGATGTGGTTGGGACGAGAAGCGGGCGACCGCCGGTCGTCCCTACGGATATCAGTTGCATTTGGCACTCGAAGGCAGAGGCATCAAGGGAGCGAAGGGCATATGGCGCGTCGCTATTTCGGCACCGACGGCATTCGCGGGCTCGCCAACAAGCATCCGATGACCTCGGAGGTGGCTTTGAAGGTCGGCATGGCGGCCGGCCACATATTCACGACGGGCGATCACCGCCACCGGGTCGTCATCGGCAAGGACACGCGGCTGTCCGGCTACATGATCGAGAACGCGCTGGTCTCCGGATTCACGGCCGTCGGCATGGATGTGTTTCAGCTGGGGCCGATGCCGACGCCGGCGGTCGCCATGCTGACGCGCTCCTTGCGCGCCGACCTCGGCGTCATGATTTCCGCCTCCCACAACCCATTCGCCGACAACGGCATCAAGCTTTTCGGTCCCGACGGCTACAAGATGTCGGACGAGATCGAGCTCCAGATCGAAGAGCTGATGGACAAGGACTCGACCTCGCTCTTGGCCGACGCCGCCAAGATCGGCCGCGCCACCCGCGTCGACAGCGCGCAGGAACGCTACATCGAGTTCGCCAAGCGCACGCTGCCGCGAAACCTGCAGCTCAACGGCATGAGAGTCGTCGTCGACTGCGCCAACGGCGCGGGCTATCAGGTGGCCCCCGACGCGCTCTGGGAGCTCGGCGCCGAGGTCATCAAAATCGGCGTCGACCCCGACGGCTTCAACATCAACAAGAAGTGCGGCTCGACGGCGCCCGAGGCGCTCTGCGAGAAGGTCAAGGAGGTGCGCGCGGACATCGGCATCGCGCTGGACGGCGATGCGGATCGCGTCATCATTGTCGACGAGCAGGGCCGCATTATCGACGGCGATCAGCTGCTTGCCGTCATAGCGGACGCCTGGAAGCGCCGCGGCCGGCTCGCCGCCGGCGGCATCGTCACGACGGTCATGTCGAACCTCGGCTTGGAACGCTACCTCGCCTCGCTCAATCTCTCGATGGCCCGCACCGCCGTCGGTGATCGTTACGTCGTCGAGTACATGCGGAAGCATGGCTACAATGTCGGCGGCGAGCAGTCCGGCCACATCGTGCTCTCCGACTATACAACGACCGGCGACGGCCTCGTCTCGGCGCTACAGGTGCTGGCCGTGGTCGTCCAGAGCGAAAAACCGGTGAGCGAGGTCTGCAACCGCTTCGAGCCGCTACCGCAGATCCTCAAGAACGTGCGCTACAAGGAAGGCAAGCCGCTCGACAACCGCGATGTGAAGAAGGCGATCGAAGACGGGCGGGTTAAGCTCGGCAACGCGGGCCGCCTCGTCATCCGTCCCTCCGGCACGGAACCCGTCATCCGCGTCATGGCCGAAGGCGACGACGAAGGGCTCGTCAGCCGGGTCGTCGGCGAGATCGTCGCGGCGCTGAGCAAGGTGGCGGCTTGATCATGGCAGAGAGTAGCATCGGCAGCTGGAGCGGCAGCGGCGCACGCATCCTCGTTCTCACCTCCTCGCCGCGCCTCGAAGGCAACTCGCATCATCTGGCTGAGAGCTTCGTCGCGGGTGCTGAGAGTGCCGGCCACGACGCCGTCCTCGTCGACCTGGCGCCGAACGTTACACACATGCTCCGCGATTGCCGGAGCTGCCGGGGCGAGGACGGCCAATGCGCCATCGACGACAAGCACGGCGAGATCTTTGAATTGTATCTGACTGCCGAGGCGGTGGTCTATGCGACACCCATCTGGTGGTACGGCATCTCCGCCCAACTCAAGGCCTTCATCGACCGCATCTTCTGCTTCATCTCGGATTCGTATCCGGATGCGGCGCGCGTTCGCCAGCTGCTGCCGCGGAAACGGGCAGCTCTTCTGCTCAGCGCCGAGGAGAGCAACTTCGCCGCGCGCCTCGGCATCGTCGAGCAGATCTCCGAGCTCTGCCGCTATCTCGACCATCCCTTTGCAGGCATCGTCACCGGCATCGGCAACCGCCGCGGCGAGGTCACCATGGACACGGCCGATCCCATGTCGGCCGCCTTCGCGCTCGGCCGCGACATCATGAAAACCGAGAGCACCGACTACAAGCTCAACTCCGAGCGGTCGAAGACGGTCTGGCAAGAAGGCGAGGATAAGTTGCCGGGGCACTGGCGATAGAGCATTCTGCGGCACTCTGACCAGAGGAGTGTCCCATGAGCCGCATCGCACGCATCTTCTTTTCCGGCCTGCTGGCGCTGCTGCCGCTCGTCGTCACCATCGTCGTGCTCGGCTGGGCCTTTTCGATGCTGCGCGATTATCTCGGGCCCGGCAGCATCTTCGGTGACTTGCTTGTTTCGCTCGGCATGGGCGTCGGGGTCATTTCAGCCGCGCCCTATGTCGCCGGGCTCTTGGCACTCCTGATCGCCGTTTTTCTCTTGGGGCTCATCGTCGAATCCCGCATCGGCGCCTGGTTCGTCGGCCTCTTCGAGAGCCTCATCAGCCGCATTCCCCTCGTCAATCACGTCTATGATCTCTCGAAGCGCTTCACCTCCATCATGGACACGAAGGGCAACGCCAACTTGAAGAGCATGACGCCCGTCTGGTGCTTTTTCGGCGGCGAGCCGAGCGCGGCCGTGCTGGCCTTGCTGCCCTCACCCAAGCCCGTCCTGATCGGGGCCAAGGAGTATCTCGGCGTGCTCGTGCCTTCGGCCCCCGTACCGCTCGGCGGCGCACTCATCTACGTGCCGCGCGAATGGGTGAGACCCGCCGAAGGCGGCGTCGACGACCTGCTGAGCGTCTATGTCTCGATGGGCGTCACGCCACCGAGGGTTACGGCGTAGGTCGGGTTATCTCTGGGAAACACATGCTTGCGGGAGCGCGGGAGAGGGGTTGAGTAGAGCGCGAAACTCACCTCTCACATCCCGTACTTCGCCAGCACCGCGCGCGCTCGTGCCGCGACCGCATCGCCGATAACCGCTTGCCCCTCCGCTGTCGGATGGAAAGCGCCCGAATAGGTCGAGGCGAGCACCAGCTGGAACCAGGAGACGCTCGCGAACCGCAGCACGCGTTTGGCGATCTGCGTACCGATGTGATAGTGGCCGGTGAGGTAGGCGTCGTTGGGGGTGCGGAACCACCGGCGGCGAAGCGCGTAAGGCTCGTAGGTGCTGGGCGGAAACGGCACCCAGGCGCCGTCGATGCGGCGTGGGAATCTCAGATCGTCCGCCGGCTCGCTGCCCTCGAAGCTCGCGCCGATGCAGACGCCATGGCCCGCAAAGGCGCGCCGATGCGCGTCGACGAAGCTCCAGCGGTTTGCAACAGCCGCCTCCTGCTGCGCTTTGAACAGCTTCAACGCCGCCTTCTCGCCTTCCGCGGACTTCTCCCGGCTCAGATTGAACTCGGGATAGACCGTCATGCCCTCCCGCCCATTGGGGCAGACATTGCGGCCGTCCTCGAGCAGCGACATCACCGGATAGGCGGTCAGCAGCACGCGATCCATCTCGCTGTCGGGGATGTGCAGGTTGGCGCGGATGGCGCGGGCGAGCGCCTTGTAGCGATGGGCGAGCGCGGGTAAGGCCGCGAGCGATTCCTTGGTGCCGTGCACCTTGCCCATCCAGCCGCCGAGATCGCGGAGCGCGCCTGCGTCATCCAGCATGGCATTGGCGACGAGGCGTGCGAAGCCGATATCGTTGCCGCCGATCGAGAGCATCAGCAAATCGATCTTGCGCGATTTCTCACGGTCGCAGGTGATGACGAAGATGTCGTTGAGCTCGGGCACCTTGCCGTTGAGCGAGTAGGTGTACTGGTACTTCTTCTCCTCGGCTTTCTCAGCCCCGCACTGGGTGCGCGCGACGGAAGAGACCTGGGGCCGGTCGGGCGGATGCGGCGCCCACTCGGTGCCCTTGTACTGGACCATCAGACCGGTCGTGATCTCGGCACCCGCACAGGCGAAGCTGACGAAAGTGATGGCCCGCTGTGGTTGCTCGATCGCGAGTTGCAGCGCGGCGCGCACCTGATGGCTGTAGAGCGAGCGGTGGCAGGGGGCGTTCCACCACTTGGCATTGCCTTCCAGGAAGGTGTTGTCGCCGATCTTGGTCCAGTCGCCCGGGCGCGTCGGATAGCCGTCGAGCGCCATGCCGTCGGGGCTCTCCCCATAGCTCACATCGCGATCGTCGGTGAATACGGCGGCCATGTCCGGATTGCCCTCGCCCGAGGCGAAGCTGTCGCCGAGGCCGGCGATGAAAACGTCCTTCACGCGGATTTTCGTGCGGCCGGCGAGCGTGCCGTCGACAAAGAGCGCGACCTCCGCGCCAGTGGGATAGGGAATGTCGAAGGTTTGCGGCTGATGACAGGGGCCTCTCGCCTTGGCCGGCTTGGCGTCGCGACGGCGGCCCTCCGGTGTCATCACCCAGTTGCAGGTGCGTGCCAGCACATCGATGTCGCCGGTCTCGACGATAATGCGATGGCTCTTCGGGAAAATGTAATCTTGCGCGCTCCCGCAGCCGGCATAGCCGTTGTCCTTGCCGCTCCAGCAAGTCTTCTGGTAGGCGGCGCGTGCCCAGCCGCGGCCATCCTGGCTCGCGAGCCGCCGCTCGATGGAGAGGATCGGCTGCAGCCGCTCGGCCTCGCTGAGCTTCTCGTAGGCGAGCCGGTGGCGCTCGGTGAGGCGGGCGTCGGCGAACAGGCGGAAGGGATTTTCCAGCCGCCAGGCGATCTCGGTCGCCGAGGCGGCGCCAGGGAACGACAGGCAAAGCAGGATCAGAAGGCTGAGCAGTCGGGTCATTGGGTGATTGTCCGGTGCGGCGGACGCCTTGGCTAGAGCGGGCTGCGTTTGGTCGGAAGCACCAGCCCGCCCTAGATTCTTGTTTCGTCGCATGCTTTAGCGATTAACCGGATTCCACTTAATCGCAGCATGCTCTAGGGGGCAATCGTGATGCCAATGCGACAGGATCGGACTAATCCCCAAGCCGTCCAGTCCTGGAGGCGCGCCAGATGCGCCAGACGCGGGTGATCGGCGCTGTTGGTGGAGTGCCCGAGGGGCGAAGCGCCCAGCGGCGATAGTCGGGGACCATGGCGAGAGGCAGAAGAGCCGGCGAGACACTCTTGCCAATCGCTGGCGTAATGGCCTCTCCGGCGGCCCGGCCGAGCCTTTCCGCGATGGCGCGTCGGGCTTCGGCTGCGTCAGGTCCGCCGAGTTGATGGATCGTGCGGCCGGCGCCGGCGAGGTCAGCCTCGGTCACGAGCGGCGCGGGTCCGTCGAGGGCGAGGGCCGCGCGCGCCAGGCCATAGGCGATCGCAGCGGACCGGACGAGCGGTTCGTCGGGCTCGGCCTGCCCGAGCCTCGACAGAGCCAGCCGGAAGAGCGTCCCTTCAGTCTTGCCGAGATAGACCTCGCGCGCTTGCTCGTCGGCGAAGGGGGCGGGTGAGAGATCGAAGGCCATGGCGTCGATGAAGGCCGTCAGGCGCGGAACCGGAAATTGGCCGTCCCGGATCGGCGCGGCGAGCGCATCGGCGATCGGATGGCCGGCGGGTTCACCCTTCGCCAACGCCTCGATCGCATCGCGCCACCACGCCAGCCGGATTTCCCCCACCAGCGGATCGTGCACGAGACGGGGAATGCGCCGCACCTCGGCGGCGAATGCGGCGAGCGCGATCAGATCGTCGCGTGCCTCGGCGGGAGCAGCTAGCGCCGCCAGATACCGGTCCGGCTCGGTAGCGCGCCCCAGGGCGACGATCTCCGGCGCGAGCGCCATCGCTCAGTAGAGATGCGCGGCGCCGACCATGGCCGCGGTCGTGGGGATGGCCAGCACGAGGTTGAGGCGCGCGAAGGTCTTGACGCGCTTGCGGGCGGCGAGCTTGGCTGCCGCATCGCCGGGCCTCAGTCCCAGGATCACCTGCATGCCGGGCCAGATCACCGCATGCACGAAGCCGAGCATGACGACTCCGAACAACCCGGAGATCAGCAGCAATGCCCCCTTCGGCCCGGAGATGCCTTCGAAGCTCATATACTCGGTGTAGAACAGCAGCACGATGCCGGAGAGCACCGTCAGCGTCGCCATGTGGCGGAACCAGAAGGCGACACGCGGCGCCACCTCCTTGTGCACGGCGGCTCGACCTTGATCGTCCAGCGCCTCGACGGCGACGAGTTGGGCGAAGTTCACGTACCAGACGAGGCCGACCCAGATCATGGCGGCGAGCACATGGACGATGCGGACGAGCACGACGCCGATGCCCGGCAGATAGACGTTGCGGTACTCATCACCCCAGGCGGCCAGCCAGACGAGCGCGACGAGAAGCACCAGCGCTGCGCCGGTGGCGAAGGCACGCGCCGGGGTCGATGTGATCCAGTCCATGGCTTAGCTCTCTTTCACTCGACCCGAATTCACTCGACCCGAAGCACCGCGGCGGCGACCGCCCGTCCTTCGGCCAGCAGTATGTTGTAGGTGCGGCAGGCCGCCCCTGTCGACATCGGCTCGATGTGGAGGCCTCTATCCGCGAGTGCCTCGCGCATCGGCCTCGCCGCAAACACCTGCGTCGCGCCGCTACCGTAGAGCAGCACCTCGATCCCTGCTTTCTCGGCGATGAGGGGCGCGAGGCTCTCGAGCGTCACCTCCTCTGGCTTCACTGGCGCCCAGGCCTTGATGCCGCCCGGCAGCAGCAGCAACGACCCCTTGTGACTCATGCCGGCAAAGCGGAATCCACCGTTGCCGTAACTGTCGATCGGCGCCCGGCCCGGATAGAACCCGTCATAGCGTGCCTCGGGCCGTGTCATCTCAAACCGAAGGTGCGGCCTGCCCCTTGGGCTTCCCGCCGCCGCTCGCCCAGTCGCGCTTCACATTGAAGTAGTCGAGCACGGGGGCGGCCACGAAGATCGAGGAGTAGGTGCCGACGATGATGCCGAACAGGATCGCAAAGGTGAAGGGGAAGATCACCGCGCCGCCGAGGAAAAGCAGACAGAGCAGCACGAAGATGGTGGCTCCACCCGTCAGGATCGTGCGCGACAGCGTCTCGTTGACGGAGACATTGAGCAGCTCGCTCAACGGCATCTTCTTGTACTTGCGCAAATTCTCGCGGATACGGTCGGAGACGACGACGGAATCGTTCACCGAGTAGCCGACGATGGTGAGGAGCGCGGCCACCACCGAGAGGTCGAACTCCATCTGCGTGATGGCGAAGACGCCGATGGTCAGCAGCACGTCATGAACAAGCGCGACGACGACGCCCGCCGCGAATTGCCACTCGAATCGGAACCAGACATAGGCGCAGATGGCGAGGATCGAAACCAGCACGGCGAGAATGCCGGTGGTGCGGAGCTCCTCGGAGACGGCGGGGCCCACGACCTCCTGGCGGCGATAGACGACGCTATCGCCCAGCACCTGCTTGATCTTGGCGGCGACCTCGAGTTGTGCCTTGTCGCCGCCGGGCTGCGCCTCGACCCGGATCATCACATCCTCGGGCCGGCCGAACTCCTGCACCTGGACATCGCCGAGGCCGAGGCCTGACACCTTGCTCCGGATGTCGCCGATGTTGATCGGCCCCGACTTGGAGCCGATCTCGATCAGCGTGCCGCCCTTGAAGTCGATGCCATAGTTGAGGCCGGGCACGAAGAACAGCGCCAGCGCAATCGCCATGGCGATGATCGATGCCGCCAGGCAAAGCCCCTTGTACTTCATGAAATCGATATGCGTGCCGTGCGGGAAGAAATCCCAACCCTTCCAGATCACCAGGTGTTCTCCTTGTCAGATCGGGACTTCGATATTGCGCTGCTTGGCCCGCGCCCGGCGGAGCCAGAGCGCAACGATGAGGCGGGTGACGGTCACGGCCGTGAAGACCGAGGTGATGACGCCGATCGAGAGCGTCACCGCGAAGCCGCGGATCGGGCCAGATCCGAGCCAGAACATGACGATCGCCGCGGCAAGTGTCGTCAGCTGGCTGTCGGCGATGGTAATGATGGCGCGGTTGAAGCCGGCCTCGATGGCCGAGATCGCCGTCTTGCCGGAGCGTAATTCCTCGCGGATGCGCTCGTAGATGAGCACGTTGCTGTCGACCGCCATGCCGATGGTAAGCACGATGCCGGCGATGCCCGGAAGCGTGAGCGTCGCCTGCACGCCACTCATGATGGCGATCAGCAGCAAACCGTTGAGGAGGAGCGCGAGCACCGCGAAGGCCCCGAACAGGCCATAGACGAGCATGGTCAGGCCCGCCGTGCCGATGCCGCCGATGAGGCCCGCGACGAGACCGGAGCTGATCGAGTCCTGGCCGAGGCTCGGGCCGACCGAGCGCTCCTCTTTCACCTCGAGCGAGATTGGAAGCGCGCCGGAGCGGAGCGAGATCGACAGGTCGGTTGCCTCCTGGACGGCGAAGTTGCCGCTGATCTGTCCCGAGCCGCCCAGGATCGCCTCGCGGATCTGAGGCGCCGAGATCACGAGATCATCGAGCACGATGGCGAACGGCCTGCCGACATTGACTTGAGTGTAGTTGCCGAAGCGGCGCGCGCCTGAAGTATTGAAGCGGAACGAAACGACGGGCTCGTTGGTCTGGCTGTCGAAACTGGGCTGCGCATCGACGAGATCCTCGCCGCTGACGACGGGTGCAACCTTGAGGAGGATCTTACCCTTGGGCAATTTCGCATCCTTGTCGTCCCGCTCCATCGCGAAAATCTTGGACCCTGGCGGCACTCCGGTCGCTTCCGCATCCTCGATCGTCTTGGATTGATCGACCTCGTGGAACGAAAGCTTTGCCGTCCGGCCGATGATCTCCTTCAGGCGCTCCGGATTGTCGAGGCCCGGCACCTGCACGACGATCCGGTCCGCGCCCTGCCGGACGATCGTCGGCTCCGTCGTACCGAGCGCGTTGATGCGCTGGCCGAGCACGCTGATGAGGGACGCCATGCCGTTGCTCAGGCGCTCGGTCAGCGCCGGCGTGGTCGGCGTGATCGTGAAGCTGCCATCCGCGGCACTTTGAATGTCGAGGTTGTTGGCCGATTGGCCCGTGAAGAATGAGCCCTGCAGCGGCTGGATCATGCCGTTGAGTTCGGTTTTGGCCTTCTCGATGTCCTCGGCCTTGCTGATCCGGACCCGAACGCCGTCAGCCGCTTGCCCGAGACCCGTATACTGGACGCGCGCCTTCCGCAGCCGCGTGCGCACATCGTCCTCGATCTGGTCGTACCATTCCTTCTTCAGCTGATCGACGTTGGCTTCGAGCAGCAGATAAGAGCCGCCCTTGAGATCGAGCCCGAGGCTCAGCGACTGTTTCGGCCACCAGCTGGGCAGGTTTGCGAGGGCGCCCGCCGAAAGAAAATTGGGCAGCGCGTAGAGTATGCTGAGGAGACAGACCGCGAGGATCGATAGGATCTTCCAGCGGGAGAAATGCAGCATGGCGGTGCTCGATGCCTCGGTTGCGCGGCGGGGATTGGCGAAAGGCTAGAGTGCTTCCGGAAAAAGCTTGTCCCGGCGAAGGCCGGGATGCGAAGCGGTTTTCCGAAAAGAAGCACGACAAACCAAGGAATTAGGGTGTTGGAGTGATTCAACGAAAAACGGAAACACCCTAGATCTACTTCTCGTCCTTCGCTGGCTCACCCCTGGCGCGGACCTCGGAGAGCGTCCCCTTGACGACCCTGACCCGCACATTGTCGGCGAGCTCGACTTGCAGCTCGCTGTCATCCACCACCCGCGTCACCTTGCCGATGAGGCCGCCGGCCGTCACCACCGTGTCGCCGCGCTTGACGTTCGCGACCATCGCCCGGTGGCTCTTCAGCCGCGTCTGCTGCGGGCGGATAATGAGGAAGTACATGATCGCGAACATGGCGACCAAGGGCAGCAGCATGGTGAAATCGAAGGCCGAGCCGGTTGGTGCCGTCGTCTGGGCATAGGCGGGCGAAATAAACATGAGACGCCTTTCGCGAATGGAAGGGGGCGGGGTCGCCGGCCATGGGCGCCGCCTCGGTGAATTCGGCGGAATATAGTCGCGCCCGCCCGCATTGCAACCTGAGGACGGTCGATTTCGAGGCCGCCAAGGTGACGCTCGCCACCGCTTCGGCTATACAGCAGCCAAATTTTCCCCGGTTGAGTCTCGCCTCACCCCGGCCGCCGTTGCGGCCCGAGCCGGAGCCCTCACGAATGGCCCATGACAAGGCCCTGATCGAGCAGCTGGAAACCATCGCCGAGGCGCTCGGGCGGATCGCCCCGCCGAAACTCAAGCCGCCGGCCTTCGATTCGGCCGAGGCCTTCGTCTGGCAGAGCAGTCCGGAAGGTTTCCTCGCCATCGAGCGCGTCAATCGGATACCGCTCTCGCTCCTGCGCGGCATCGACCGGACGCGTGAGACGCTGCTCGCCAACACCGAGCGCTTCGCCATGGGGCTGCCGGCCAACAACGCGCTCCTCTGGGGTTCCCGCGGCATGGGCAAGAGTTCCCTCGTCAAGGCCGTGCACGCGGAGGTGCGTTCCCGCTTGAACGAGCGCCGCGGGCGGCTGACCACTGGCATCGACCTGAAGCTCGTCGAGATCCACCGCGAGGATATCGGCACATTGCCGATCGCCCTCTCTTACATCCGGAAGAGTCTGCATCGTTTCATCGTCTTCTGCGACGATCTGTCCTTCGATGGCGAGGACACCTCCTACAAATCGCTGAAGGCCGTGCTCGAGGGCGGCATCGAGGGGCGGCCGCACAACGTGCTGTTCTATGCGACCTCCAACCGCCGCCACCTGATGCCCCGCGACATCATCGAGAACGAGCGCTCGACCGCCATCAATCCGTCGGAGGCAGTCGAGGAGAAGGTGTCGCTGTCGGACCGCTTCGGCCTCTGGCTCGGCTTCCACCATTGCAGCCAATCGGACTATCTCGCCATGGTCAACGGCTATGCGGGCCATTTCGGATTGGGCATGCCGGCGAAGCAGCTCGAGGCGCAGGCCCTCGAATGGTCGGTGACGCGAGGCGCCCGCTCCGGCCGGGTGGCCTGGCAATTCATCCAGGAGATCGCGGGACGGCTCGGTAAGAAGCTGGAGGCGTAGCGGCGCTTACAGCCACTCGACCGCGCCATCATCGACGAGCATGATCTTGTCCTGCGGCACGTCGAGATGCGGCACCTCGGCGGCGGGGAGTGACAACACGAGACCGCGCAGACACCGGCTGATGCCGCCATGCGAGACGACAACGGTAGGGCGGGTCAGCGAGGCCAGCCAGTCGCGGGTTCTTAACGAGAGATCGGCGTAGCACTCGCCGCCGGGCGCGCACACACTCCAGGGATCGCGGTAGCGCGCGTCATAGGCCGGCCGGTCGGTGACCTTGAGCTCTTTCCAGGTCATGCCTTCCCAGCGGCCGAAGTTGATTTCCTTCAAGCGCTCGTCGGTTGCAAAATCGTCCGCGCGCCGGCCGAGCGCCTTGAGCACGATCTCCATGGTCTGGCGGGTTCGCAGCAACGGGCTCGCGATGAAGGCGCACTCTGCGATATCGTCGGCCATCTCGGCGAGCAGCCCGCCATTGCGCGCTGCCTGCTGGCGGCCGCGCGCGTTGATGGGCACGTCCGTCTGCCCCTGCAGGCGGCCAACCTTGTTCCAGTCCGTCTCGCCATGGCGAATGAAGTAGATGGTGGGCAGGCCCGGAAGCTGGATGGAGGAAACGTCAGCCGTCATTCACTCTTGACGACCGAAAAATCCGGCGCGTCCTCGTTCTTCATGCCTTGCACGTGGTAGCCCGCATCGACGTGATGCACCTCGCCGGTGACGGCGCGGCCGAGATCGGAGAGGAGGTAAAGCGCGGATGAGCCGACCTCCTCGATGGTCACCGTGCGCCGCAGTGCCGAGTTGTACTCGTTCCATCTGAGGATATAGCGGAAGTCCGAAATGCCCGAAGCCGCCAGCGTCTTGATGGGCCCGGCCGAGATCGCGTTGACGCGGATATTCTGCTTGCCGAGGTCAGCCGCGAGATAGCGGACGCTCGCCTCGAGCGCGGCCTTGGCGACGCCCATGACATTGTAGTGCGGCATTACCTTCTCGGCGCCGTAGTAGGTCAGCGTCAGCAGCGAGCCGCCATTGGTCATGAGTTTTTCGGCCCGCTGGGCGAGCGCTGTAAAGGAAAAGCAGGAGATGGCGAGCGTCTTGTTGAAGTTCTCCGCCGTGGTGTCGACATAGCGGCCGTCGAGCTCAGCCTTGTCGGAGAAGGCGATGGCGTGGACCAGGAAGTCGAGCCGGCCCCATTGCTTCTTCAACTCGGCAAACACCGCATCGACGCTTTGATTGTCCGTGACGTCGCAGGGAAGGACGATCTTTGTGCCGATCTCCTCGGCGAGCGGGCGCACGCGCTTTTCCAAGGCCTCGCCCTGGAAGGTCAGCGCGATCTCCGCGCCCTGATCGTGACAGGCCTTGGTGATGCCCCAGGCAATCGAGCGATTGTTGGCGACGCCCATGATCAGGCCGCGCTTGCCAGCCATCAATCCGGTCATCTTTGACTTTCCTGCTCGGTCAAAATCCGCAGCATCCTACACCATAGTCTCAACCGGTCGAGCGGCGTGCGCTTGAACTTGTATCACCGATTTTTCGCGTCGCACTCGGCCGGCTCGGCCTGCACCAGACGGCCGAGGAGACCGCCGAGCTGGTGCGCCTCCTCACAGCTGAGCCGGGAGCCCAGATGCGTCTGGATGGCCGCCGCATAGGCCGGCCACATCTCACGCCGGAGCGTGCGGCCCTTCTCGGTGATGACCAGATGATTGGAGCGCCCATCGTCCGGCGAGGGCTGGCGCTTCACCAGCTCCTCCCGCTCAAGCCGGTCGACCAGGCGGCAGAGATTGTACTGGGCCAGCAGCACATTCGACTGGACTTGGGCCTGCGGCAGCTTGCCGTCCGGCGATTTATCGAGTTCGAGCAGCACATCGTACCATTCGAGCGGGGGATAGCCCTGATCCTTCAGGTCGGCCTCGACGCGCGCAAGAATGGTCTGCCCGGAGCGCACGAGCTGCACCCAGGCGCCAACGGCATTCTCGGACGGGTTTGGTTGCATGACGGGCTTGTGATCGGTAAATTGATTGCAATTGCATGTATAACAGGTTAGGCAAGCATCCGTAAACCCCAAAGCCGCACGACGCGGCCGACCGGCGCCGGATCGACGCGGACCATACACCAATGGCCCGCTCAAGGTCACTGCGATGCGCCGGACGTGGAAAACCGTCTTATGCGGCCAACATCCGGAGTTCCCCACCATGAAGCTGTACTATTCCCCCGGCGCCTGCTCGCTTTCCCCCCACATCGTGCTGCGCGAGACCGGCCAGACATTCGACATGGAGCAGGTCGACCTCGGCACCAAGAAGACGAAGTCCGGCGCCGATTTCCTCAAGGTCAATCCGAAGGGCTATGTCCCTGCCCTGCAGCTTGATTCGGGCGAGGTGCTGACCGAGGGCCCGGCCATCGTCCAGTACCTGGCCGACAAGGCGGGCTCCAAGCTCATCCCGGCCAACGGCACCCTCGAGCGCTACAAGGCCCAGGAGTGGCTGAACTTCACGACCTCGGAGATGCACAAATCGATGGGCGGGCTGTTCAACGACAAGCTCCCCGCCGAGGCCAAGCAGATCATGAAGGACGGCCTCGCCAAGCGGCTCCAGTATCTGGACGAGCACCTCGGCAAGAACGACTTCATCATGGGCAAGGACTTCTCGGTGGTCGATGCCTACATGTTCACCGTGCTCGGCTGGGGCCAGTATGTCGGCGTGGATGTGAACACCTATCCGAACGTCAAGACCTACCTCGGCCGCGTCGGCAGCCGGCCGAAGGTTCAAGAGGCCCTGAAGGCCGAGGGTCTCGCATAGAGTGCTTCCGGAGAAGTGCGAAGCGGTTTTCCGGTAAGAAGCACGACAAACCAAAGAGCTCGTACACTCCTGAAGCTCGCTTCGGCACGGCGGCCACCACCACTAGGCCGGGGCGCAGGACGGGACGAAGTACGTGGACCGGAAGGGCGCGGAGCGATCCGCGCCTTTCTGCATTGTGGGCGGCAGGGTTCGCCGCGTTGACCCTGGCGGCGGGGGCCGATACTCAGTTCATATGTCCCACAACACATTCGGCCACCTTTTCCGCGTGACGACCTGGGGCGAAAGCCATGGGCCGGCGATCGGCTGCGTGGTCGATGGCTGCCCTCCCGGAATTCCGCTCTCTGTCGCCGACATCCAGCCCTACCTCGACCGGCGGCGGCCCGGCCAATCCCGGTTCACGACGCAGCGGCAGGAGCCGGACACGGTCGAAATCCTGTCGGGCGTGTTCGACGACGCCGCAGGCCAGCAGGTGACGACCGGAACGCCAATCTCCCTCGTCATTCGCAATGTCGACCAGCGCTCCAAGGATTACGGCAAAATCGCCGACAAGTTCCGGCCCGGCCATGCCGACTTCGCCTACATGGCAAAGTACGGCATCCGCGACTTTCGCGGCGGCGGACGATCTTCCGCGCGCGAAACCGCTATGCGGGTGGCGGCTGGCGCCATCGCCCGCAAGGTGATTGGCGGCGTGAGCGTGCGCGGCGCGCTCATCCAGATCGGCCCGCACAAAATTGATCGCAAACGCTGGGACTGGTCGGCCGTCGATCAGAATGACTTCTTCTCGCCCGATCCGGGCATCGTCTCGACCTGGGCCGAGTTCCTGGACGGCGCGAGGAAGCGCGGCTCGTCCGCCGGTGCCGTCATCGAGGTCATCGCCGAGGGCGTGCCCGCCGGCTGGGGCGCGCCGCTCTACGGCAAGCTCGACCAGGACCTCGCCGCTGCCATGATGAGCATCAATGCCGTCAAGGGCGTCGAGATCGGCGCCGGCTTCGCTTCGGCCGAGCTTTCCGGCGAAGAGAACGCGGACGAGATCCGCATGGGCAACGAC
Organism: Hyphomicrobiaceae bacterium; assembly: GCA_031403155.1. Lineage (GTDB taxonomy): Bacteria > Pseudomonadota > Alphaproteobacteria > Rhizobiales > Hyphomicrobiaceae > JANNSX01. Next base: position 16,176 of record JANNSX010000395.1, read on the forward strand.
GGCAAGCCGCGCTTTCTGTCGAACAACGCGGGTGGCATCCTCGGTGGCATCTCGACTGGCCAGCCGGTCGTCTGCCGTTTCGCCGTCAAGCCGACCTCCTCGATCCTTAGCCCCCGCAAGACCATCGATGCCCAAGGCAACGAGACCGAGATTTCGACCACCGGCCGCCACGACCCCTGCGTCGGCATCCGCGCCGTGCCGGTCGGCGAGGCCATGATGGCGCTGGTGCTGGCGGACCACTTCCTTCGACATCGCGGGCAGGTCGGGTAGGTCATGGCCGTCGAGCGGCTGCAGCACCGTCTCGACCGCTTCGCGCCCTACAGCTATCGCGCCGATCCCCTGCTCGCCCACTTACCCAACGGCAAGCCCATCATCGTATTCGATGGAGTCTGCGTGCTCTGCACCGGCTTTGCGCGCTTCGTCGTCGCGCGCGATCCAGAGGCCCGCTTCCGGCTGACGGCGGCGCAATCGGCGACCGGGCAAGCACTCTTCCGGCACTACGGCCTCGACACTGCCGATTTCGAGACCAACCTCCTCGTTCTGGATGGCCGGGCCTATGCCAAGCTCGACACGGTGAAGCGTATCCTGCCCCGGCTCGGTGGTCTGTGGCCCGCGGTGGCGCTCCTCACCTATCTCCCGGGACCCATCGCCGACCGGCTCTACAATTGCATCGCGCGCAATCGCTACCGGCTGTTCGGTCGGACAGAGGTCTGCATGGTTCCGCCGGCCGATTGGCGCGAGCGGGTGATCGAATGAGCCGCGCACCGCTTTTCCATCGGGCCTTTGGCGATGGCCTCGCCGCCTTGCCCGCTCCGATCCGCGTGTTGCACGATGTTCAGGGCGATCGGAATTTCGAGGGCCGCGTGACCGTCGAGCATGGCACAACGAGCATGGCTCGCCTCGTCGCGGTGATCCTGCGCTTTCCCCCGGCCGCAACCGATCAGCGGCTGACCCTTTGCATACGGCTCGACGGCGATGTCGAGGCATGGGAGCGCGGTTTCGATGGCCGGCCGATGGTATCACGGCTGTCGGCAGGGCCCGCAGAGGGCACCGTCATCGAGCGCCGGTTTCCGGTGGCAGCCACGTCGCGTTTGCTCCCCGATGCGACGGGCGTCACGCAACGACTCGTGGGGCTGCGCATCCTGGGATTGCCCGTGCCGCGCGCCTTGTGGCCCAAGCTCGATGTCCGGGAGGGCGCCGAAGGCGATCGCTACACCTTCCGTATGCGCATCGAGGACCCGTGGGGCCGTCTCGTCGTCGCCTACTACGGCTGGCTGCTGCCGGTGGAAAGCTCAACCGGTGAGTGAGGCCCCCGCGAGCAGCAAGGCGGCGCTCGCCGCCACGCCCGCGAGCAGTCTTCCGCCCGATATTAGATACACCGCGATGCCGCCGAGGAACGCGCCGCACCGCACCCACAGATCGATATCCGCCAGCGCCCCCGTCGGCAGCATGACGAGGCGTGCCACCAACGCGGCGACAATTGCCGTCGATACCGCGCGCGCTACTTTGAACCACTCGCTCTCGACATCGAGGTTGCGCGAGAGGGCGAGGCCCGCCCATCGCCAGGGCTCCGTCATCAGCACGCCGGCCACGAGCACGACGAGATAGGGCCACAGCGCTCCGGTCATGACGCCTGCCACCGCCGTCCCAGGAGATAGGCCACGCCGCCGCCGAGAATTCCCGCGATGAGCAGATCGAAGCCCGGCGTCAGATAGGCGAGCGGCGGTCCCAACAGCAGCCCCAACAGGATCGCGAGCTTGTCGGTCGTCGATTTCGCCGCCGACTGCAGCATCGACAGCAGGAAGTAGATCGGCGTCAAGAAGAAGAGCGCGGCGGCGATGAGCGCCGGCACTTCGCCGGCTATGAAATATCCGAGCGCCGTCGCCCCCATCGCCAGCGTGAACAGCGGAACGCCGGAGCCCAGATAGTAGGGCAGCCGGTCTTGCGGAGCGATCTCGGGCAAGCGCCGCATGCCGGTGACCCACAGCGTCACGGCGCAGAAGTGGATGGCCGGGATCAGCGCCCAGCGCGGCAGGCTCGAGCCCCTGAGATAGGGCGACAGCACGACCGCCATCGGCAGCAGACGCGTGGACGTCAGCATGACGGCGACGGCCGTGGCGAGCAGGCTAGCGCCGTGCGCCTGCTCGGTCAGCAGCGTCACTTGAGCAGGCAGCGCGAAGATCGCCGCGGTCGAGAAGACCGCAACGCCGAGATCCACGCCGAGGTCTCGGGCGAGCGCGCCGAACCCCATGACCGCCGACAACAGGATCACGCCGGGCACGACCGGGAATTCGCGCAAACCCCTGACGAAGGCGGCACGCGCCGAGCCGGAAGGCAGGGCGTCGCCTTCGCCGTGCCCCGCCTCACGCGCCTCGGCCATGGGATCGGGTGCCTACTCGTCCTGCTTGGCGGGCGCCTTGGGGGAAACGGAAGGAACCGAGCCACCCTTGGCCTTGCCCTTGGGTGGTCCGGGCAGCGCCTTTTGGCTGCCGGGCTTCGTCCCTTCGATCACCTTGGCCTTGCGGTGCGTGAGCTTCTTCGGCGGCTTGATGGCCTTTCCGGGCTCGGGCGCTTTCAGGAACTCGAAGCCCAGCCCCTTCTCGCCGTCCTTCTCGTTGACGACAACCCGCACCGTGCCGCCCTTCTCGAGCCGGCCGAACAGCACCTCGTCGGCGAGCGGCATCTTGATGTGCTCCTGGATGACGCGGGCGAGCGGGCGCGCGCCGAAGCGCTCGTCATAGCCGCGCTCGGCGAGCCAATCGGTCGCTTCATCGGTGAGCTCGATGGTGACGCCGCGATCCGACAACAAGCCCTCGAGCTGGTAGATGAACTTCTCGACCACGCGATGGATGACCTCGCGAGGCAGGCTCGCGAAGGAGACGGTTGCGTCAAGCCGGTTGCGGAACTCCGGCGTGAACAGCCGGTTGATCGCCTCGGTGTCGTCGCCCTCGCGCTTGGCGCGATTGAAGCCGATCGGCGGCCGCGCCATATCGGAGGCGCCCGCATTCGTCGTCATGATCAGGATGACGTTGCGGAAATCGACCTGCTTGCCGTTGTGATCGGTGAGCTTGCCGTGGTCCATGACCTGCAAAAGGATGTTGAACAGGTCGGGATGCGCCTTCTCGATCTCGTCGAGCAACAGCACGGAGTGGGGATGCTGATCGACGCCATCGGTGAGCAAGCCGCCCTGGTCGAAGCCGACATAGCCCGGAGGCGCGCCGATAAG
>JANNSX010000396.1:0-5168 GCA_031403155.1 Hyphomicrobiaceae bacterium
TCGAGCTTTTCCTCGAGATCGGCCGTGAAATCGTATTCGACGTAGCGCTTGAAGAAGCCCTTCAGGAAGGCCGTGACGAGCCGGCCCTTGTCCTCGGGCACCAACCGTTTCTTGTCGGTCTTCACATACTCGCGATCCTGCAGCACCGCGAGGGTCGAGGCGAAGGTCGAGGGCCGGCCGATGCCCAGCTCCTCGAGCCGCTTGACGAGGGTGGCTTCCGAGTAGCGCGGCGGCGGCTGGGTAAAATGCTGCTCGGGCTCGATCGCCTTGTCGCGCACGGTATCGCCAGCGAACAAAGGCGGCAGGCGGCGGCTGTCGTCGACCTCGTCGGGCGTATGGGCCTCGCGGTCGTCCTTGCCCTTCTCGATGGTGCGCACGCGATCATCACGCCCTTCCTCGTAGACCTTGAGGAAGCCGTCGAAGGTGATGACGGACCCGGTCGCGCGGAAAGCATAGGCCTTGCCGTCGCGGCCCTTGACGTCGATGTCGGCCGTCGTCTGGTCGACTTCCGCCGACGCCATCTGGCTCGCCACCGCCCGCTTCCAGATGAGGTCGTAGAGTGCCGCCTGATCCTTCGGCAGATACCGGCTGGCATCCTTGGGCAACCGCGAAACCTCGGTCGGCCGGATCGCCTCGTGCGCTTCCTGCGCGTTCTTGGCCTTGGTCTTGTACTCGCGAATGAAGGGCGCGACGTAGCGCTGCGAGAACTCGCGCGCGATCAGGCCCCGGATGGCGTTGACCGCCTCCGGCACGATGGTGACGCCGTCGGTTCGCATATAAGTAATGAGGCCGACCGTCTCGCCGCCAATGTCGACGCCTTCATAGAGCCGCTGCGCCACCTGCATGGTCTGCTTGGCGGAAAAGCCGAGCTTGCGGGACGCATCCATCTGCAGGGTCGAGGTGGCGAACGGCGCATAAGGGTTGCGCTTCGTCGCCCTCTTCTCGACGTGGGCGACCTTGAAGCCCTGCTTCTCGACCGCCGCCTTGATGGCGTGAGCGCTCGCGTCGTCCTTGATGTCGAGCTTCTTGAGCGCCGTGCCGCCGATCGCATGGAGACGCGCGGCGAACGCCTCGGCCTTGGCCGTCTCGAGGCTCGCCTCGATGGTCCAATACTCATCGGTCCGGAACCGCTCGATCTCATCCTCGCGGTCGCAGACGAGGCGCAGCGCCACCGACTGCACGCGTCCTGCCGAGCGGGCGCCGGGAAGCTTGCGCCAAAGCACCGGCGACAGCGTGAAGCCGACGAGATAGTCGAGCGCGCGGCGGGCGAGATAAGCGTCCACCAGCGGCTCGTCGATCTGGCGGGGATGCTTCATCGCCTCGGTGACGGCCTGCTTGGTGATGGCATTGAAGGCGACGCGTTCGACGCCGACGCCCTTGAGCACCTTTTTGTGATTGAGAATGTCGAGGATGTGCCAGGAGATGGCCTCGCCCTCGCGGTCGGGGTCGGTCGCGAGGATCAGCTTGTCGGCGCCCTTAACGGCCTTGGCGATCTCCGACATGATCTTCTGCGAGCGACCGTCGACCTCCCAGGACATCGCGAAGTCCTGGTCGGGAAGCACCGAGCCGTCCTTGGCGGGGAGGTCGCGCACATGCCCGAAGGAGGCCAGGACCTTATAGCCCGAGCCCAGATACTTATTGATGGTCTTGGCCTTGGCGGCGCTCTCGACAATGACAATCCGCATGATCGGGCGATCAGCCTTTTCGACGGTCTGGGCTCTTCAGGGATGGGCGAGACACCGCTCGCCCGGATGATGCCGTCGCCTGCCGGACGGCGGGCGGGAAGATGGGGGATCGGGGCGAGGCTGTCAAACCGCAACCGGAACGAAAAGTGATCAACGTTGCACGGAAACGAAACTGTCGTGCAAATTCAGGACGTTGAGAACCCGCGGGATCAGCCCTTGTGGCGCACCACGCTGCGCACCTCGCACAGCGGCAGGTCGCGCGCGACGATCTCACGGGCGGCTTCCACCGTCGGCGCCGCGATCTGGAAAACGCGAACGCCATGCTGCTCGGGGCAGACCACGCGCGCATCGTATTCGCGGTTGAAGAAGCTGTTGGCCGGCACGTCGATGTTGTAGTCGGGACGCAGCTGGTACCACTCATTGTAGCGGCCCATGACGAGAACGAACGAGGCCAGGATGAGATAGGTCGCGAAGGTCACGCCCATCTTGCCATTCTTGCCGTGTGTGCCGTGTGCCATCGAAAAGCGCTCCACCCGCTTCCAACTCTGTCGAAAACTCTAGCAGGCCGAGCTTAGCGGCGCGTATATTGACAAGGTCTAAAGGGTGTTTCCGTGCACTGCGGAAAATCACGAAAATTCGAAGAGAATTGGCATGACCTACGATCCTGGCAACATCTTTGCCAAAATCCTCCGCGGCGAAGTCCCCGCCTTCAAGGTCTACGAGAATTCCCTGACCTTCGCCTTCATGGACATCATGCCGAGAACGACCGGCCACGCGCTGGTGATCCCCAGGACGCCCTGCCGGAACGCGCTCGACGCCTCCCCCGAGCAGCTCGCGGCCTGCCTCGAGACCGTCCAGAAGGTGGCTCGGGCCGCGCAGAGAGCCTTCGGCGCACCCGGCATCAAGATCGAGCAGTACAACGAGGCGGCGGCCGGCCAGACGGTCTTTCATCTGCATTTCCATGTGCTGCCCTGCTGGGAGGGTCAACCGCTCGGGCCTCCCGGTAAGATGGGCGACATGGAGAAGATCAAGGCCGATGCGGACAAGCTCGCGGCGGCGCTGACATCGGAGAGCTGATCCTATGCGGTTCGGCCGCATCGTCGTCCTGACCGGCTCCGGTATCTCGGCGGAATCCGGCCTGTCGACCTTCCGCGACAAAGACGGAATCTGGTCGAAGATCGACTATCGGGACGTGGCGACACCGGAAGGCTACCGCCGCGATCCCCAGCGCGTGCTCGACTTCTACAACATGCGCCGGTCGACCCATACGAGTGTCGGACCGAACGCGGCACACTTCGCCCTCGCTCGCCTCGAGACAGAGCATCCCGACGAGGTGACCATCGTCACGCAGAATGTCGACGAACTGCACGAGCGCGCCGGCACCAAGCGGCTCATCCATATGCACGGCGAGGTGTACAAGGCTCTCTGCGCCGCGTGCGGCGTCCGCCATCCCTGGCGGGAGCCGATGTCGCTCCAGACGGCTTGTCCGGCCTGCTCCGAGACCGGCCGCCTCCGCCCTGACATCGTCTGGTTCGGCGAGACGCCCTACGAGCTCGACCGGATTGGAGCGCTCGTCTCGCAATGCGATCTTTTCATCGCCATCGGGACCAGCGGGACCGTCTATCCCGCCGCAGGCCTCGTCGGCCTCGCGCGCGACGCCCACACGGTCGAATTGAATCTGGAACCCTCGGAAGGCGCGAGCCGCTTTCGCGAGGCGATCCACGGCAAGGCGAGCGAGGTGGTGCCTGCTTACATCGACCGGCTGATATCGGAGTAGCCCTCGACTACCGCCGCAGCACCGCCACCAGCTCGACATGCGCTGAATAGAGAAACTGGTCGACCGGCGTCACGGCGCCGAGCGTGTAGCCGCCATCGACGAGGATGCGCACATCGCGCGCCAGCGTCGCCGGGTTGCAGGACACGGCGACGACGACCGGCACCTTGGATTTCGCCAGCGCCTCCGCCTGCGCTCTTGCCCCCTGCCGAGGCGGATCGAGCACAACGGCGTCGAAGGCGTCGAGTTCCTTCACCGACATGGGATCGCGGAAGAGATCGCGCAGCAGGGCCTTGAGGGGCTTCAGGCCTGGCGTCCGCCGGTGCGCGGCCTGCAAAGCGGTGAGCGAGGGTTTGTCGCCCTCGACGGCCGTCACCTCCGCGTGCCGTGCGAGCGACAGGCTGAATGTTCCGATGCCGGCGAAGAGATCCGCGACGCGCTTCGCGCCAACCGTGGCCGCGAGAACGTGGCGTCTGAGCTCCGCCTCTGACTCCCGGGCCGCCTGCAGGAACCCGCCGGGCGGCAGCGCCACCTTGATGCCATCGAAATCCACCACTGGCTCGCCCAGCGACAACACCGGCTCGCCGGCGATGGTGACGCGCAGGAACCGGCCCGTGCGCGCGGCCTCGACGACCTCGAGGCGCTGGGTCCCCTCCAACGCGCCCTTCACGCCCGTTATCGCCACGTCGAGCCCGTTTTCGGCCGCCGTAACGGCAAGCCGCACCTCGCCCCGGCGCGAGACCAGCGGTTCGGCGAGGCGCATCAGAGCCGGCAGCGCCTTGACGATCGAAGGTGCTGCGACCGTGCACTCGCGCACCGGCACGATCTCCGTCCCCCGGCCTGCGTGAAACCCAAGCAATACGCCCGATCGCCCACGCACCGCCGACAACACGACGCGACGGCGCGTTCCAGTTGCGATGGGACACACCTCGCTCACCTCCGGCGACAGTCCGCGATCCTTGAAGGCATCGATGACAAGCTGCCGCTTGAAGGCGAGGTAGGGCGCTGGCTGGAGATGCTGGAGTGCACAGCCGCCGCACGTCTCGAAATGGGAGCAGGGCGCTGTCTGCCGGTCCGGGCTTGGTTTTTCGACACCGATCAAGCGCCCGCGCTCTCCCGCGACCTCGACCTCGACCACCTCCCCCGGCAGCGCAAACGGCACGAAGACGGCCCGGCCCGCAACATCGCCAACACCATCCCCTTCGTGGCCGAGCCGCGTGATTTCCAGCCTGATCCGTTCAGCCATGCCTGCGCCTGTTAACCTTTTTTGCTTCCGAACACGGACGAAACGCTCGATCGGCCCGCCTGCGGCCGGTTCTGGGCCCGCATTTTGCAGACCTTGCGACCCGACGCCCGAAATTCGCCCGTATGGGCGCGGCCGGGTCCAAGTGGGCAAGAACAGGCAGGACAACGCAATGGCTATCATTTCCATCGCTCAGGCGACAGGCAGCTTCGCCGGCGACCTGCTGAGCATCGATACGACATTCAACGCGGTCGACGACACCATCACGCGCACGGCGCTCAATGGCGCCGGGGAGACCATCGTCTCGGGCGACGTCATCGAGATGCTAGACGGAGCAGGCACCGGCGCGCCGGTGCCCACGGTCCGAGGCGGCAACGACAGAATCAACGGCGCCAATGGCGGGCTTGCCGGCGAGCGCCTCGTCGGCGATGCCGACATCATGTTCGGCGGCATTCTGATCGGCGGC
>JANNSX010000397.1:0-1547 GCA_031403155.1 Hyphomicrobiaceae bacterium
GTAGGTCTCGCGCAATCTCAGCGCGGCCGAGAGTCCCGTGAAGCCGGCGCCGATGATCGCGACATCGGTCTTGGCCTCGCCCTGGAGCGGCGCCGTGTCGAGCCCCAGCGGATCGGCGGTCGCCTCCCAATAGCTCGGCACAGGGCGGTCGAAGTGGACTGCGTCGGCGTGGGCGGTGGAGGGCATGGGGAATGATCTACTTATTGGACTGAGTTGAATTTCATGTAGGGGCGACCGGCGGTCGCCCGTCCAAGCGCAGGCGAGTGTGGCGGTTCAGAAGTTCGCCCCATCATCGCAGCGAACACCGAAGGCGAACTTCTGAACATAACGCCACACTAAGCCATTGACTCGTCTAGAGCATTTTTCGATCTGACGGAATCGCGGGGATTCCCAAGGGCCGCGAACAGTGATTCATGCTTGAGACCGGCAGAGGAGGCCGGTCGGCATGACGAAACCACTTTCGAGCGACCTTCGTGAGCGCCTTGTTGCAGCGGTCGAGGACGGCATGAGTTGCCGCGAGGCGGCCGAGCAGTACGGCGTGGCGCCGTCGTCGGCAGTGAAGATCGTCGGCGGCTGGCGCAAAACCGGAAGCCTGGAGCCACGCCCGCAGGGCGGCGACCGCCGGTCGGGGCGGATCGAAGCTTTCGCGGCGGAGATCATCGGCTGGATCCGCGTCGAGGTCGACTTGACGATCGCCGAGATCGCCGCGCGCCTCATCGAGCGTTACGGCGAGAGGTTCTCGCCGAGCGCCGTCTGGCGGCTGCTCGGGCGCCACGACGAGACGTATAAAAAAAAGTTCGTGCGCCAGCGAGCGGGAGCGCCCCGACATCGCCGAGGCACGTCGCCTATGGTCGGCACAGCAGGCAAATCTTGAGGCGGAGCGCCTGGTTTTCGTCGACGAGACAGGCGCCTCGACGAAAATGGCCCGGCTCTACGGGCGCTCGCCCAAAGGCACGCGCTGTCAGGCCAGCATTCCGCACGGCCACTGGAAGACGAGAACCTTCGTCGGCGGCTTGCGCCTGGGTGGCATGACGGCGCCGATGGTGCTCGACGGCGCCATGGATGGTGTGGCGTTCCACGCTTGGGTCGAGCAAGCCCTGGCGCGGACGCTGAAACCCGGCGACATCGTCGTCATGGACAATCTGCCAGCGCACAAGCCAGAACGCATCAGAGAAACCATCGAGGCCAGTGGGGCTGAGCTGCGCTATCTACCGGGCTACTCGCCCGATCTCAACCCGATCGAGAATGCCTTCGCTCAGCTCAAGGCGTTTCTGAAGAAGGCCGCGGCGCGAACCATTCCGGCTCTCGATCAAGCCATCGCCAATGCCCTTCCCAAAATCACAGCGCAAGATTGCCAGGGCTACTTCCACAACGCAGGCTATGATCGCGTGTGATCGGAAAATGCTCTAGACGGAGCAGGCACCGGCGCGCCGGTGCCCACGGTCCGAGGCGGCAACGACAGAATCAACGGCGCCAATGGCGGGCTTGCCGGCGAGCGCCTCGTCGGCGATGCCGACATCATGTTCGGCGGCATTCTGATCGGCGGC
>JANNSX010000398.1:0-1931 GCA_031403155.1 Hyphomicrobiaceae bacterium
GACAGCCCTCTCCTCGAAGCCATCTCGATACTCGAATCTAGCCGGTCGTATCGTGCCCTGTCGGGTGCCCCTGGTGGGCTCGATATGGCTAGCCCAGCCTGACAGCACTCTTCTTCCCTCGGGAGGAATTTTCTGTACGCATGCGATGTGGCTCGCGCAAGATCGATGGATGGCGATGCAGGGCAACGAGTTCGGGTTAACGTCGATTAACGATCGCGGCATTGTCTGATTCACTGCCGGCCACCGTCTGATTCGGAGGCCATCATGCTGGGGTTGCTCGCCGACGTGCCGCGTCTGGCCCGGTTGTTGAAGCATTTCAATCGAGTTGTGGATTTTCGCGAGAGTTGGCGCGTCGCCTATCCGATCCGCGATGTATTGCTCCTCGTCGTCTGCGCCACCATCGCGTCCTGCGACGACTACGACGATATCGTCGATTGGGGCAAGGCCAATCTCGACTTCTTGCGCCGGATTTATGCTTTTCACCATGGTGTGCCTTGCGCCGATTGGCTGCGCGAGCTCATGAACTCACTTGATCCGGACGTTTTCGCCGACTGCTTCGGCGCGTGGGTCGCCGAGGAATTCGCCGGCCGGCCGGGCCATATCGCCATCGACGGCAAGTGCTCGCGGCGCACACATGATCGCGCGCGCGGACGAAAGGCCTTGCACTTGGTTTCCGCCTTCGCCACCGCCGAGAGCCTCGTGCTCGCCCAGGAGGCGGTCGAGGAAAAAGCCAACGAGCTCCAGGCGATACCGATCGTGCTCGCCCAGCTCGCCGAGGCCGGCCAGCTCGAGGGCGCCATCGTGACCATCGACGCAATGGGTTGCAACCCCACCATCGCGGCGGCCATATTGGCCGGCGGCGCCGACTACGTGCTCGCCGTGAAGGGCAACCAGCCGACGCTCGAGGGCGAGATCGACATGTATTTCGCCGCCGCGCCGGCGGCCGAGACCACGACGGAGTCGACGCTCGAGAAGAACCGCGGTCGCATCGAGGAGCGCGGCTGTGTGGCCTCGACCAAGGTCGATTGGCTGACCGGTCCGAAGCATTATCCTGGCGAATTTCGCTTCCCGAAGCTCGCCACCATCGCGAAGATCGATACCAGGACTGAATTGAAGGACCGCTGCCGCTTCGATACGCGCTATTTCATATCTTCGCGTGCCCTTGATGCCACCGCGATGCTCGGCTTCGTGCGGGATCATTGGGGCATAGAGAATTCGTTGCACTGGGTGCTCGACGTGACCTTCCGCGAAGACCAATCGCGGCTGCGCAAAGGCCACGGCGCCCGCAACATGGCCGTCGTGCGCCATTTCGCCCTCGACCTCGTGCGCTCGGCGCCGCTGCAAGGCATCAGCATCAAACGCCGTCGCAAGCGCGCCGCCTACGACAACCGCCACCTCGCCTACATCCTCGGATTAGGATTTTGTTAACCCGGACTCGTTGCCCTGGCGGGCTCGGCTGCTCGGCATGGCGGTGACCGATTGTCCGCTGTCATGCTCTTGCCCCCCGCGCCTTGTGCCGCGCGCCGTAGGCGCTAAGCTCCCCGTCCGAAACAGGAGACGTGGTGAAGCGGGCCGAGGATGCCGGGGCGACGGGGGGTGGCGCGGCCGGCCGGCGCGAGCCCGTGCTCGTGGTCGAGGATCTGTCGATCCGCTTCGACGGGCTGCCGGCCGGCTTCTCGCTGGTCGAGCGCGTCGGCTTCTCGGTCGAGCCCGGCCGCACGCTCTGCCTGGTCGGTGAATCCGGCTGCGGCAAGAGCATCGTCTCGCTGGCCATCATGGGGCTGCTGGCGACGCCTCCGGGCCGCGTCACCTCGGGGCGCGCGCTGTTCGAGGGCCGTGATCTCATGGCGCTGAGCCAAACCGCCATGGCCGATCTGCGCGGGAATCGCCTGGCCATGATCTTTCAAGAGCCGATGACCTCGCTGAACCCC
>JANNSX010000399.1:0-10352 GCA_031403155.1 Hyphomicrobiaceae bacterium
AGCTTGGGCTCCGCCTTCTGATCGCCGGTGTCGAGGCGCGCATCGTAGAGCGGGCTCCAATTGGCGGCGGGCACCTGATAGCGAATGCGCAGTGTCGCCTCGAGCGCCTGATCGGCAGCGACGTTGATCTTGACCTCGGTCCGCTCGTCGGCTTGCGTCGGCTGGCGGTTGAGTTGGTTCTGGAGATCGACGATCTGTTTCTCGACCTCGCGCAGCGCCAGCCGCGTCGCCTGGTTGCGGCGGTTGATGTCGCCGATCTTGTCGCCGACGAGGGTGAAGATGTCGCCCCAATCCTCGACGCTCCTGACCTCGCCCTTCTCGGGATCGGGGCGCGCAGGCAGTTGCGCCAGATTGGCGATGAGCTGGCGCTGCTGCTCGGCCGCCGCGATCTCGTCGTTGAAGGCGGCCTGCCGGTCGTAGAGCTTGATCAGCTCGTCCTCGATGCGCTTCCGCTCGCTCTGGTTGAACTCGGCGTTCTGCAACTCGGAGAGGTAGAATACGCGGCTGTCGACGGCGCCGAGCTCGAGCGCGCCGGTTGCCTCGCCCTGCACGCGGATCGAGTCTGCCAACAGTCCCGCCGGAAGATCGCGCACGATGATGACGTGCCCTCCCGCCTCGAGCTTGACGCGGGCGATGCGTGTCACCTCGGCGCCTTGCGGGAATACCGTCACCGCATCGATCTCGGAGGTCGCCGGCACATCGGCGGCGACGGCGGGCGTGAAGGTGGCAATGAGCACGAGGCCGGCAGCCAGTATGCCGCGCATGAAGGAAACCTCCTCAAGGGGTTGAAGGATCGGGCCAAAGCCCCGCTGTCGATGGATGGTGCTAGGGCGGAATTGGGGCACCGCCGGGGCGGCGATGGTCCCACTGTAGTTGGGATCGGGCCCTAACGGAACGCCAAACCGGTCCGGGTTCGCGCGGCGCGCGTTAACCACCTGCAAAAAAGTAATCCCCGCACGCCCCAGCGGCCTGACAATGGGCGCTGGCTCGCGTGAGAGCAGGCGCCGCTCGAGAGGCGCTTGGTCTGACGAAAGCCGCATCCGGGCCCGGATGCCGCTCTTTGACATTGTGAATAACCGCCGGCGGGTGTCTTTCCTCCCCCTTTTTATGGGGGAGGACCGCGCGCCTTGGACTTACGTGCGAAGCGCGTAAGTCCTTAGGCGCGCCAAGGTGGGGGTGCTCGTTCGGCGACACGAGACGGGGCGGCGCGGGCTCGCGCAACAAATCCGCAATCGCGTCGACCAGATTTCAGACGTCCTTCTGCGGCGAAACGTATGCTCAGGTGATGCGCCGGATCGGCAATGCCATCGAGGTGCGGCACCAACACCCCCACCTATGTTCGCCTAAGGGTTTAGCTTGCGCTAAACCCAAGGCGAACAGTCCTCCCCCATAAAAAGGGGGAGGAAACCACCTCGTCAAAACCGCAGCCGATGCGCGCGCACCACATGCGGGAGCTGCCTCACGTCCTCCAGCACCTTCTCCGGAATCTCCTCGTCGATCTCGACGAGCGCGATCGCCTCGCCGCCACGTGCCGTGCGGCCGAGGTTGAAGGAGGCGATGTTGACGTGCGCCTTGCCGAGCGTCATGCCCAACGCGCCGATGAAGCCGGGCTTGTCGTGGTTGGTGACGTAGAGCATGTGGGGTGTCAGCTCCGCCTCCATGTTGATGCCCTTGATCTGGATGAGCCGCGGCCGGCCGCCCGAGAACACGGTACCGGCAACGGAGCGCTCTAGGGTTTCCGAGGTGACGGTCAGGCGAATGTAGGTGCCGTAGGCGCCCTGCTGGCCCTGGGTCGCTTCCACGACTATAATGCCGCGCTCCTGGGCAAGGTCGCGGGCCGAGACCATGTTGACGCCCTCGAGCAGCGGCGCCATGAGACCGCAGAGTGCTGCCGCGGTCAGCGCTTTCGTGTTGAGGTTGGCCACTTCGCCCACATATTCGAGGCGAACTTCTTTCAGTCCTGAGTCCGTCAGTTGGCCCGCGAAGGAACCGAGTTGCTCCGCGAGTTTGACGAAGGGGCGCAAGCGCGGCGCTTCCTCGGCCGAGATCGAAGGGAAATTTATGGCGTTGGTGATGGCGCCCTTCAACAGATAGGCGCACATCTGCTCGGCCACCTGGACGGCGACCTTCTCCTGCGCCTCGGTGGTCGAGGCGCCCAGATGCGGCGTGCAGATGACGTTTTCCATACCGAAGAGCGGGCTGTCCTTGGCGGGCTCGACGGCGAAGACATCGAGGGCGGCGCCGGCCACGTGGCCGCAGACAAGCGCATCTTTGAGGGCCGCCTCGACGACAAGCCCGCCGCGCGCACAGTTTATGATGTAGACGCCCTTCTTCATCCGGGCGATGGTTCCGGCATCGATGAGGTTGCGGGTTTTGTCGGTCAAGGGCGTGTGTAGCGTGATGAAGTCGGCTGTGCGGAAGAGCTCGTCCAGCTCGACCTTCTCGACTTTCAGCTCGGCGGCGCGCTCGGGCGAGAGGAACGGATCGTAGGCCGCGACCCGCATCTTGAGGCCGACGGCGCGGTCGGCGACGATGGCGCCGATATTGCCGCAGCCGATGACGCCCAAGGTCTTGCCGGCGATCTCGACGCCCATGAAGCGCGTCTTCTCCCACTTGCCGGCCTGCGTCGAGCGGTCGGCCGCGGGGATCTGGCGGGCGAGCGCCAGCATCAAGGTGATTGCATGTTCGGCGGTGGTCACCGAGTTGCCGAAGGGCGTGTTCATGACAATGACGCCCTTGGCGGTCGCGGCCTTCACGTCGATGTTGTCGACGCCGATGCCGGCGCGGCCGACGACCTTGAGCCTTGACGCAGCCGCCAGAACCTTATCGGTGATCTTCGTCGCCGAGCGCACGGCGATGCCGTCGTAGAGCGGTGCGGCGGCGAGCAGGTCCTCTTTCGACAAGCCGGTCTTGACATCAGCGGCAATGCCGTTGGCGGCGAAGACGCTGACCGCCTGCGGCGAGAGCTCGTCGGCGATGAGGACGCGGGGCACGGTCTCCTTGGTGGATTTCGCCATCTCAAGCCCTCCCGATTTCGATGTCATAGGCCCAGTCGAGCCACGGCATCAGCGCTTCCAGATCGCTCGCCTCGACCGTCGAGCCGCACCAGATGCGCAGGCCCGGCGGCGCATCGCGATAGGCGCCGATGTCGTAGGCGGCGCGCTCGGCTTCGAGCCGCGCGGCGATGGCTTTGGCGAGCGTCGCCTGCTTGGCCACCGGAGCCGCCCGCTCGTCGAAAGTCAGACAGACCGAGGTGTTGGAGCGGGTCTTGGGATCGGCGGCGAGGTGCTTGACCCAGGGCGTCCTGGACACCCAGCGATCGATCACGGCCGCATTGGCATTGGCACGGGCGATCAGCGCCGCCAACCCGCCGATACGCTCGGCCCACCGCAGCGCATCGAGATAATCCTCGATGACGAGCATCGAGGGCGTGTTGATGGTCTCGCCCTCGAAGATGCCTTGGATGAGCTGCCCGCCCTTGGCCAGGCGGAAGATCTTCGGGATCGGCCGCTTCGGCATGAAGCTTTCCAGGCGCTGGACCGCGCGCGGCGACAGGATCAACACGCCGTGCTGGGCCTCTCCACCCAAGGCCTTCTGGAACGAGTAGGTCGCGACATCGATCTTCGGCCAATCGACCTCTTGCGCGAAAGCGGCCGAGGTCGCGTCGGCAAACGTGAGACCGGCGCGATCCCCGGGAATCCACTTGCCGTCCGGTACCCGCACGCCCGATGTCGTGCCGTTCCAGGTGAAGATCACGTCGCGCGTGAAATCGACCTTCGTCAGATCGGGCAGCGCCCCATAGGGCGCTTCGGTCACTTTCGCATTGCCGAGGCCCAGCTCCTTGACGATGTCGTTCGCCCAGCCGGAGCCGAAGCTCTCCCAGGCGATCACCTCGACGCCGCGCGCGCCCAACATCGACCACAACGCCGCCTCGAACGCGCCGGTGTCGGAGGCAGGCATGATGCCGACGCGATAGTCTTTGGGCAGCTCGAGCAGCTTGTGCGTGAGCGCGATCGCCTCGGCGATGCGCGCCTTGCCGGGCTTGGCGCGATGCGAGCGGCCGAGCAACGATGTATCGAGGTTTTGCGGGGTCCAGCCGGGGCGCTTGACGCAGGGGCCGGAGGAGAAGTGCGGGCGCGCCGGCTTTACCGGCGGACGCGTGAGGTCCGTCATGGCGGTCTATCCTTCCAGATAGTTGCTCCTCGTTGGGGAGGAGTGTCCCGCCGCCGCGTTTAGGCGCGATCCGTGGCGGGGTCAAGGTGTGAGCAGCCGACTAAGTCAGGTCCAGCTCCGCTCTGAACTCGGCGTGGTAGGTGTCGCCCTCGATCGACCAGGTGAAAGGTCCGCCGCCGTCGAGGCCCTCGAAGCGGCCGGTGGCTGAAATGATGCGCCACTCTCCGGTGCCGCTGACACGGTCATCTCCAACTCGGCGGGTGACGCCGCCGTCGAACGACTGACGGCAGGTCGATCCATCCGCCAGCAGAAAGGTATGAGTTCCGGAAAAGGGCTCTGCGCGATCACCCATCAGAATGGTCTCAACGCCGGCGTAGTCTCCCTGCTCGCCATTGGCGAAGGTGACCCGGCCGGTGAAGACAGCAAGCACGGTCTGCGGACCATCGGCCACCGCGGCGGCGCTCGCCCGATGCCAGATCGTTTGTCCGGTTTGCGTTCCGCTCATGAGGTGGCGATCAGGCATGCACGTCTCCCGAGCGTCAAACGGTAGAGAGCCGATATGAAGATTGAGTGGGCTGGGGAAACAAAGCAACATGTGCGGGTGAGGTCTGGCTCGATCCTACCGCACGGTTGGTAGCTTTTGCGCTTCGAGAGGTCTCCGGCTTGGCGAGAGGCGGTCCGGTCTCGGCAACCAAAGGATGCCCATGGGCTAGCTCGAACCGCCGGACCGCCATCGTCGATTGTGCACTCCGTGATTATTCCGGATTACGTAGGGGCAATTGCCTCTAGTCGCGATGCCCGTTCATCGACAAAGTGACCACGCTCGCGGGCATCTCCCCCAATCCCCAGCCGCGAGCTTGCCGTGCGGGGGCATTCGTCTCTGTCGGCAGCAGGTCCGGTTCCGGCTCAGCGGGGCGTCCTCATCAGGCGGCCGGAACCGGGCCTGGCTTCGTGTGGGCCAGCACCCAACCTTTTCGACAGTCGCCGGCAGGCCAGAAAATCAGCGCTGCTCGAGCGCGTCTCGTGGCGCCAGGTCTTGCCTCGGACAGCCCGCTCGCTTCATGGTCCCGCCGCGATCGGGCCGCAAGTTGGCGGGCGATTGATTCGGACACGATTGAGCCGGAGGATGCATGCCGAGCCAGGAGCTGATCGAGGCTGCCATATCGGCACGCCGGCGCGCCCACGCGCCCTATTCGAAGTTCCTGGTCGGGGCCGCCGTGCGCGACGCCGAGGGGCGCATCCATGCCGGCTGCAATGTCGAGAACGCGGCCTATCCGGAGGGCATTTGCGCGGAGACGGCGGCGCTGGCGGCCATGGTGCTCGCCGGCGGGCGCGAGGTGGTCGAGGTCGTGGTGGCCGGCGGGGGCGCGGCACCGGTGACACCCTGCGGGGGCTGCCGGCAGCGGTTGAGGGAGTTCGGCCGGGATGGGCTCGCTATTCATTCGGTGGATCCAGAAGGGCGGGTGATGGCGAGCCATACGCTCACCGAGCTGCTGCCGCACGCCTTCGGGCCGGACCATCTTTCAAGGAAGGCCGGCGCATGACCGCTGCGGCTGACGTGCTTCGCCAACGCCTCGGCGACCGGCGCCCGGTCGCCGCCATCGTGCTCGGTTCGAGCCTCGGGGCGATCGCTGAGGCGCCCGAGGAGGCGGTGAGGATTGGGTTTGGTGAGCTTGCGGGGTTTCCGATGCCCGCCGTCTCCGGGCATGCGGGCGAGGCGATTGCGGGACGGATCGGTGGCCGGGATGTACTGGTGTTGGCCGGGCGCGGACACCCTTACGAGCATGGCGACGCCGCCGTCATGGGGCCCGTCATCGAAACCCTTGCCGCGCTCGGCATCGGCACGCTCATCCTGACGAATGCGGCGGGCTCGCTCGATACTGCGGTACGGCCGGGCCGCATCGTTCTCATCGCCGACCATATCAATCTCTCCGGCATGAACCCGCTCATCGGCGAGACCGGAGACGAGCGGTTCGTCTCGATGACGGAGGCCTATGATCCCAAGCTCCGCCGCCGCTTTCTCGACAGCGCGCACCGCATCGGCTTGACCCTGTCCGAGGATGTTTATGCCTGGTTCTCGGGCCCGTCCTTCGAGACGCCAGCGGAAATCCGCATGGCGCAGCGGCTCGGCGTCGGGCTCGTCGGCATGTCGACGGCGCCGGAGACGATCCTCGCGCGCCGCTTCGGCCTGAAGGTCGCGGCTTTGTCGGTCGTGACCAATCTCGGCGCCGGGCTCGAGCAAGCGTCGCCGAGCCATGCCGAGACGAAAGCGGAAGGCGGCCGGGCAGCCGGTGACATGCTGAGGCTGCTGGCCGCGTTCATGGAGAGCTTCAATGAATGAAACCGACTACTGATGCCGCTCCCTCAAGAGATCATCCGCAAGAAGCGCGACGGCGCGGCTCTCACCCGCGAGGAGATCGCTGACTTCATGTCAGGCCTCACAGAAGGCCGGATCGGCGAGGGACAGGCGGCGGCCTTCGCCATGGCCGTGTTCTTCCGCGGCATGACGACGGAGGAGCGCGTCGCGCTCACCCTCGCCATGCGGGATTCCGGCCGCGTGCTCACCTGGCCGAAAGACCGGTTCAATGGTCCGATCGTCGACAAGCATTCAACCGGCGGCGTCGGTGACAATGTCTCGCTCATGCTCGCGCCGATGCTGGCGGCCTGCGGATGCTATGTGCCGATGATCTCGGGACGCGGCCTCGGCCACACCGGCGGCACGCTCGACAAGCTCGACGCCATTCCCGGCTACCGCTCGCAACCGGGGCTCGAGCAATTCGCCGAGGTGGTCGAGGAAACCGGCTGCGCCATCATCGGCCAGACGGCTGATCTCGCTCCCGCCGACAAGCGCCTCTACGCCATCCGCGATGTGACGGCCACTGTCGAAAGCGTGCCGCTCATCACCGCCTCGATCCTCTCCAAGAAGCTCGCGGCGGGAATCTCCGCGCTGGTGCTCGATGTGAAGACCGGTTCGGGCGCCTTCATGGCGGAGGAGAGCGCCGCCCGCGATCTGGCGCAAACGCTCGTCGACGTCGCCAATGGTGCGGGCCTGCCCACCACGGCGCTCCTCACCGACATGAACGAGCCGCTCGCCTCGGCCGCCGGCAATGCACTCGAGGTCTGGAACGCCATCGACTATCTGACGGGGAAGCAACGCGATGCGCGATTGCACGAGGTGGTAATGGCGCTCGGGGCCGAGCTGCTCGTTCTCGCCGGGCGATCAGCGACCGCGGAGGAGGCGCGCGGCCGGCTGGGTTTGGCGCTCGATAGTGGCGGCGCGGCGCTCTCATTCCAGCGCATGGTCGCAGGCCTTGGTGGTCCGAAGGATCTCATCGAGAAACCCTCGAAGCATCTGGGAACGGCCCCCTTCATCAAGACGATCGCGGCAGAGGAGAGTGGCATCGTCACCGCCATTGATACGCGGGCGCTGGGGCTCGCCGTCATCGAGCTCGGTGGCGGGCGACGGCGGGTCGATGACAAAATTGATCACAGTGTCGGGCTGACGCGGCTCGCCGGTCGCGGCATGGGCGTCGGCGGATCGAGCGCGCCGCTCGCTCTGGTTCACGCCCGCTCGCCGGAGAGCGCCGATCGCGTGTCGCACATGGTGCGCGAGGCCTATACGATCGAGGCCAAGAAGCAGCGCTTGGGACCGGTGGTGATCGATAGGATTTCCGGCAACGCGTCATGACCCGCGCTTTCCTCATCGTGCTCGACTCACTCGGCATCGGGGCTGCGCCGGATGCGGCGGCCTTCGGCGACGAGGGCGCTGATACGTTCGGCCATATCGCGGAAGGCTGTGCGGCGGGCAGGGGCGATCAGGTGGGATTGCGCAGCGGGCCGCTCAGGCTGCCGAATTTGACGGCGCTGGGCCTGGGCCTCGCCGCCGAGGCCGCGACCGGCCGCGCGCCGCCGGGGCTCGACCGGCCTTTGCATCCCCAAGGGCTCTGGGGCTATGCCGTCGAGACCTCGAGCGGCAAGGACACGCCTTCGGGCCATTGGGAGATCGCGGGCGTACCGGTTAGGCGTGCCTGGGGCTATTTCCCGAACACGCAGCCCTGTTTCCCGGAGTCGCTGACCGATGCGCTCATCGCTCAGGCGGGCCTGCCGGGCATTCTCGGCAACACGCACGCCTCCGGCACCGGCATCATCGAGGAGCTGGGCGAAGAGCATGTGCGGACGGGCAAGCCGATCCTCTACACCTCGGTCGATTCGGTCTTGCAGATCGCGGCTCACGAGGAACACTTTGGACTGGACCGGCTGTACAAGCTTTGCGAGATCGCCCGCAAAGAGATCGATCCCTTGAAAATCGGCCGTGTCATCGCCCGGCCGTTTGTTGGTGAGAAGCGCGCCGATTTCACGCGCACGCCCAACCGCCGCGACTTTGCCATGCCGCCGCCCGGGCCGACGCTCTTGGATGTCGCGAGCGCTTCCGGTCGCGAGGTCGTTTCGATCGGCAAGATCGGCGACATCTTCGCCCATCGCGGTACGGGGCGGATCGTCAAGGCGGCGGGCAATATGGCGCTGTGCGATGCGACTCTCGAGGCGATACGTGGCCTTCGTGATGGCGGTCTTATCTTCACCAATCTCGTCGATTTCGATACGCAATACGGCCATCGCCGCGACGTGCCGGGCTATGCCGCGGCGCTCGAAGCTTTCGACGCACGCATTCCCGAGTTGAGAGCGGCATTACAACCCGGCGACATTCTGGTGCTCACCGCCGATCACGGCTGCGATCCGGCCTTCCGCGGCACCGATCACACGCGCGAATGCGTGCCGGTGCTGGCCTTCGGTCCGGGCATTGATGGCGCATCAATCGGCCGCCGCCCGACCTTCGCCGACATCGGCCAGTCGATCGCCGCGCATCTGGGGCTGCCCGCGCTCGGGGCTGGCGAGGGATTTGTTTGAAGGTGTGTGATGTAGGCTGGGCTGAGCCCTTCGCGAAGCCCAGCACCACAACCACCATCGCTGCTGGGCTTCGGGCCGCTTCGCGTCCCTCAGCGCCAGCCTACCGCCCCAACTCCCTCAATCCCCGCCTAATCAACTGCTCGGTCTTCGCCTCGGCGCCGATCTCCTTGAGGGCCGCCGACACGGCAGCCGACGCCTGCATCTGCGGATAGCCGAGATTGACGAGCGCGGAGACGGCCTCGGCGGAGGCGCGCGCCGGGCCATCGGCGGTGCCGGCCGGAGCACTCGCGGCGGCACCGCGCGGCAAGGCAACGCCCGCGGCCGTCAGCGCCGGCGCCTTGTCCTTCAACTCGGTGACGATGCGTTGGGCGAGCTTCGGACCCACATGCGGCGCGCGGACGGCCGCCTTGTCCTGGAGCGCGATGGCGTTGGCGAGGCCGGCGGGGTCGAGCGCGCCCATGACGGCGAGCGCGACCTTCGCGCCGACGCCCTGAACCGTCTGCAAGAGGCGGAACCACTCGCGCTCTTCGCCGGTGCGGAATCCGAACAGCCGAATCGCGTCCTCGCGCACATACGTCTCGATGGCGAGCACCACCTCGCCCGATTGTCCCTGCAGCCAGGCCAGCGTCTTGCCCGAGCAAGAAACCTCGTAGCCGACGCCGCCGACGTCGAGGATCACCCAATCCTCGCCGGCCTCCTCGATCCGGCCGCGCAGCTTGCCGATCATGCGCTGGCTTCCTTGGCGCGAAGCGCGGCCGCGAGATTGCGGTGGCTGCGATGCTGGGCATGACAGATGGCGATGGCCAGCGCGTCCGCTTCGTCGGGGCTTTCGGGCTTGGCCTTCGGCAACAGCAGGCCGACCATCATGGCGACTTGCGACTTCTCGCCGTGCCCGACGCCCGTCACCGTCTTTTTGATCTGGTTGGGCGCGTATTCCGCGATCTTCAAGCCGGCTTCGGCCGGAACCAGCAGCGCGATGCCACGCGCCTGGCCGAGCTTCAGGGTCGCTCGCGCATTGTTGTTGACGAAGGTCTCCTCGATCGCGGCCTCGGCGGGTTTGAACGCGGCGATCACGCTCGTCAGGCCGCGCTTCAATTCAAGCAGCCGATGCGCCAGCTCGTCATCGGCTTCCGAGGTGACGACACCGCTCGCCACATAGACGAGCCGCACGCCGTCGCTGTCGATGACCCCCCAGCCGGTGCGCCGGAGCCCGGGATCGATGCCGATGATGCGAATCAGGGGTTGGGACATGGGGGAGGGGTAGCACGGCGAAG
>JANNSX010000400.1:0-23011 GCA_031403155.1 Hyphomicrobiaceae bacterium
GGATGACGGGTGGTAAGGTATGGCACTGAAACCACCACACCCGTCATCCCGGACGGCCGCCAGGCCGAGCCGGGACCTTCGCCGGCAGGGTAACGCATGTGGCAAAGATCCCGGGTCGCTCTCGCGAGCGCCCGGGATGCCGGGTGGTTGGAGTTTGCGGTAATCCCATTACCCGTCATCCCGGACGGCCGGTCGCGACGGAGGCGCGCTTTCTGCGCAACAGGCTGATCCGGGATCTACCGCAAGGCGTGGCGGAGCCGCAACATATCGAGCCTTCGGCGCTTTTCATGCCGGGGCCCGGCTCGGCGCTCCCGTCGGTCGCTTGGCCGGGAAGTCGGCCCAGGACAATCGCGAGAGGTTTTTTTGTAGAGGCGATCTGCTCGGAGCGCCCCTCCACCTTACGCGCAATGGCGGCCAGCAGGTTTCGCGCTGGCCGCCCGTCCGGTTGCGCGAAAGTTATCCCCGGGGCTCGAGACCGGCCGTATGCTTCGTCCAACCCTCCACGACGGGGACCTGAGCGCGCGCTGGCGAGCCGGTGGAGGGATGCGCCGGATCGGGCTCGGACATAAGCTATCCGAGGTCACCCTGCCGCCAGGGACAGTGCGGAATCCCCGCACATCCCCGGCTACTCTCCGCCCGGATGCAGCGGAGCCGGTGCCGCGAGGCATCGACGGCGGCGACGAACCCACCGGCGGCGGCGGAGCGGCATGGCCGCATCCGAACTATTCCTCATGGGCCGGCCGCTCCGCCCCCCGTCGCTTTCGAGGCTGCCGGCTCCGGCGGCGTTGTCGGCATTGGGCAGTAAGCAGTAGGCAGTGGGCGGGAACACCTACTGCCTACTGCCTACTGCCTACTGCCTACTGCCTACTGCCTACTGCCTACTGCCCTGCCGCCCCCGCTGGCAAATGATCGAGCACCCACATGCCGACGAGCTGCACGGCATCGTCACGCCAGGAGAGGGGGCCCGGCTTGTAGAGCACGCTGCCCAGCGCCTTCTGCTGCTTTTCCAGAATGCCCACATCCTCGCGGCCAACCGCTTCCCAGCGCTGGTAGTAGGGCGCGGCCTTGGCTTCGAACTCGGGATCGTCCAACGCGGATTTCGGGAAGCAGCCGCCGACCTCGAGCACCGATTTGTCATGCGCGACGGGCAGCACGTTGAGCCACCACATCGTATCCTGCGCGACTGCGAACTGGCAGGAGGGATGGATCACCGTGAAGTAGGTGCCCTGGCGCGCATCCTCATCGAGCCCTTCGACCGGCGAGAAGGGCGGCATTCCACCGCCCAGTGTCGCAATCGATCGGGTGGACAGCACCTGGATGCACTTCCAATCGCCCTCCGTCGCCAGCGTCCGCGAGGTCTGCGCGCCGACGGTCTCCTTGTGCACGACGCCAGTGTGATAAGTCTCCATCGCGTTTTCGAGAATGAGCTTCCAATTGCAGTTGGCCGGCAACCGGATCGTCCAGGTGCAGCGCATGCCGTCGAGCTTGTGAGTCGCCAACCGCCTGGGAAGATCGCCCAGATGGTCGATGAGTGGCGGGGCCTCCTTGTTGAAGTTGAGGAACACGAAGCCGGCCCAGGTTTCCATCCTGACGGGAACGAGGCCGTTCTCGGTGCGATCGAAGCCTTCGGCATCTTTCATGTCGGGACAGCCGTAGAGCCGGCCATCCGAGAAGTAGCTCCAGGCGTGATAGGGGCAGATGAGGCGCTTGGCGTTGCCCGAGCCCTCGACGAGGATCGAGCCGCGATGCCGGCAGTAGTTGGCGAAGGCGCGCAAGGTCCCGTCCTCGCCGCGCAGCAGCATGACGGGTCCGCCCACCGTGTCGATTGCGCGGTAGTCGCCGGGGTTGGAAAGCTGATCCTCGCGGCAGGCGAAGAACCAGTGCTGCAGGTGGATGTGCTTTTTCTCCAGCGCGAAAAAGTCCGGGTCCGTGTAGAAGCCGGCCGGCATCGACCTCGCCCGGTTGATCGGTGCAGTTGCCGCCTGGATGTCCTTCGGATCGAGATACATGGGCCTGCTCCTTCGTCTCCCTCGCTTGGAGACCGCCGTTGATCCTGCTTATGATCGGCAATTCGAGCCAAGCCTGCAATGCCGGAAAGGAATAGCCGATGCGTCGAATGGATCGTCGGGAGGGGTTGCGTCGCGATATGTCCGGCCGGCGGGATGGGACGCCGGTGGCGCTATGAAGACACCCGTCCGGACGGGCATCATCGGCACCGGACATCTGGCGGGCTTCCTGGTGGAAGGCTGCAACCGGACGGGCGCGCCCTATCGTTTCGTCGTGTCGCCGCGCGGGCGTGAGATGGCCGCCGGGTTGCAGCGGCGCTTCGGCGTCGAGATCGCCGCCTCGAACCAGGTGGTGATTGATCGCTCGGATCTTGTCATCGCCTGCGTGCGCCCGAAGGATGCGAAGGCGGTGCTCGAGCCGTTGACCTTTCGGAGCGATCAGACGGTGCTCTCGCTCATGGCCGCCGTGACCTATGCTGACATGCAGCACTGGGCCGCTCCGGCAACCGTCGCCGTCGGTATGATGAACGGTCATGCGAACATGCTCGGCTTCGGCGCGACCGTGCTCCATCCCGCCAACGATGCCGCCATCGCGTTCTTGTCGCACTTCGGCCCGCTGCATGTGTTCGACGACTGGCCGCGTTATGCGGTGGCAAGCACCGTCGCCGGCGTATCGGGCACGAGCTTCGGCCTCATCATCGAGATCATCCGCTGGTACGAGAAAGCCGGGCTCGACACGGTAACCGCCCGCCGGCTCGCGACCGAAACCATCATCGGCAGCGCCGAGGTGCTCCGCCGCTCGACCGAGCCGCTCGATGATCTTCTCGCGGGCCTCCAGACGCCCGGCGGCATCACCGAGCAAGGCAATCGGATCCTGCGCGACCGCGGCGCCCTCGCCGCGTTTCACGAGATGATGGACGCAGTGGCGACGCGGATGGGGGTGGGGCCTGACGTGAAACCGTAGGCTGGTGCTGAGGGCGGCCTTTCGCCCGAAGCCCAGCAGCGGCAGAGTCCGTGCCTTTAGCGCTGGGCTTCGCTTAAGGCTCAGCTCAGCCTACGAACGCGAAGCCCCCATGCATTGGATACCGAGGCATGAACCGCTTTGCTCATGTATGATGCGTCAAACAGTTGAGGAGACCAGCCATGACAGATCGCATTCCCGTCGCCGTGATCGGCAACGGCATCATCGGACACGGCGTGGCGCAGATATTTGCCACAGCCGGTCATTCCGTCGTGATGATCGGGCGCAGTCCGGCGAGCCTTGCCAAGGCGATGGAGAACGTCCGGGCGAGCCTGGCTGAATTCCAGGCGCACAAACTCCTCACCGAGCCCATCGAGACGATCGCCGGGCGCATCAAGACTTCGACCACGCTGGCGGACGCCGCCTCCGCTCAGTTCATCGTCGAGGCCGTGACCGAGGACTTGCCCCTCAAGCTCGGCATCTTCGAGGAGCTGGATCGCCTCTGCCCGGCCTCCACCATCTTGGGCTCATCCAGCGGGCAACCCGCAAGCGCGCTCGTGCCGCGCGTCAAGCACCGCGCCCGCGTCATCGCCACGCATTTCTGGTATCCGCCGCAGCTCATTCCCCTGGTCGAGGTCTGCGCCGGGCCGGAGACCGCGCCGGAGGTGCTGACGCGTACGCTCGATATTCTCCGTGGCGCCGGCAAGGAGCCGGTCGTCATCGACAAGGAGGTGCCGGGCTTCATCGGCAATCGCATCCAGTTCGCAGCGCTCCGCGAAGCCTGGTCGCTCTGGGCATCAGGCGTCGCATCGGCGGAAGCCATCGATGCCGTGGTGAGGAATTCCATCGGCCGGCGCCTCGGCATCACCGGCCCGATCGAGAGCGCCGATGTCGGAGGCCTCGACACCATGGTCGCGTTTGGGACTTTCCTGATGCCGCATCTCGATGCAGGCCCGCTGCCGGACGACGCGATCGCGGCCATCGCGAAAGCAGGAAACCGCGGCTTTTCGACCGGCAAGGGCGTCTACGACTGGTCGAAGCGGGACGGGGATGCTCTCTTGAAATCGCGCCGCGCGGAGCTGTTCCGCTGGCTCGCCGTCGACAAGGCGGCGAAGAGCTGAGGGCAACGAGCATGGCCGGTGAGGCGGACGACATCTTCGCAAAGGACTTCTTGGAAACACCCTATTGGTGGCGCGCCGCGCCACCGCGCGAGCTGCCGCGACCGGAGCTTCCGGCGATAGCCGATGTCGTTGTCATAGGCTCGGGCTTCTCGGGCCTCAATGCCGCCATCGAGCTGGCGCGCGCGGGCCGTTCCGTCGTCGTTCTCGACAAGGAGGACGCGGCAAGCGGCGCCTCCTCGCGCAATGCCGGCTTCGTCGGCCGCACGCTGAAGCATTCCTTCGGCAAGCTCATGAAGACGAAGGGCCTCGACTTCGCCAAGCGCGCCTATGGCGAGTCGCAA
Source organism: Hyphomicrobiaceae bacterium (assembly GCA_031403155.1). Taxonomy (GTDB): domain Bacteria; phylum Pseudomonadota; class Alphaproteobacteria; order Rhizobiales; family Hyphomicrobiaceae; genus JANNSX01. Next base: position 4,430 of record JANNSX010000400.1, read on the forward strand.
ATGGCCTTCGACTCCCTCGTCGAGCGCGTCGAGAAGGAACAGATCACCTGTCACTTCCGGATGTCTGGCCGCCTCATCCTGCTACGCAACGAGAAGGAGCGGCAGGCGCTCCAGAGCGAGCTCGAGCTTCGCGCGCAGCATCTCGGACACAAGCACCGCATGCTGCCGGCGAGTGAGATTCCGGGCGAGATCGGTGCTCGCGGGTACATCGCCGCCGCGCTGATCGAGGATCTCGGCTCGGTTCATCCGGGCATGTACGTCCAGGGGCTGCTGCGCGTGGCCGAAGCCGCGGGTGCCACCGTCATCCCTCGCACCGAGGTGACGGCGCTCGCCGAGGACGGCAACGAAGTGCGTGTCGAGACATCCGCCGGCACGATCCGCGCCGGGCATGTCATGGTCGCCACCAACGGCTATACGAGCTTCGCAACGCCCTACGAGGCCAAGCGCACCATCCCCTTCGATGCCTACATGATCGCGACGGAGGAGCTGCCGGAGGCAACGCTCGACCGATTGCTGCCGAAAAACCGCACCTATCTGGAGGACGTGCTCAACATCGATTGGGTGCGCCGGGCGCCGGACCAGCGGCGTATTCTCTTCGGCGGGCGGACCGGTACGCAACGTATCGCGCTCTCCGACATGGCGCGGACGCTCAGGGGCGATCTCCGGCGCATGCTGCCGGAGCTCGGCGACGTCAAACTATCGAACGTGTGGACTGGCCGCTGCGCGGGCACATTCGATCTCTACCCCCATGTCGGCAACCACGGCCGCATCCACTATGCGCTCGGCTACTGCTTCGCGGGCATGCCGATGGGCACCTATCTCGGACAGAAGGCGGCGCGCAAAATCCTCGGACAGGAGAAAGAAGCCGCGAGCGTCTATCGCGAGATCCCTTTCCCGGCCGTGCCCCTCCTCGGCGGCCACAACTGGTTCGTGCCCTGGTACATCGGCTGGCACGACTGGACCGAAGGCAAGGCGGCCGATCGGAAAAGGGAGTAGCCAGCGTTTCCGAGAGTTCGCCGTCCGTGATTTGGCGCAGTGCCCCAACAGCCGGCCCTCTCCCTTGGGGAGAGGGTGGCGCGTCGTAGCGGAGCTACGCTTCGCGTAGACGCGCCGGGAGAGGGGTTGAGTCGCGCACAATCCCTCAATAACATCGTTACCAAGAACGCGCGTGACGTGAACACTGCGATACGCTCGACCCCTCTCCCGCCTGACGGCACCCTCCCCCCAAGGGGGAGGGCCGAATACGGTTAGAGTGCTTCCGGAAAAGTGCGAAGCGGTTTTCCGAAAAGAAGCATGGCAAACCAAGGAGAGTGCTTCCGGAAAAGTGCGAAGCGGTTTTCCGAAAAGAAGCACGGCAAACCAAGGAATTAGGGTGTTGAAGTGATTCAACGAAAAACGGAAACACCCTAGACTTCGCAGTTGGTTTACAGCGCAGAAATGGCGGCGCCGAGTTTGGCGCCGGTGTCATCGGTCAGCGCCGCTTGGCGCAGCGCGTTGAGCTTGGCGGCGGCATCTGGCCGGCCGTCGAGCCGGGCGAGATTGGCGAGGATCAGATCGTAGTTGCGGCGCCCGCGCTCGTGCGTGTCGCCGTAGCCTTTGACGAGCGTGCGGCATTCGGCGAGCGCCACGGTCAGCGCATAGTCGCGCTTGGCGAGCGTCGCGATGCGACCGAGCCAGCCGGTCAAGAAAGCCTGCTCGCGCTCGTAGCGCAGACTCTGGCGGCGGCGCTTCTTCAGGCGCGCGACGGCGGCGAGCAGCAGAAAGCCGCGAATGGACGTCGTCTCGACGATCCGGCCTTTCCGCGTCAAGCCTTCGATGGCGCGGCGGGCGAGGCGATTGCGCTCGAGGAAGCGGCCGAGGCCAGCTGGCACGGACTCGGTGATCTCCTGTAGCCTGGGATGCAGGAACTCCGCGACCTTCAGCACCTCGCCATCCTTCGCCGCGACTTCGCCATGCACGCGCGTGATGCGCGAGGGACGGATCTTCAGCTCGGCGACCCGGATCGTATCCTCATAGGCCATGCCGAGGGCAAGCTCACGCGCGACCTCGGTTGTCAAACGATAGGTGCCATCACCGTGGGCGGCATCGGCCTCGGCGACGGCCAAGAGACGGTCGACATAGAGCCGCGCATAAGCCTCGTCCTGATAATCGGCGAGGCGGGCGACGCCGAGACGGGCGAAGGCGCGCGCCGGAAACGGCAGACGTTCAATGAAGGGCGCAATGCTCTCGGGCACAGCCGCGTCGGGCAACGCCGCCGGGATGTCTTGGGGGATTGGCGCTGACTTTCTCGTCGCCGCATCGAAACCCGCCGCAAATCCCCGCTTCGACGCCTCGACGCCGATGCCAGCGCGCTCGATGGTCGCCTCGAAGGCCGCGCGATCGAAGGGCAGCGCGCCCGAGCCCGCGAGCGCGCCGAACATCACGGCCGACAACACGCTTCCCGTCGCCTCGGCGAGCAGGGCCATGTCGGTCGCGACAAGCCGCTGCGCCGCCAAACCGATCGCCTCGACGAGCGGCTTGCCATCCGAGCGCCCATCGCCCATGGCGATCTTCTCGGTCATCGCATAGACGCGGTTGGTCGAGGCGATGAGGACGGTCCGATCCGGCGTCACGAGCCCGCGTTCCACCGCGCGTGCCGCCTCCATGAGCTCGGACGCAATGACAATGTCGACGTCGCCCGGCACCGGCATCAGCGCCAGAACGGGATCGCGACCGTTCATTGCCGGCTTCGGAAACAGCTCCAGATAGTAGATCGTGGCACCCGTGCGCTGCGCCACTCCGGGCACCGAGGTCGCCTGCGCGAGGTAGCCGGCATGCTCGGCAAGATCGACGACCCAGTCGGCGAGCACGCCGCCGCCCTCGCCACCCATGGCGAGAATGGCGAGCCTGATCGCACGCGGTGCCCCCTCCTCCATGCCGGCCTACTCCGCGGCCTGCGGCAATGCCGGCGGCGCTTTGTCGAGACCCATCCGCCGCGACAGCCAACCGATGACGCTCTGGCGGATACGGCCCATCACGCGCTCGCCCCACTGCGGATTGGCGATGACGGAGGCGCGATAAAAAGACGGACAGAGCACGGCGGCGTGGGAAATCTCCCCGCATAGCCCGCAGCCGACACAGGAGGAGATCACCTTCGTCACCGGGTCCTTGCGCAGGGGATCGGGATGCGGCGCCACCGTCAATGATGGGCAACCAGAAAGCCTTATGCAGGAGTGATCGCCCGTGCAGGTTTCCGCGTCGACGCCGAAGCGCTCCTTGACCACGCGCTTGCCGTCCTTCTCGGCTTTCGCACGCAGCGGCTTCTCGCGCCGTTGCTTGTTCAGCATGCATTCGGAGGAGGCAACGATGACCTTCGGCCCCTTGACCTTGGTGGTCAGCGCCTCCTTCAGCGTGTCGCGCATGGCGGCGACGCTGTAGGTGTGCGTGATCGTGCGCACCCACTCGACGCCGACGCCGCGCACGGCCTTCTCGATCGGGTTCTTCGTCGTGCGGATGTCGTTTGAGTGCTTGGAGGAGAGCAGGTCCTGCCCGCCGGTTGCCGCCGAGTAGCCGTTGTCGACGATGATGGTGACGTTGTCGGATTTGTTGAACACCGAGTTGCCGACACTCGACAGCAGCCCGTTGTGCCAGAAGCCGCCGTCGCCGACGACGGCGATCGCGCGCTTTGACGCCGGCGCATTGAGCGCCGCGGCGCCTGCGCCACCCAGGCCATAGCCCATGGTCGTGTTGCCGATGTTGAAGGGCGGCAGGATCGAGAAGAGATGACAGCCGATATCGCAGGAGACGTGGTGCTGGCCGAGCTCCCGCTCGACCAACTTCATGGCGGCGAAGATCGGCCGCTCTGGGCAGCCGGTGCAGAAAGAAGGTGGACGCGGATGCACCTTGCCGCCCTTGATGAGATCGAGGGCTTTCTGGCGCCGCCCGGCAGCGTCACTATTGGGCGGCGCCTTGGGTTTGGTGCCGATGCCGTAGGTCGAAAGGAACGTCTCCAAACCGCCACGCACGACGAGCCCCGTATACTCCCCCGCCATCGGCAGCATGTCCTTGCCGTGCACTTTCGTGCCGATATCGGCGCGGCGCAGGATCGTGTTGACCGCCTGCTCGATGAACTCCGGCTGCCCCTCCTCGACGATGACGATCGCCCGCTTCCCGAGCGCAAAGCGCTTCATTTCGTTGTCGATCAGCGGATAGGTGACGTTCATGACATAGAGCGGAATGTCGGAATTGCCGAAGGCGTCCGCCAAGCCCAGCTGCTCGAGCGCGCGCAGCACGGTGTTGTACATTCCGCCCTGCAGCACGATGCCGATGTCGTCATGCTTGCCGTCGTGGAACTCGTTGAGATGATTGTCCTCGATGAACTTGACCGCTGCCGGCCAGCGTTTCTCGATCTTCTCTTTCTCGTGGAGATAGGTCGAGGGCGGCAGCACGATGCGCGATACATCGCGGATGGGCGTCTCGAGTGCGTCCTTCAGCGTGAAGCTCGGCCGCACATTTTTCTTTGTCGTGAAGCGGCCGTAGACGTGGCAGGCGCGAATGCGCAGCTCGAGCATCACCGGCGTGTTCGAGGCTTCCGACAGCTGGAAGCCCTTCTCGACCATATCGACGATCGTCGGCAGATGCGGCTTGGGATCGAGCAGCCAGACCTGGCTCTTCATCGCGAAGGCGTGGCTCCTCTCCTGCATGATCGAGGAGCCTTCGCCGTAATCCTCGCCGACGATGAGGAGCGCGCCGCCGGTCACGCCGCCGGAGGCCAGATTGGCGAGTGCATCCGCGGCGACATTTGTTCCGACCGTCGACTTGAACGTGACCGCGCCGCGCAAGGGATAGTTGACCGACGCCGCCAGCGTCGCCGCAGCCGTCGCTTCACTCGCCGAGCTTTCGAAATGCACGCCGAGATCGGCGAGGATGTCGTTCGCATCCGAGAGCACGTCCATCAGATGCGAGATCGGCGCGCCCTGGTAGCCGGCGACATAGGAGACACCCGACTGCAGCAGCGCCTTCGTCACCGCTAGAATTCCCTCGCCGCGGAACTCCTCGCCGTCGCTCAAGTACAGCGACTGCACTTCCTTCTTGAACGAGCGCTCGGCCATCACCCGCCTCCGGAATCTTCGCAGATCAGTCGCAAATGCGATACGTCAGAGACCGCAAACTCGCCGCGTACTTTCCTCCCCCTTCGTGCCGGAGGCGCGCCTTCGGCACGACGATGGGGGAGGACCGCGCGCCTTGGACTTAGATGCGCAGCAGCTAAGTCCTTAGGCGCGCCTAGGTGGGGGTGTTGTTTTGCTGCGCGGCCGCCAAATAGATTGCTATCAAGCGGCGAGCACCCCCACCTAGGATCGCCTAAGGGTTTAGCAGACGCTAAACCCAAGGCGATCCGTCCTCCCCCATTGACAGGGGGAGGAAAAGAAGCGGTGAGAATAAGCCGATCATCAATCGCGTTTGCACAGCATACTCGTGTCGCTGCCAGTGATGCTGCTGTTGACGAACGCTCGGCCATTGAAAGTCCCTACTCCGCCACCAGCGCCAGCACGCGCAGCGGGCTGCCGGTGCCGTTCTCGATCTTGAGGGGCGGCGTGATGAGGATCGCGCCGCGCGCCGGCAACTGATCAAGGTTGCACAAGCTCGCCAATCCGAACTTTCCCGCGCCGTGCATCAGCGCGTGTGCCGGGAACGGCGGCTCGAAGCCGAAGGCCTGGCCGTGATCGGTGCCGACCGACTCGACACCCCAGCCCAAGACATCGCGCTTCTCGATGAGATACTTGATGGCGTCCGCGCTCGGCCCCGGCACGTGCGGACCATCCTCCTTGGCGTTGAGGAACTTCGCGGGATCGGTCCGCTTCGACCAGTCGGTGCGCATCAGCACCCAGGAGCCGGCCGGGATCTTGCCGTGCTCCTCCTCGTGCGCCTGGATGTGCTTTGGCGTCATGACGAAGCGCTCGTCCTTCTTCGCTTCCTTCGAGCAGTCGATGACGCAGGCCGGTGCCACGAGCCGTTGCGGATCGATGGTGTCGGTCGCGCCGTCCTTGGTGTCCTTGCCGGTCACCCAATGGATCGGCGCATCGAAATGCGTGCCCGTGTGCTCGCCCATCGAGAGGTTGTTCCAGTGCCAGGCCGGGCCCTTCTCATCGTAATGGGAAATCACTTCCTTCGAGAACGGCTTGGACGGCGCGAAGGGCGGCGGCAGCTGAATGACGGGCGTCGAGGCCTTCAGCGTTTGCGTCAGATCGACGACCCGGATCTTGCCCTTGGCGAGCTGCTTGGCGAGCTTTTCGAGTGTTTCGGCGGCGGACATGGGTGTACTCCCCTGGCATGAGGTCGGGCGCATATTGCTCCGGCGAGCCGCCGGATGCCAGAGCGATGGGCAAGAAGGTGAAAATCAGCCGCCGACCGTCGGCAGCTCGCCGGCCGGGGCGGGCAAGGGGGGCTTCTCCGGGGCCGTCTCGAAGGCTTTCACCGCGTCGGCGAAGCCCTTGGCGACCACCTCGATGTCGTTGGCGACGACGACCATGCGATAGCCGTGCGAGCGGCGCAGCGCCGCCATATCGGCATTGGGCGTGAAGATCCCGCAGGGCGTCCAGGCCTTGCGACAGGCGCGATGCACCTTGGCGGCCGCGCGCATGACGGCGAGATCGAAGTTTGGGAAGCTGCCGACCGAGATCGCGAGATCGCCGGTGCCGATGAACACCATGTCGACCCCTGGCACGCGCGCGATTTCTTTCGCGTTCTTCACGCCGCGCTTCGTCTCGATCATCACGGCGACGACGGTGTGGGCTTTGGCGCGCTCGAAGTAGCTGGCGAAATTGCCAAGCGGGCGGACACCGCCGCCCGAGCGCTCACCAAAGGGAGGGAAATGCGCATGCCGGACGGCGCGGCGGGCTTGTTTGGCGGTCTCGACGAGCGGCACGATCACGCCCTCAGCGCCCGCATCGAGCGCTTCACCGATCGCGGTCTCGGAGTTCTCGGCGACGCGCACCATCACGGAAACGCCTGATGGCACGAGGCCGATCGCCGCCTCGAGGCTCGCGCGATCAAAGAGACCGTGTTGTTTGTCGAGCACGATCACGGCAGGCTTGGCGCGCGCGGCGGCTTCCACGATCGCCGACGAGCCGAGCGCAAGCCAGATCGCCGGCAGCGCCTTGCCGCTGGCGATGCGCAGTTTGAGGCTCGTGCGTTGGGCGGTGAACATGACGCGACAAATGGGGACAAAAGCGACAAGGAGACAGATTGGCCAAACATGGCACGGCCCGCCTAAGAAGTGGCGAACGGGCCGCAATCTTGGCAAATGCCGACACCACGAGCGCCGGAGGGCTTACTCCTCCGCCTTGCGTTTCCTTTGCTGGCCTGGCGGCAGCGCGAAATCGAGCGGGAGCGCGGTCGTGTATTTGATCTGCTCCATGGCGAAACTCGAGGAGACGTCGGAGAGCTCGATGCGCGAGATGAGCTTCTTGTAGAAGGCGTCATAGGCGGCGATGTCGGGCACGACGACGCGGAGCATATAGTCGACCTGCCCGCTCATGCGGTAGAACTCGACGACCTCCGGAAAATCGACGACCGCCGCATGGAAGCGATCGAGCCAGTCCTTCGTGTGCTGATTGGTGGTGATGGCGACGAAGACCGTGACGCCGGTGTTCACGGACCGCGGGTCGAGCACGGCGACGCGCTTCCGGATGACGCCCGTCTCCTCGAGCCGCTGAATGCGCCGCCAGCACGGCGTGGTCGAAAGCCCAACGCGTTTGCCGATCTCGGCGACGGGCAGCGTACAGTCCTCCTGAAGGAGCCGGAGAATTTTCACATCCATGGCGTCGAGGGAGACGTCGACTGGCGAGGTCATTTCAGATTTCCGATGCACTGGGAACCATATTGCGCGAAATGATACGAAATCTGCTGAGGAATAGCAAATCATGCCCTATTCCGGTCGGGTCTCAACCTGAGCTTCCGGAAGCAACCCATCGGGATGGTGTCCGCGACGTGCAAGTGCGCCTAACAGCGAAACCCGATCGTCCGTACGCGACGCGAATGATCCGGAGCGGTCCTGTCGAAATCTTCCCACGCGCGTGATCCGGTGCAAAGTTTTGCAGAGATTCCGGACATCTGGCCGCTTGCGAAGCGGCGGACTATGCGGTGTCCGTGGCGCGTCATCCATACAAAGACGCCATATCCTGAAGTCTGGTTTGATAGACTTCCCATCCAACCAGAATTATAGTCGGCTGCAGAATATTGCAGACCAGATGCACCTCATGGCCAGCGAGCACGTTCAACGACGACTCACTGCAATCCTGGCCACCGACGTGGTGGCATTCTCGCGCCTCGTAGGCATCGACGAAGAAGGCACAATTTCTGCCCTCAGTACGCATCGACGCGAGTTCATCGAACCCAACGTCGAGCAGCATCATGGACGCATCGTCAAGACTTCCGGTGACGGTGCCCTGATTGAGTTTGCGAGCGCGGTGGACGCCGTGCGATTCGCGGTCGAGATGCAGCGTGGGATGGCGCAGCGCAACGTCGGTGTGCCATCAGACAAGCGCATTGAATTTCGAATCGGCATCAACGTCGGCGATGTCGTCATCGACGGCGACGACATTCTCGGCGACGGTGTCAACATCGCAGCGCGACTCGAAGGAATTGCCGATCCAGGTGGCGTTCTCGTATCGCGCACGGTTCGCGATCAGGTGCGAGATCGTCTGCAACTCGATTTTGTGGATCTGGGCGAGCGCGCGCTCAAAAACATCGCGCGTCCGGTCCGTGTCTATAGGGTGCAGGCGCTGGTTGAATCGAGTGAGGCACCTTCTGGGGGCGAGGTTCTGGCGCTCCCTGACAGGCCGTCGATAGCCGTCTTGCCCTTCCAGAACATGAGCGGCGACCCCGAACAGGACTACTTCGCAGATGGGATCGCCGAGGATATCATCACCGGCCTCTCGCGGCTGAGATGGCTGTTCGTGATCGCACGCAACTCGAGCTTCACCTACAAGGGCCGAAACGTGGATGTCCGCCAAGTCGGGCGCGAACTGGGGGTTGGCTACGTGCTCGAGGGCAGCGTGCGCAAAGGCGGCAACCGCATTCGGATTACTGGGCAGCTTGTCGAGGCACAGACCGGCAATCACCTATGGGCGGAGCGCTACGATCGGGCGCTCGACGACGTCTTCGCAATTCAGGACACAATAACTGAAAGCGTGATCGGCTGCATTCAGCCTGAGCTCTATGCTGCAGAGCATAACCGCCTAAAACGGAAACCGCCCCAAAGTTTGGATGCCTGGGAGAGTTTTGTCCGCGGGATGTTCCTCTACAGTCAGCATACGGACGCCGCCACCAAAGAAGCCCTTGGCATGCTCGACCGCGCCGTTGAGCTGGACCGCAGCTACGCGCAAGCTCATGGCTTGCGCGCGGTCTGCCTTGCATGGCGCGCGATTCAGGGTTGGGAGAACCGCGATACAGCCTTTGCTGAAGCTGCAGAAGGGGCCGATCGCGCGGTCGCGTGTGATCCCCAGGAGCCCTGGGCTTATCTTGCGCATGGCTTTGTCGCTACTGCGAAGCTGAAAGATTCGGAAGCAGTCGGCGCGTTCAGCCGAGCCATCGATGCGAGCCCCAACTTCGCATATGCGCACGGTCTTCTTGGGGCTGCCCATGCCATGGGCGGACGGTCAGACCAAGCCATCGAGTGCATCGATCGTGGCGTACGCTTAAGTCCCCGCGATATCTTTGGCGATGAGTATCAGCTCTTTTACGCGTTCGCTCATTTCCAGGCTGGGAGGTATGCCGAGGCCGCGTCTGCCGCTCAACTGGCCATTCAGCAACGCCCCGGACACCCGATCCTTTACATCATGGCGGCAGCGTCATATGGCCTTGCAGGCGAGACCGACAAGGCAAAAAGAGCAATAAGGCAACTGACTGACCTCGTCCCCAATGTTTCGGCCGCAGACCTTGAGGAAAATATCCTCTATTACCAACAGGAAGATCGGAGCAGGCTGGCCGTGGGCCTACGTGCCGGAGGGCTGCCCGAATGACCACCACCCGCCGCCTCGCTGCTATCCTTGTCGCCGACGTGGCGGAATACAGCCGGCTCATCGAGCAGGACGAGGCCGGGACGCTGGCGGCGCTAAAGGAGCGGCGTAACACTGTTCTCGTTATGTCCGAAATGTCGGATATCTGTGTTCCAATAATGTATTGAGGCCAACTGGCCCGTCGCGACAATGCCTCCGATGGGCTTGGCCGCATAAACCAGCAAGCTGACGGCCGGTGGGAAATTTGTTGGACCAGCCGCGAAGTTAAAACTGAGACACAGCGTCTAATCCAGCATCCCCCGGCAGGCGGTTCTCAACTCCGGCACCACCTCCGCTTCAAACCAGGGATGGCGCTTGAACCAGGCATTGTTCCGCCAGGAGGGATGCGGCAGCGGCCACATCCGGCAGGGCCGGCGGGCCGTCGAGATGCGCCGCCAATCGGCAACGATATCTGTCAGACCCATGCCCTTAACCTCCGCTCCGAGATGCCACCGCTGGGCATAGCCGCCGACGAGCAACATCAGCTCGATCCGCGGCAGCAGCGCCATCAGCCGCTCCCGCCACAGCGGCGCACATTCCTTGCGCGGCGGCAGGTCGCCGCCCTTGGCATCTAGTCCGGGAAAGCAAAACCCCATGGGGATGATGGCGACGCGCGAGACGTCATAGAACTCCTCATCGGTCACCCCCATCCAGGAGCGGAGCCGGGCGCCGGACGGATCGGAGAAGGGGATGCCCGAGGCGTGCACGCGCGTACCGGGCGCTTGTCCCACCACGGCGAGCCGCGCGGTCGCCGAGACCCGGAGCACAGGTCGCGGCGCGTGCGAAAGCGGTTTGCCTGAAGGCGCCTCGACGCACCGGCGGCAGACCCGAATTTCCGCGACGAGCGCGTCGAGCTTCGAGGGGGCGGCCGTCATGCCTGGGCGGATGGCCGGCCCGAGACCTCGGCGTGCCAGCGCTCCAGATGCGTGAGCCCGGCCGGCCGCTCGAGCCGCGCCCGCGGCATCATGTCGATGGCGACCAGCGCCGTGATATCGGCGATCGTGAACCGGTCTCCGGCAACGAAGGGCCGCTTGCCGAATTCCTCGTTCCAGAAGGCGAGCTGCGCCATCACCTTGGGTTTGTTCGCCTCGCCCCACACCGCCACCTGCGGCTGCTCCAACGCGGCCAGGCGCGGATGCAAATGCCGGAACACCTGGGCGATATGGAAGAACAGCTTGAGCTCGACACGCCGGTTCCACATCTCGATTTCCGCGCGCTCGCGGGGGTTGCGTCCGAAGAGATTAGGCTCGGGCTTCAACGCCTCCTCGACATAGCGGCAGATGGCGATCGTCTCGCTCAACGCAAACCCGTCGTCGAGCACGAGCACCGGCACCGATTGCATCGGATTCAATTGCGAAAAGCCCTCGGTCTTGGCGCCGCCCTCGATGAGATTGACCTCCTCGCGCGGGATATCGATCCCCTTCTCGGCGAGAAACATCCGGACCCGGCGCGGATTGGGCGCGAGCGGCGTGTCGTAGAGTTTCATCGATTCTGCCTCCTGCAACCCCCCTCACCCGCCCATATTGCGGTCCCGCCACTCGCGCGGGCGCTCGAACCGGCTGGCCCAGATGCCGCGGCGGGCTCGCTCGGCCGCCCGCTCGGCATCGAGATAGCGTCCATAGGACACGGCCCACCCCTGCTCGACCATCCAGCGGTTGAGCTCGACCTCGCCCACCCGGCAGACCGCCAAGAGCCGGCCGTGCTTGTCGCGATCCTCGACGTCACATTTGATTTCGCGCCCGCCGACCAGGCCCTGCAACCGTCGCCTCGCCTCCTCGCCACAGGCCCAGCTCCGGCCGTCTTTCTCGCAGGTTTGGCGGCCTTCCGGGGCGTCGATGCCGACGAGGCGGACCTCATCGGAGCCGAGGTGAAAGCTGTCGCCATCGACCGCCCGCATGTTGCCTTGGGTGGCATCGATGCTCCTCGGTCCGAAGCGGGACAGGCCGGCGAGCACCAGGATAAGCACCAGCACGGCAATCCAGCGCCGGTCCGAGTATTTCAAGTTGCGCATGCGCCCCGTCCAGTTCCGAAGCCGGAATAAACGAAAACTTAGCAAATAGAACAGAGAGTTGCAGCTCGGACCGGCGGCAAGACCAAAACGTGCCCCGCCGGAGGCAGGCATCGAGGCAACGACATGACGAGCGCGCCGGCAGCCACGGGCCCTAGGGTGTTGCCGTTTTTCGTTGAATCACTTCAACACCCTAATTCCTTGGTTTGTCGTGCTTCTTTTCGGAAAACCGCTTCGCACTTTTCCGGAAGCACTCTAGGGGCCCGGCGGGCATGATACGCCCCGCCGGCAAGCCGCAGCAATCCCAGGTCGCGGAGGCGCGCCGCCGGTTGACTTCCGGCGTGGCCAAGCCCGAGTTCGAGTACGAGCTGCTGTCGATGTTCGTGAAGAACGAGCTCGGCGCCATCCTCACCATCCCGCTCCTCGCCATCATCATCGCGCTCGCCTCGATGTTCTGGGCCCAGCCCGGGCACGCGTTGCTCTGGGTCGGTGCCGTCTTCCTCGCCCGCTCGGTGCAGATGCGCTGGTTCTACGACTTCCGCGCGACGCCCCGCGCCGAGGTCGACATCAAGCGGTGGAAAGCGCAGCTCGTCGGCGTCGAGACCTTCTACGGCGTCACCTGGGCCGGCATCGTGCTCGTCGGCGCCAACCCGTCGGAGCCGATGGCGCATACTTTCCTGTTCGCCTCGCTTGTCGTGGTGTTGACGATCCGGCTCATGTTTGCCTCGACGGTGATGCCGATCATCTACGCCGGCACGATCCCGATCACCTGCGCCCTCGTGCTGCGCTTCCTATTGCTCAACGACCCCTTTTACTGGGCCATGGCCTCGATGGCGGTCGGCATCCACGTCTACTTCATCTTCCTCGCCAAAGGTCTCAACGCGACTGTCATGACCATGCTCGAGTACAAGGCGGAGAAGGACAGCCTCATCGCCGAGCTCGAGCACGCAACCTCGATCTCGGAGGAAGCGCGGCGGCGAGCCGAGGAAGCCAACGTCGCCAAGTCGCGGTTCCTGGCCAATATGAGCCACGAGCTTCGCACCCCCTTGAACGCCATCCTCGGCTTTTCGGAAGTCATGAAGACCGAGATGATGGGGCCGATGCAGAACGCGATGTATCTCGACTACGCCGGCAACATCCATTCGAGCGGCAAGCATCTGCTGCACGTCATCAACGAGATTCTCGACCTGTCGCGCATCGAGGCCGGCAAGCACGAGCTGCAAGAGGAAGCGACCCACCTCGTCGATGTGGTCGACGAGTGCGAGCGCCTTTTGAAGCTCAAGGCGGAATCGAAGGCGCTCAAGCTCATCGAGGACTTCGACGAAAACCTGCCGCCGATCTGGGCGGACGAGCGGGCACTCCGGCAGGTCTGCATCAACCTGCTCGGCAATGCCATCAAGTTCACGCCGCCGGGCGGCCACATCACGCTCGGCATCCGGCGCGGCGAGGACGGCGGACAGATTTTGAGCGTCAAGGACACCGGTCCTGGAATTCCCAAGGAGGAACTGCCGCGGGTGATGCAGGCCTTTGGTCAGGGCTCGCTGGCGCATACCTCGGCGGAAGGTGGCTCGGGGCTCGGCCTGCCGATCGTCAGAAGCCTCGTCGAGCTGCACGGCGGCACCTTCGAGCTGCTGAGCGAGATCCGGCGCGGGACCGAGGCGATCGTCAGGCTGCCAAAAGAGCGCGTGCTGCAGTCTGTCGAGCCACTGCAGCCGCTGGGCGAGGAGAGCCACCGCAGCGAGCGGCCGAGATCAAAGCTCGCCGTACTCCGGGGGCGCAATCGCGCCGCTTGAGTGGACCAGTGTGGCCCCGGCGGCATTGTGTCGGCCGCTACGGCTCCCTAGGGTGTTTCCGTTTTTCGTTGAATCACTTCAACACCCTAGTTCCTTGGTTTGTCGTGCTTCTTTTCGGAAAACCACTTCGCACTTTTCCGGAAGCACTCTAGATTCACACAGCTGGCGATCGCGTCCGGCAAGAGAACCCATGGACTCACCCTGCATCAAGATCTGCGACATCGATCCCGTTACGCGGCTGTGCACGGGCTGCGCCCGCACGCTCGACGAGATCGCGCTGTGGCCGCGGCTCAGCGACGCCCAGCGCAAGCACATCATGGCTCTCCTGCCAGCGCGCCGGCAGATGCATCCGGCGGGAGACAAATGACATGGGCTCCTGGATTGCTCTAGGCCTACTCATCATCGCCGGCCTGATGCTGGTGGTCACGCACGGCGAGGGAACCGTTGCTGGCCTGGAGGCGACCGACCTCGCTCTGGTCATCGGTGGCTTGGCGATGGCCATCTTCGTCGGCCTGCCGCTCATTGGCGACTACCGGGGACGCCTCAAGGATGCCGCCCGCGATATCGCGCTCTGGGGCGCGCTTGGGCTCGGCCTCGTCGCGGTCTACGGCTTCAAGGACGAACTCGAGATCGTGGCCGCACGCGTCATCGGCGAGCTGACGCCGGCCGGTACCGATCTCGGCGTCGAGACGGTTTCCGAGGGCGAGCAGGCCGTACGCCTGCGCAAGCGCACCGATGGCCATTTCGTCGCCCGAACCGTCGTCGACGGCACGCAGATCACGATGCTGGTCGACACGGGCGCGAGCTCGGTGGTGCTCAAGAGCACGGACGCCGAGCGGGCCGGCATCGACATCGCCCAGCTTGCCTATGTGGTGCCCGTCCAGACGGCCAATGGCACGGCCTTCGCGGCGCCCATCCGGCTGAATTCCATCGTGGTCGGGACTATCGCCTTCGGCGACGTCGAGGCGCTTGTCGCCCAGTCCGGCGCGCTCGACGAAAGCCTGCTCGGTATGAGTTTTTTAAGCAAACTGGGGTCATATGAGTTCTCGGGTGACTATCTGACGCTGCGCAGCCGTCGCGGCGGTTGACGGATTTTGGCGTCGAGAGATCGCATATGAGTGAGAGTGCGACGGCCGCATTGCGTTCGCTGGCCCTCTGGACGGGCTGCATCGCCGGCACCTTCCTGACCGTTTATCATTTCGACACCCTCCAAGCGCTGATCCGCCCGGAAGCCGCGGCCGAGCAAGCGGCTGAGGAGGCCGACGCCGCCGAGTCCGCCGCTCTCGCGGGGGAAGCCTCCGGCTTCGACCGTATTGTTTTCCTGCAAGCGGGCGAGAACGGCCATTTCGAGGCCGAGGCCTATATCGACGGCAAGGCCGTCAACGTTCTGGTCGACACGGGAGCAACTGGCGTCGCCCTCACTTACGAGGACGCGGAGGAAATCGGCCTCTCGCTCAGTGACTCCGACTTCACCCACGTCTCGCGCACGGCCAACGGCAATGCCCGCATCGCCCCCGTGACGCTTTCCGCGATCCGCATCGGCGATATCGAGGTCAAGGACGTCAAGGCCTTCGTCGCGGAGCCGGGCAAGCTGTTCGCGACGTTGCTCGGCATGTCGTTCCTCAGTCGCCTTGAGCGCATCGACATCCGCGGCAACAAGCTCGTCCTGCAGCAGTAGACGCTCGGCCGCAGCCCATGCGAGACTTTCCCATGACATCCATCATGCTGCCGAAGCCGCGCGCCGACTTGCAACCCAATACGCTCGACTTCGAGCGGCTGCCGCTCGTGAAGCCCACGGGCTTCCGCGAGTATGACGCGCGCTGGCTGTTCCCGGGTGAAATCAATCTCATGGGGCTCAATGCGATCGGCGTTGGACTGGCGATGCTGGCGCGCCGCCGGAACGTGAAGCCGCGCTTCGTCGTCGGCCACGATTTCCGTTGGTATTCGGCTTCGGTGAAACAGGCGCTGATGATGGGCCTGATGGCCGGTGGCGCCGAGGTGCACGACATCGGCCTGGCGCTTTCGCCGATGGCCTATTTCGCCCAGTTCGCCCTCGATATCGAAGGCGTCGCCATGGTGACGGCGAGCCACAACGACAATGGCTGGACCGGCATCAAGATGGGGCTGGGCCGGCCGCTGACCTTCGGGCCCGAGGAGATGGCTGAGCTGAAGGAGATCGTACTTTCTGGCGCGGGCGAGCTGCGCGATGGCGGGCGCTACATCCACGTGCCCGACCTCGCCGAGCGCTACATGGCCGATCTCGCCAACCGGCCGAAGTTCAAGCGCAAGCTGAAGGTCATCTGCGCCACCGGCAACGGCACTGCGGGCGCTTTCGCGCCGGAGGTTCTGACGCGTCTGGGCTGCGAGGTGGTCGGTCTCAATACCGATCTCGATCATTCGTTCCCCAACCACAACCCGAATCCTGAAGACCTGAAGATGCTGCACGCCGTCAGCGATGCGGTGAAGGCGCATGGCGCGGATGTGGGCCTCGCCTTCGATGGCGACGGCGATCGCTGCGGCGTCGTCGACAACGAGGGGCGCGAGATCTTCGCCGATCGCGTCGGCGTCATGATCGCCCGCGATCTGTCGGCCATCCACAAGAACGCGCGCTTCGTCGTCGATGTAAAGTCGACCGGCCTGTTCGCGACCGATCCGGTGCTCATCGCCAACGGCGCCACGACGGCCTATTGGAAGACCGGCCACTCCTACATCAAGCGCTACAACCACCAGCACGGCACGCTCGTCGGCTTCGAGAAGTCCGGCCACTTCTTCTTCAACACGCCGCTCGGTCGCGGTTATGACGACGGCCTCGTCTCAGGCGTAGCCGTGCTCGACATGCTCGACCGGGCGCCCGGAAAATCCATGGCCGATCTCGAGCGCGCGCTGCCGAAAACCTATCAGTCGCCGACCATGTCGCCGCATTGCGATGATGAGAAGAAGTATGGCGTGGTCGAGAAGGTGACGGCGGCGTATCAGTCGGCAGAGAAGGCGGCGGAGAAAATCGCCGGGCAGGCCATCCGCGATCTCGTCACGGTCAACGGCGTGCGCGTGACGCTCGCCGACGGCACCTGGGGGTTGGTCCGCGCGTCATCGAACAAGCCCGAGCTCGTCGTGGTCGTCGAGAGCCCAGTGTCGGAAGCCAACAAGATCGCCATGTTCCGCGATATCGAGGCGCGGCTGGCGCGGTTCCCCGAGGTGGGTGGGTGGAATCAGAAGATTTGATGAGGGTGGGGTGGGGCGGGTACCCGGCACGCCAAGATTTTCTTCTGCACATATACATTTGCGGACGTCCACCGTTCCGGCGTTTACGAGCCGCGCTCAGCTGCGGTTGATGTCCGTAGCTGGGGGTGGTTCAGCCGACAGTGAGGCGTCGAGATCGGCGGCCCCTGCACCGAAGCAGCCATTGAAAGATACACAGTTAAGGCCTGAGAACCGAAGTCTGGATCGACAACGCGAGGTTACGTTTTCGTATCTGCCGGTGCAGTGAGGGGCGAGAGGTCGTTTCTATGGTACACGGTATCCAACCCTTTCATCGCGGAGCCTCGCATCGTGATTTTTTACATAAAGACCGACACGACGATCCGGCATACACTTCTGCGCAACGAAGAGTGAGAGCTTGACCAGCGTAGTCATCGAAGTAACCGGCAATACACATCGCGGCACAACGCCACCTCTTGCACTTCAGGAATTTACAATTCGCTGGAACGATCCGGCTTCCATCACAGTCGACTCTTCATCGGCAGGCAAACAAGACCTCCAGTTAATGGTCCAGATTCTTCAACCGATTCTTCTCTACCGACTTCTCGATCCGATACGCCTCCACGTCCCGATACTCCACGCCAACGACGTTATCCTGCGAGACCCTCGTGTATTCTTGGGTCTTGCTGCTGTCCCTCCCGTGTCGTCCGACATTTCTCGCATCCGCGATATCATATTGGAACACGAGCTTGCGGCTGGTACGCAAGCTCGCACAGCCGCGCTGCAACGAAGCGCCCCATTGCTATACGCCATCGAGTACCTCATCAGGGCTATCCTCACCCCGCATGCTCCGCTTCCCGAACTTTATAAGGCCATCGAAGCCATCCAGGCGGCCCTGGGTGGACGGTCATCCTTCGCGTCAATCGGGATCGAAAAGAGCTACGTAGGTTTCATTATGAAACGTGCAAATATCCGAACTAACGACCAGCGCCACGCGCCTTCAGATCCCGCTTCTGTCTCCGCCGTCCCCGCAAGCGAGTTGCGCGAGTGCATTGTCAGAGCGCGCGAAGTCATTTCCAGATATGCCAACTCCCTTTAGGCGCTGAGCTGCTCAACAACTCGATGCGGATGCACAGCTTCGAATGCTGCGGGACGTGCGCGCTGAAGAAGAAATGTACGGCCTGTTCTAAGCAGCTCCTTCCGCCGCCTCGACCTGTGTCTGCTGTCGGGGGTCGAGCAGCCATAGTGTTTTCGCGATCCCTTCACTGAGCAGGAGACGGGACCGACGGCAGCTTTCTCTGCAAACCCGCCCACCGCCCCTCTTGATTCACCATCCCCCACAAAATACCCCCCAAAACTTATCCCCGCCTGTTGACACGGCCTCATACTCTCAAGCGGTCACCCGGCGAGGGGCGCTTCTGCAGAGGCGTCTTTAGAAGCGCGGGCTGACGCGACAGACCCACAGGTCCATTTCGATCGATTGCGCGTTCGTGTCGAGGCGGCCAGCCGCCGCCTCGAACACGTCTCCGCGGTCGCGCTCTTTCAG
>JANNSX010000401.1:0-16993 GCA_031403155.1 Hyphomicrobiaceae bacterium
ATCACCGCCCCTCGTCACCAACGAGCGGCCTTGCAAACCCGCGACCAGCATCGTTGACTTGGGACATCAGAACCTACGGTTCCTGACTTACCATATCGAATCCCGGATCAGTGGCGTCGTCGAGCAGTGCAGTCCGCCGCCGTTGAGC
Organism: Hyphomicrobiaceae bacterium; assembly: GCA_031403155.1. Lineage (GTDB taxonomy): Bacteria > Pseudomonadota > Alphaproteobacteria > Rhizobiales > Hyphomicrobiaceae > JANNSX01. The sequence continues at coordinate 149 of JANNSX010000401.1, forward strand.
TGGACCGCCTCGTAGGGCAGATGCAGCACCTCGACGCCGGCCTTGACGATCCGGTCCATCGTCCGGTTGGACGCCCCGCCCGACATGATGATGCGCCCCGGGCTGATGGCGAGGCTGTTGATGATCCAGCTTGAATCCGCCGGCGTGATCTCGATGGTGCGGATTTTCAGCGCTTTCAGCTTTTCCAAGAACCAGAACGGCAGCTGGCTCGGATCGACGAGGGCGAGATCCCGGTCGATCATCAGAAACGCGCCGTCGATATGGATCTGGTAGCCGGTCATGTCGACGACGAGGAGCTCAACCCCCTGCTTCTCGAGCACCTCGCGCACCTGCTGGATGCCTTCGTCGTTGCAGCGGATCGAGCGGCAGACCACGGCCGTCTTCTGATTGATCCAGGCAAAGCCCCCGCCCTCGAGCATGGCCGTACCGTTGAGGGTGCGCAAGATCGGCATGCCCAGGCGCGCGAGCGTGCGCGTGATGTTGAGCTCTTCCCCGCGCCGGGCGCGCGGCGCCATGCGGAGCACGAGCGCGCCACCCTTGACGGCAATCAGCGGATCGCGCGTGTAGCAGCTCTTCAAGCGATTGCCGGCATCGCCATCGACATAGACGACCTCGCATCCCTCCTGGCGGAGCAGCGCCGAATAGGCGTCGTGCTGCGCCTGCATGTCCTTGACGGGCGGAATAGTGTCCGACTGCCAGTACCAGCCGGCCTCGATGTCGCCGAAGGAGCCGATGCTCTCGATGCGCTTCTTGGGATCGACGACGTTCATCTCGTTCCCCGGCCGGTGCATCAGCACGACGCGGATCCGCCCGACATCGTTGTCGACGCCCCAGTTGCGGCCCCACACCCGCTCCATCTCAGGCCTCGTCTCGAAGCCCGGCTCCGGCACCGAGCCGAACATCTTGATGGTCTCGTTGTAGATCCAGACGGCGTCTTCGTTGGCGGTGGACATGGGGAGGGCTCCGGAGGGTGGGTGCTCACCCGAGACTAGATCGCCCCGTCGGTGTTTTCACCCCACCTTCTGACAAGGCTGCAATGCGCGGCCCATCCTTTCCTCTTCCCGTTCACTTCGCGGCGGAAAGAAGGAGACAACCTCCGTGACGTGTTGCCGAGCGGCCAGCCGTATTTCTGAGACGTGAAGAGGCCTATCCTTTCCTCTCCCCGTCGCAGCCGTTGCTGCGAACGGGGAGAGGGGAGGGTGAGGGGCGGCAGCAGGAGGGGTGTCAGCCACAAGGGATGTCAGTAATTAGAGATGAGTGGTGGGCTTGGCCTGCTCACGGACTAGCGGCCGCCCCTCACCCCATCCTCTCCCCGTACGCCTCGCTACGGGGAGAGGAAGATCACCGCTTTGCCGTGCGGCGGGCGACTGGAGGCTGCCCTCAGAGCAGCCCGTCCTTCCTCAACTTCACCGCCGTGTCATCCAGCGTCTTCTTCGCCTTCTCGAGGAGATCGTCGACCTCACTCTCGGTGATCGAGAGTGGCGGCGAGATCACCATGCGGTCCCAGCAGGCGCGCATGACGAGGTTGTTGTCGACCGAGATGTTGCGGCAGATGCCGCCCACCTTGCCCTCTTCCGCGAAGCGCTTGCGGCTCTTCTTGCTCGGCACCAGCTCCAGCGCGCCGATCATCCCGACGATACGGGCCTCGCCGGCGATCTCGTGCTCGCCCAGTGCCTTCCAGCCCTTCTGCAAGCGCTTGGCCGCCTTGCCGTTCCTCGCGCCTTCGACGAGCCCTTCCTCCTCCAGGATGGCGATGTTTTCCAACGCCGCCGCGCAGCAGGCCGGATGCCCCGAATAGGTGTAGCCATGATAGAATTCGCCGGCCTTCTCGACGAAGGTCTCGGCGACCTTGCTCGACAGCGCCACGGCGCCGATCGGCAGGTAGCCGGACGACAAGCCCTTTGCCATCGCCATGATGTCGGGCACGACACCGAAATGGTCGGCGCCGAACCAATGACCTGTGCGGCCGAAGCCGCAGATGACCTCGTCCGACACCATCAGGATGTTGCGCTCGGTGCAGACGCGACGCACTTCCTGCCAATAATTGTCCGGCGGCACCAGTACGCCGGCGGCCCCCATGATCGGCTCGCCGATGAAGGCCGCGACATTGTCCTCGCCCAGCCAATCGATCATACGCTCGAGCTGGCGGACGCGGTCCTTGCACAGCTCGTCCGGCGTCATGTCGCCCTCGTGGCCGAACCAGTAGGGCGGATCGATGTGGTGGATGCCCGGGATCGGCAGTCCGCCCTGGCGATGCATGCCGGTCATGCCGCCCAAGCTCGCCGAGCCCATGGAGGAGCCGTGATAACCGAGCTTGCGGGAGATGATGTTGGTCTTCGTGGGCTTGCCTTGGGCCGCCCAATAGTGGCGGACGAGCCGGATGATCGTCTCGTTGCTCTCCGAGCCTGAGTTCGTGAAGAAGATGTGATCGAGATCGCCCGGCGTGTGCTCGGCGATCTTCTCGGCGAGCGCGGTCGCGGCCGGATGCGTGCACTGGAAGAAGATGTTGTAGTAGGCGAGCTGGCTCATTTGCCGGTGTACGGCCTCGTTGATGCGCTCGCGGCCGTAGCCGACGTTGACGCACCACAGGCCCGCCATGGCGTCCAGGAGCTTGCGCCCATCCGCCTCGTAGATGTGGACGCCGTCGGCGCGGGAGACGACGCGGGTCTTCTGGGCGCGGATCTGCTTGGAATCCGTGAAGGGATGGATGTGGTGCGCGGCATCGCTCGCCTGGATGTCCTCGGTCGGCGGCAGATTGGCCAGAAAGTTCATCGTTTCCTCCAAGCGGACGGTGGTTGTTCTTGACTGAGTCGGCTCGTGATTGATCCGGCGTGACGATTTCCCGCCGCTCGCCTCGCCTCCGGAATGAGCACAAGACTCGCCACGCCCCTTCCTCCCCCTCGTTGGGGGTGGACCGCGCGCCTTGGGCTTAGATGCTAAGCAGCTAAGTCCTTAGGCGCGCCAAGGTGGGGGTGTTGTTTTGCGGGGAGGCGCGTACTGGGTTCCATCTCACACGGCGTCCACCCCCACCTAACCGCGCCTAAGGGTTTAGCTGACGCTAAACCCAAGGCGCGGTGTCCTCCCCCATCAAGAGGGGGAGGAAAGGAAGCGGCAAACCGGAAACTGAACTCGATCGCGATCATTGCCTCACACGCTGAGCAGCAGATGCTCGCGCTCCCAGGGGCTGATGACGCGCATGAAGTTGTCGAACTCGGCGATCTTGATGTGGCGGTAAAGGGCCGAGAAACCAGTGCCGAGGATTTCGCAGAGCTCGGCGCAATCCTGGAACTCGGCGACCGCGTCGAGCAGGCCTTGCGGCAGGCGATCGGCCGACGAATAGGCGCTGCCGGTCATCGGATCGCGCGGCTTGAGGTTCTGCTTCATGCCGAGATAGCCGCAGGCGAGGCTGACGGCGAGCACCACATAGGGATTGGTGTCGGCGCCGGGCAACCGGTTCTCAACGCGGCGCGCGTCGGGAGTGGAAACCGGCACGCGCAAGCCTGTCGTGCGGTTGTCGTAGCCCCACTCGACGTTGACGGGCGCCGAGCTCGACGGCACCAGCCGGCGGTAGGAGTTCACATAGGGCGCCAGCAGGCAGGTCGCTTTGGGAAGGAACTTCTGCTGGCCGCCGAGGAAGCCGTAGAAAAGCGCGGTCGGCTTGCCGTCGGCGTCGGAGAAGATGTTCCGCTTCGTCTTGCGGTCGACGACGCTCTGGTGGATGTGCATGGCGCTGCCCGGCTCGTCCTCCATGGGCTTGGCCATGAACGTCGCGTAGTTGCCGTGCTTGAGGGCCGCCTCGCGCAACGTCCGCTTGAAATAGAAGACCTGGTCGGCGAGGCCGAGCGGCTCGCCGTGGATGAGGTTGATCTCGAGCTGTGAGGTACCGCCCTCCTGGATGATGGTGTCGATTTCCAGGTTCTGGGCTTCCGCGAAATCGTAGAGGTCGTCGACGATCTCGGTGTACTCGTCGACGCCGGAGAGCGCGTAGCTCTGCAGCGCGGTGCCGGCGCGACCCGTGCGGCCGACCGGGGGCTCGAGCGGATAATCGGGATCGGGATTGGGCTTGGTCAGGTAGAACTCGATCTCGGGCGCCACGATCGGCTGCCAGCCTTCCGCCTCGTAGAGCCGGAGTATGCGCTTCAAGACGTTGCGCGGGGAATACTCGACCTCGGTCCCGTTCTGCCAGAGCGTGTCGTGGATGACCTGGGCGGTCGGGCTCTTGGCCCAGGGGGCCTCCCGCATGGTGGCGAGGTCCGGCACCAGCACCATGTCGCCTTCCGTGTAGTCCTGGTCGCCTTCGAAATCGACGTAGTCGCCGGTGACGCCTTGGAAGAAGATCGACACCGGCAGATGCATCGGCTTCAGCTCGGCGAATTTGGAGGCCGGCATCGCCTTGCCGCGCGCGACCCCGGCGATGTCGGGGACCGCGCATTCGACCTCGTCGATCGCGCGGGCCTTGAGCCAGCGGCGGACCTCCTCGGGCGATTTAGGCGGTGCGAAGTCGAGCTCGCTCGTGTCGGTTGGAACGCGGGTCTTGCTACCGGCGGCGGGAGTGCGGGGGGCCATGGGGGCTCTTGTGGGTGTTAACCTAGAGCGCTATTCGATCTGACGGAATCATATCGGCGCTCTAGGTCATTGGTTTTGAGCACTTTCTTTCGACCGACCGGTTTCCACTTGGTCGGAAAGTGCTCTAGCCGGCAACGGGTGCCGGAGGGGGTCTCAGGGCATAATGTGATCACAAATCGGACTTGTCAAATCGGAGATAAGTTGCCGGCCTCAACGCCGGAACGCCGTTTCACCGATAAACCGCATACCCTGCATGATGTCCTCCGAGATGGCGGACTTGAGCCCCTCGCCGTCCTGCCTTCTGATGGCGGAGATGGCCTTCTGGTGCTGGTCTTCGAGGTTGGTGGTGCCGACCCGGCCGTAGACGGTCCGCATGAACGGTCCGAACTGCAGCCAGACACTGTCGACGAGCGCGCCCAGCGTCTCGCTCGCCGCGAGGTTGTAGATGGTCGCGTGGAAAGCATGGTTGGAACGCATGTAGCCTTCCGGATCGCCGCGCTCCATGGCGGCCTCGATGCCGTCGTCGATCTGCTCGATCCGGGCCAGCTCGACCTCGCCGATCCGCGGCATCGCACGCACCGCGAGCTCGGGCTCCAGCGCCAGACGGGCAAAGACGATCTCGTCGAATTTCCGCGCGGTCATCGCGGGCACCGAGACGCGACGGTTGTCGTGCAGCTCGAGGGCGCGCTGCGCGATGAGCCGCCGCACGGCCTCGCGCACCGGCATCGGGCTGACACCGAGCGACTCCGCCAAGCCCCGCAGCGTCACCGGCCGGCCGGGCTGGAAACCACCGAACAGGATGCGCTCCCGCAAGGCGAGATACACACGCTCGTGCGCCGGTGCTCCTCCAGCCCCCGGCAGGTGCTCGCTCTCCACGAGCGCGACGCCATCGTTGCTCGTACTCACACGCGTCCTCAATTCCAATACGTAGTGGATCAACCTATCCCAACTCGCCTTGTCTCTGCCAACAATTTGTGATCACACTAGGTCCAGTTCACGGCGGCTGATCGGCCACGATGGCTGCCGGCATGTGGCTGACGAAGGGAGTGCACAACGTGAAACACGTGTTGAGAGGGCTCACAGGTCTCGCTCTTCTGGCAGCGGCCGCTTGGCCTGCGATCGCCGAGGAGAAGACGGTCCATGTCTACAATTGGTCCGACTACATCGATGAATCGATCCTCGCCGATTTCACCAAGGAAACCGGCATCAAGGTGCAGTACGACGTCTTCGACTCCAACGAGATCCTCGAGACGAAGCTGCTCGCCGGCAAGACCGGCTATGACATCGTCGTGCCCTCCGGCGCCTTCCTCGCCCGCCAGATCAACGCCGGCGTCTTCCAGAAGCTCGACAAAGCCAAGCTGACGAACAGCGCCAATTTGTGGCCCGATATCTCCGAGCGCCTCGCCAAGTACGACCCCGGCAACGCCTACGCCGTCAACTATATGTGGGGCACCACCGGCATCGGCTACAACGTCAAGAAGGTAAAGGAGGCGATGCCGAACGCGCCGCTCGATAGCTGGGCGCTCGTGCTCGATCCCGAGGTCGTCAAGAACTTCAAGGGCTGCGGCGTCATGATGCTCGACGCTCCCGACGAGATCGTGCCGGCAACCATGAACTATCTCGGCCTCAGTCCGGATTCGAAAGACCCGGCCGACTTCAAGAAGGCAGCCGATCACTTCAAGAAGATCCGCCCCTTCGTCCGCAAATTCCACTCCTCCGAATACATCAACGCACTCGCCAACGGCGATGTCTGCATCGTCGTCGGCTGGTCGGGCGATGTGATCCAGGCCAAGACGCGCGCCGAGGAAAAGAACGCCTCGATCACCGACGAGGCGAAGAAGACGGAGATCTCCTATACGATCCCGAAGGAAGGCGCGCTGATGTGGTTCGACAATCTGGCGATTCCTTCCGATGCGCCGAACGCGGAGGCCGCCCACACCCTCATCAACTATCTGATGAAGCCCGAGGTCATCGCCAAGGCGACGAACTACGTCGCCTATGCCAACGGTAACCTCGCCTCGCAGAAGCTCGTCAACAAGGAGATCCTCGAGGACGCGCGCATCTATCCCGGCGCCGAAACGATCAAACGGCTCTACACCACCTCGCCCTTCGACCAGAAGGCGCAGCGGGCGCTGACGGCCGTCTGGCGCAAGATGAAACGAAAATAGCCTCACAACGAAATGAAAGCCCGGCCCCTCGGCCGGGCTTTCCACTTGGCTCGGTTCACTTTTCTCACCTCAGTCAGCGAGACGTGTGATGGCATCGAAAACGCTCGGGCCGGTCCGCCGGAAGTTCGCTCCCTGGACCGATCCCGCCGTCAAGCCGCTCATCCAATACGACAACGTCGTCAAGCGGTTTGGTGATTTCACCGCCGTCGACGGCGTCTCGCTCGACATCTACGAGCGCGAGTTCTTCGCCCTCCTCGGCCCATCGGGCTGTGGTAAGACGACATTGATGCGCATGCTCGCCGGCTTCGAGAAGCCGACCGCGGGCGAGGTGCGTCTGGGCGGCGAGAATATCGCGGACCTGCCGCCCTACCAGCGCTCCGTCAATATGATGTTCCAGTCCTACGCGCTGTTTCCCCATATGACGGTCGAGCAGAATATTGCCTTCGGTCCGAAACAAGATGGACTAAGCAAGGGTGAGATCGAGGCGCGCGTGCAGGAGATGCTGAAGCTCGTCAATCTGGAAAAATTCGGCAAACGCAAGCCCCACCAGCTCTCGGGTGGCCAGCGCCAACGCGTGGCACTCGCCCGCGCGCTCGCCAAGCGGCCGAAAGTGCTCCTCCTCGACGAGCCGCTCTCGGCCCTCGACAAGAAGCTCCGCGAGGAGACGCAATACGAGCTGATGGACCTCCAACAGACTGTCGGCCTCACCTTCCTGATCGTCACCCACGACCAGGAGGAGGCCATGACCGTCGCCGACCGTATCGCCGTCATGGATCACGGCAAGCTCATTCAGGTGGCAACGCCGTCGGAAATCTACGAACAGCCGAATTCGAAATATGTCGCCGACTTCATCGGCGATATCAATCTGATCGAGGGCAAAGTGCGTTCCGTCGACGCTACCACGAAGATGGTGAGCGTCGCCGCCAGCGGCCTCGACAAACCGGTCGTCATCGAGAGCGATGCCGTGGTCAAGGCTGGCGACCAGGTCTGGGTCGCGGTCAGGCCGGAGAAGGTCCGCATCTCGCTCGATGAGCCGCAGGCCAGTGACGCCAATGTCCTCCCTGGCAGCGTCTACGACATCGGCTACCTGGGCGATGCCTCCGTCTATCACGTGAAGATCCCTACGGGTCAGAACCTTCGCACCGTCGTTGCCAACGTCACCCGCCTCGTCGAGCGGCCGATCAGCTGGGAGGACAAGGTCTGGCTGTGGTGGCCGCGTGACGCCGGCGTGCTGTTGACGCGATAGGAGGCGGCTGTGGCGCAAAGAGAGAAACACGGCTGGAAGCGTTGGATCCCCGTCTGGATCCCTTATGCATGGATGCTCGTCTTCTTTCTCGTGCCCTTCCTGATCGTCTTCAAGATCTCCATCTCGACGCCCGAGATCGCGCAACCGCCCTATGTGCCTGTTTTCGACGTCGGCAAGGACGGACTTGCGGGCACCTGGGAGAAGACGAAGGAGTGGACGCTCGACAACTACCGGCGCGTCTTCGGCCTCATCGACGAGTTCGGCATCGAGGAGGAGGAGCCCGCAGCTGAGGAAAATGCCGCGGCGACCGGAGACACGGCAACCCCGGCGGATGACGCCGCTGCGGCAACCGGTGAACCGGCGGCTGGCGAAACGCCCGCAACCCAAGCCCCCGCCGAGGACGACGACTACAACATCTATGTCGCTGCCTATCTCTCGAGCCTGTGGATCGCGTTCGTCTCGACCGCATTGATGCTGCTCATCGGCTATCCGATCGCTTACGCCATGGCGCGTGCGCCAGCCCATTGGCGGCCGACATTGCTCATGCTCGTGATCCTGCCCTTCTGGACGAGCTTGCTCATCCGCGTCTACGCCTGGATCGGCATTCTCTCGAGCGAGGGCCTGCTCAATCAGTTCCTGATGGGCTTGGGCCTCATCTCCGAGCCCCTGATCATCCTGCAGACCAACACGGCCGTCTACATCGGCATCGTCTACTCGTATCTGCCCTTCATGATCCTGCCGCTCTACTCGGCGCTGGAGAAGATGGACGACACGCTGCTGGAAGCCGCTTCCGATTTGGGCTGCCCACCGCTGAAAGCCTTCTGGCAGATCACTTTTCCGCTGTCGCTGCCGGGCGTCATCGCCGGCTGCTTCCTCGTGTTCATTCCCGCCGTCGGCGAGTTCGTCATTCCGGATCTGCTGGGCGGCTCCGACACGCTGATGATCGGCAAAGTGTTGTGGGAGGAGTTCTTCTCCAACCGCGACTGGCCGGCGGCCTCAGCCGTCGCCGTAGTCCTGCTGCTGATCCTCGTCGTGCCCATCGTGCTGTTCCAAAACCAGCAGCAGAAAAACCAAGGGAGCGTCAGATGAGGAAGCTCTCGCCTTTCAACATGGTCTCGATCGTTCTGGGATTTGCCTTCCTCTACATCCCCATCATCCTGCTCGTCATCTACTCGTTCAACGCGGGAAAAAGCGTCGCCGTCTGGGCCGGCTGGTCGACGAAGTGGTATGCCTCCGTGTTCCAGAACGAGCAGCTGATGGATGCGGCCTGGGTGACAATTCGTGTGGCCCTTGCCAGCGCAACCGTCGCAACAGTGCTGGGAACCCTCGCCGCTATCGTTCTGACACGCTACGGCCGCTACAAGGGATCGACCCTCTTCAACGGCATGGTCTACGCACCGCTCGTGATGCCCGAGATTATTCTCGGCCTGTCCCTGCTGCTGTTGTTCGTGGCGGTCGACATGGACCGGGACATCAACACGATCATTCTCGCCCACATCACCTTCACAATGTGCTTTGCGACCGTCGTGATCCAATCGCGCCTCGTCACTTTCGACAAGAACCTCGAGGAGGCCGCCTGGGATCTGGGCTGCCCGCCGATGAAGACGTTCCTCGTGGTGACCCTGCCGATCATCCTGCCGGCCGTCGTCTCGGCCTGGATGCTGGCCTTCACGTTGTCGCTCGACGATCTCGTCATTTCGAGCTTCACGACGGGGCCAGGCGCCACCACGCTGCCGATGAAGATCTATTCGGATGTGCGCTTGGGCGTGAAACCCGAGATCAACGCCATCTCGACGATCCTCATCGCCATCGTCGCGCTCTTCGTCATCGGCGCCTCAATCGCGACCAAGCTCAGCGAGCAGCGCAAGGAGCGCGAGCGGCGGATGGCGGCGGCAGCGCCGTAGGGGCGGCCGCCGCTCGACGCCGAACCAACGGCGAGCTTACAACTCGCCCGCCTCTGGCAGACGCCGCGACGTGTGCCGGATGTGGATGATCTCAACGTCAGCTCCACGCGCCCGGAAATAGACCGCATAGCGATAGCGCACGACCGGCAATCGGCGCACGTCGGCCCTGTCCGTCGCTTGACCGCGGCGCGGCTCCCGATCGAGAGCAGCTAATGCCTTGCGGATCCTCGCAAGCACATTTCGAACCCCTCCGGGGCTGTGGGTGTCCAGATAGGTGAAAATGCTTTCGAGATCGGCGAGTGCGCGAGGCGTGTAGTGAACCGTCATGCGCCGCGACGGTTGAAGAATGCTTCCATCTCCGCATCGGTCGCGAACTCGCCACGATCGGCTTGCGCAAGCCCTTCCTCGATGGCCGCACGCTCGTCATCGGACAGCGTGTAAATCTTGCCTGACTGCTCGAACTCGATCTCGCGTGCCACCCGTGCGAGTTCTTCCTGCGCCGCCTCGGGCCAGCGGGCCGCGCGCATCATAATGTTTTCTAGAACCTTGATCATGCCCAATTTCTAGCACGGTTCGGGCGTGCCGAATAGACGGCACGTGCCCGCCTCAATTCTCGCTTAGAGCGCTATCGTCGGTCACGCGGCGGGAAGAGCAGTACCCGCCGGCGCCGGCCGGAAGATCAGACGCTGGTAGAGGATACCGATGCCGATCAGCACGGCCCCGAGGCAGAGGAAAGACAGCGCCCGCCAAATGCCGCCGACATCGGCGAGATCGAACACGGCGATCTTGACGGCGGCCAGCGCCACCAGCAGCGCCGAGGCGATCCGCGCCTCGATGGCGCCGCGCCAGAGCCCGTAGAGCAGAAGCGCCACGCCGAGAGCGAGCCAAGCGGCGGAATGAGCCCAGTGCTCGGGTTGGGTGGTGTGGTTCCAGATCGAGATACCCGCCCCCTGGAAGGCGTGCCGGACGCTCAATGAGACATAGAGCAGAATGAGCACGAGGCCCAAGGTGGCGGTCGCGATCGTCATCCAGGCCGGACGCAAACCACGGATCTGCCGCGCCACATAGAGCGCCATGATGCCCGGCACGAGATAGCCGAGCAGTAGCGAGGACAGCAACGGCTGGCCCTCCACGGCATCGCCGGTGAACAACGGATTGCCGATGACGCCGAGGCCAAAAACCGCGAAGAGAAGCCCGATCCCGCCAATCGCAATCGACGCCCAATGGAAAACCGGATTGGCGCGTGCGAGGTCGAGCTTCGTCAGGACGAGTGCCAGGGCGAGCGCGGTGACGACATGCAGACCAAGCTCCACATGCGTGATCCGGCCCGAGAACGGGTCGCCCGCGTTCATGAGATGTCGCACCTGGAAGAAGGCCAGCAGCGCCACGAACAGCACCGTCAGCCCATCGGCAAGCCGTACGGCTGTGTCCTCGCCCCGCGGCCGGAGGAGCCGAGCCGCCTGCCAGAAGGCGAGCGCGGGCACGCCATAGCCCACGAGCAGCCAGTTGAGGATGGGCAGCTTACCCACGCTCTCGCCCATGATGGTGGGATCGTAGATCATCCGGCCGAGCACCACGAAGCCGAGTGCCGCCACCGCGTAGCGAAGCAGCGGAATCTCACGCACCGAGGCGACATAGGCCGCGCCCAGTGCCGCCAAGGCGAAAGCCACCGTCAGGTAGCCTCGGTCGAGCACGGAGAACAGCGCGAAACTCAAGGCGGCGATGGCCGCCGCGGCAAAAGCTCCGGTGGCGAGCCGCATACCGTCGTCGCTCTCGCCCGTCTCGGCCCGTTGGAAGCGGTCGGTCGCGAGGGTGAAGAGGCCGGCGAGGACGATCGCGGCCGCCGCGAAAGGGACCGAGGCTTCGAACTGCGTCACGCGCAAGTATGTGATGACAAGGGCCAGCAGCGGCGGCGTGGTCGCGGCGGCGGCGTACAGGGCTGCGATCTCGAGGCTGAGCTCACGGCCGCGCCACAACCGAAGGGCCGCGGCAGCCGCGACGCCGAGTGCCGAGAGCGCCGCATAGGTGAGATAGGTCGAGATCGTCTCTGGCAGCCGGAACGTCTCGCGCAAGCCCGGCATCAGGCGGCTGGCATCGGGCCCGGCATCGACACCCGGCCAGAGCAGGAGGACGCACAAGCCGACAAAGCCCGCGAAGAGTGCGGCGCAGCCGGCCGGCGCGCTCATCCAGGCAGCGATGGCCAGCATGAGGATTGCAATCGTCCCCAGCGGCAGCCACGCCGGAGCCTCGAACGGCACACTTGCGAGGCTGGTTACGACGAGGAAGGTCATGGCACCGAGCGCGGCCGCCGCGATCCAATCGAGCTTGGCGTTGCGGTCCGGCGTGCCCAGATGCGGCTCGACGGCCATGCAGACGGCGGCCAACCCGAGTTGCATCAGAATGTGCACTGTGACCGGCCAATAGGCATCGGCGCCGCCGGCCAGCGTCATCACGAAGCCCCAAGCCACCGCGCCGGCGACGGCAATCACCGCAAGCCAGAGCCAGCGCCGGGCTCTCGCCAGCATGAAGGCCGCGGCGGCGACCACGGCGAGGAACAGCACCACCGGCCAATAGTTCGCCGGCTGCGAGGTGACGAGTAGCGGCGTCACGTAGGAGGCGGCGAGGCCAAGTCCGGCGAGCGCGGGTCCGTGGCGCAACGCGCCGAGCATCGAAAGCAGCCCTGTCGCGCCGAGCAGCACGAAGGCCGACGCGGGCCCGAGGAAACCGTAGAGCGCATGGGCCGCATAGATCGTGCCGAAGGCAACGACGATCGCCGCGGCGGTCAGCACGCCCGGGATGTAGGCGGAAGGGATTGCGACGCCGAGTTTCACCTCGCGGCGCATCGACCATTCGCCGGCGAGCGCCAGGACCGTCGCGAGCAGCCCACCAAGGAGTACACGCACCCCAGGACCAAGCAGCCCCGCCTCGATCGTGTATCGAACGAGAAACAGTCCGCCGAGCGCCAGCGCAATTCCACCAAGCCAGACCGCCCACTTCGTGCCGAGCGCCTGCTCGACGCCGCCATAGGGCCCGCCCGGCGCCACTGGCGCTGCCGGTGCGGGGAGTGGCGTCTCGATGGGCGTGAAGGTGGGCTCCTCGCCGGCCTCCATCGCCGCGTCGCCCGGCAATGTATCGGTCTCCCGCACCGCCGCCTCGCGAGGTGCTGCCGCCGGCTCTGCGCCGATTGCTTCCGGTCGGGTCGCAACAGGTGCGGGCCGCGGCGCGGCAGCTCCCGCGGCTACTTTTCGCTCCAGATCGCCGATGCGCTTGGACAGCCGCTCGATCTCGCCCCCGAGGCGGCCGAAATAGATGCCCAGGCCGGCGAGGACGACGGTCAGGATGATCAATAGGATCGTCACGCCTCGGCTCCCTCAGCGGACCGGACTCTCCGGCGACGACTCATCGTGGGCCAGCCGACGCTAACACGGCAGCGCAGAGCCGCGACAGATCCGCTATTGCGCCGGCACCACCACCTCGACCGTCCGCGCGACCCCGGGCTGCACCTCGAAGACCTCCGCATACTTCTCGCCACCGCGCGATGCCTCGACGTTGTAGCGGCCGGGAGCGAGGATGTGGGTCGGCAACGCGCCGACGCTCTCGCGCACGAGCGATCCCTCGGTGGTGAAGAGCCGCCACTGCGTGTCGGCGAGCGCCTCGCCGCCGCTCTCCGTCACGAGTTTCAACGTCACATTCGCCGCCTCGTGCGTCAGTGTCAGCTCCGTCAACCGCCCGGCCTCGATACTGATGTCGCCCTGCACAACCCCGTTCGCATCGCCGTACGTGCTCTTCACGTGATAGAGGCCGGCATTCAGGCGGAGAATGACGCCGGGCTTAATGCCGGTTGCAACCAGGGCGCGGTTGCCCGCCTGATCGCGCTCCTCGGAGTAGATCTCGTTGATGACGGCGCCGGCGGCAATCGGCTGGCCCCCCGCCGTCTGCGCATTGATCCTGAGCCCGCCGGCGTTGAGCACGAACAGCTCGCGGGCCGGCCGGCCCACCTCGACCTTGATGGCGCGCGTCAGATAGGCTCGCCCGTAAGCCACATTGACGAGGTAGTCCCCTGGCGGCAGTGGCAGCTTCGGCGCCGCGTCCTGTGAGGAGGCCACGAGCTTGTGCAGGCCGTCGTCGCCGGCCTTCTGCTCGAAGACGCGCCATGTCAGGCTCGAACTGATGGGCGCTCCCGGGTCCGTCAGCAGCGCGGCAAACTGCATTGGCACCTTGCCGTCGGCTGTGACAGCATTCTCCGGATCGTCGGGAGGCAGGAGCGCGGTCGTTGAGGTCGCCTCCCCGCCGGCCTCATTGAGGCCGCCGGGATCGAGCGTCAGCTCGGTGCCGCCGTCTGCGGCCCCGGTCCCGGTGGTCGATCCGTCAGCCGCCACCGAGGGCGCTGCCGACTGTCCCAGGACCTTGTCGAGCGCCGCCACGAGCTTGCCCGTGTTGCCCACCTCGTAGTACGCGCCACCCGACAGCTTAGCGATGCACCGTAGGCCCTTCAGATCGTCGCCCTCGCCGCGCAAGGCCACGACATCAATTCTGACCCCATGTTGCTCCTTCGCAAGCTTGGCCGATTGACATGGATCGGCCTCGCAGGTGTCCAGTCCACCGGTCACGAGTACGATGCGGTCGAGCGCGCTGGCCGCTCCCAGCGCCGTTGCGGCCTCGGCGATCGCCTGGCCGAGCGGCGCCGAGCCGACCGGCTTCAGCGATGTGATCTGGCGGGCGAGACGCTTCGCCTTGATGGGTCCGGGTGGCGAGAGGAGCTGGACATCGGCGCAGGCCTTGGCCTTGCGCGCACCATAGGCCGCCAGCCCGAGGGAAAGCCGGCCATCGTACTGCTCGATGAGGGCGCCGAGCGATGTCTTGACGGCCTCGAGCTTCGTCTCGTTGCCCAGCGCGCTCTGCATGGCGAGCGAGGAATCGAGAACGACCAGCACCCGGCCGCCAGGCTCCTGGGCGGCAGCCGGTGAGACAGCCCCGGCAAACCCGATAAAGACCCAGGCGAACAGCCCGCAGGCGGCGCCGTTCTGCAACATTCCCGACACGGGCATTGACCATCCTCTGTGCGAATCGCCCGGCAGCGGGCCGACGCAACTCTCCCGCGAGCAAGCACGACCTTGCGGCATCATTCGGGCTTGACCTCGACGGTCTTGACCTCACCCGGCGCGACATTGAAGCGCTCCATCAGCACGCGTGCGCCGAGCCGCACCTCGACCGCATAGTCGCCTGCCGCGAGCGGCACCTCGGGCGTCGGATCGGCAGAAACCCAAACCGTTGCGCCGTCCGGAGTTTTGATCGTCCACTGTGCATTGCGCGGTTGCTTCTGGCCGGCAATGCCGAACGCCACGACCCCAGCGTCGTGTTCGATCACGAGCGCCTGATCACTCCCGGCCTCAACCAGCACCTCGCGCTGGGCCCTAGCATTGCCAGAACCATACTGGCTGGTGACACGGTAGCGGCCGGCCGCCAGCGTCACCGCCGCCTGCGGGCCATTGACCCGCATCGTTCCCTTAACCGCCGCGTCCAGCCCCTCGACGCTATAGACCAGCAGGCTCCCGATCGCCTCGGGGCTGCCTGCGATGCGGCTCGACAGCTCGAGCCGGCCCGACGGCACGATCACCTCGTGGGTCGTCTCCTCGCCGCCACGCACCGTCGCCTCGGATGTGATGGCGGCCCGTCCGTGCTCGACCTTCAAATGATAGAGTCCGGCCCTGAGTGTGAACACCGGCTCGGCGGCGGCCGACGTCGCCACCTCGCGCCGCCCGCCTGCCGCCTCGGGGTCGTCTTCGGCGACCGTGATGTAGACATTCTCGAGCAGCGGTCCGCCCTCGACGGCACGCGCCGAGACTTTCAATGCGCCGATGTCCAGGGCGATCTCGGAGGTGAGTTCGCGACCCGCCTCGACATTGAGCGCGCGCTCGATTCGGGCCAGCCCCTGCTCGAAGACAGCGCGATAGCTCCCGGCGGGCAACAGCAACGGCGGCGGCGAACCGCGACCGACGGCAACCGTGGTCCGCCCGGCGGCGGCATCTCCGGTGCGATAGATCGTGTAGTAGGCATCGGAGATCTCGCCGGCGCCCGGGCCTGCCCGCAGCGCGATGCGCACGATCCCGGCACCAAGATCGAGCACGGCGGTGGTCGGGCCGCCGCCGCCGGCCTCGACGGTTTGCTCGGCTTTGATGCCGCCGCTGGTGACTGTGACCAGATAGTTGCCGGGCGGAAGATCGAGCGCGGGCCGGGGCGTCGAGCCTTGGTAGACCTCACTCCCGTCGCGGGTGACGACCCAGGCAAGATCATCGATCACGTCGGCGCCGCCGGGTCCCAATCGAAGCGAGAGGCGCAGGCCCGGAGGTCCCTCGGCAACCGCATCGCCGTTTGCGCCCGGCACGGCAGTGCCCGTGATCGCTGCCATAATGCGGCCAAGCGCCGGCTCGAGGTCGGCGGGTTTGCCCACGGTCTCGACGAGTCCCTTGCCCGCCTCGGCGATGCAGCGGGTCTTGTCCATGTCCTCGTCCGTGGAACCGAGGATAATCGCATGCATGCGCAGGCCGGAATCGGCGGCGGCTAGCTCGGCAGCCACCGCGCACGGATCGGCACGGCAGTTGTCGGCGCCATCCGTGACGACGATGATGTGACCGCCCTTGCCCCCCTCCGCCAAGGCCGCTCCGGCCGCCGAGAGCGCCGCCGCCATCGGCGTCTTGCCGCGCGGGCTGAACTTGCCGAGCCATGCCTTGGCCGTCGACGTGTCGATGCGGCCCAGCGGAAAGGCAAGATCGATGTCCTTGCAGTCGGACTTGCGCCTTGCCCCGTAGCCCAACAGGCCGAGATCGGCCCGGCCTTCGAGGGTATCGATGAGCCGCGCGAGACCGGCCTGGGCCGCCTCGATCTTGGGCGTTCCCTCGATCTCACCCCACATGGAACCCGAGCCGTCGAGAATGACGATGGCGCGCGGGCGCGCGTCCTG
>JANNSX010000402.1:0-3725 GCA_031403155.1 Hyphomicrobiaceae bacterium
GCAAGCCGAAGAAGCTCAGCCGCGGTGGTGAAGCCCGTCACCTGCTTTCGGTCGAGGCCATTCTCTCGGTCGAGCCGGGAACCGAGATCAAGGCTGGCGACGTGCTCGCGCGTATCCCACTCGAGAGCGCCAAGACGCGCGACATCACCGGCGGTCTGCCGCGTGTCGCCGAGCTGTTCGAGGCGCGGCGTCCGAAGGATCACGCCATCATCGCCGAGATCACCGGAACGGTCGAGTTCGGGCGCGACTACAAGAACAAGCGACGCATCATCATCAAGCCGGCCGACGAGAACGTTGAACCCGTCGAATACATGATTCCCAAGGGCAAGCACGTCGCGGTGCAGGAGGGTGATCACGTCGAGAAGGGTGAGTACATCGTCGACGGCAACCCGGCGCCGCACGACATCCTGGCGATCAAGGGCGTGGAGGAACTCGCCTCCTTCCTCGTCAACGAGATCCAGGACGTCTACCGGCTGCAGGGCGTGACGATCAACGACAAGCACATCGAGGTGATCGTCCGGCAGATGCTGCAGAAGGTCGAGATCCAGGATCCGGGCGAGACCGATCTGCTCAAGGGCGAGCAGCTCGATCGCATCGAGTTCGACGATCTCAATGCCGCCCTCGACAAGGCGGGCAAGCGCGCGGCGACGGCCACGCCGGTACTGCTCGGCATCACCAAGGCGAGCTTGCAGACGCGCAGCTTCATCTCGGCCGCCTCCTTCCAGGAGACGACGCGCGTCCTCACCGAAGCCGCCGTCGCCGGCAAGGTCGATACGCTCGAAGGTCTCAAGGAGAACGTCATCGTCGGCCGCCTCATCCCGGCCGGAACGGGTGGCACTCTGAAGCGCATCAAGCAGACGGCCATACACCGCGACGAGCTGATCTTGAAGGAGCGCGCCAAGATCGCCGAGGAACGGACCAAGGCGGACCAGGCGGTCGAAGCAGCCAAGGCGGCCCAGGCGGTCGAAGCAGCCAAGGCGGCCGACGACGCGGCCTGAGCCGAAGTCCGCACGTCGTTACGACAGCGAGGGCATCGCAGCGGAAAGCTGCGGTGCCCTTCTTCTTGTGCGCCAGAGCTAAGGATCAGCCGGAAACGTCGGCGATGGCGTCCGACAGGCGAACGGGATGGCGCCGCCGGGCTTGGGCCGGAGCCGTCTTCTTGACCGGCTCGGGAGGGGGGAGCGCAAGTCGCGCGGCTGGCGCGGGGATCTGTGCAGGCGCTTGCGGATCGGGCGTGGCAACCTCGTTCCCGGTTGCACGGGCGATCGCCTCGGTTAACCGCGACGGCAAGCGGCGGTTGGACGGCTTGGCGAGGCGGGACTCTGCTCGTTGCGCACGCGGGGCCACCTTCGCAAGTTTCGAGGCGAGTGTGCGAAAGGCCTTGGGCGCCTCGATCGCGATCACCCGATCTTGCGCTTTGATCTGTGGCTGCAATTTCGCGGTCATCGTCGCCACGAGATCGCCGAGCTGGCGCTCGTCGGCCTTCCAGACGACGCCCTTGCGGCGATGATTGCGGCGGACGAGCCCGGCCATCACGAGCTTTGCAAGGTGGCGCTTCAAGCGCGGATGAGTAAGGCCCGTCCGCGACAACAGACGGTTCTGCGGCAGCCCGTCTTCGCCCGCCTGAACCAGCATGGCGACGATGCCATATCGGCTCTCTTCGGCGAGAACGCCCAGCAACTCGATCACACGCCACGAATTCATAGGTACCCCGGCACACACTCGACCACCAAAGTCTGCCGCAACATTGCCGGTCTGCCAACCCTTTGGTAAATGGTGTTAGAGCACTTGTCCTTCCAAGTGGATACCGGTTGGTCGAAAGAAAGTGCTCAAAACCAATAACCTAGAGCACTTTCCGACCAAGTGGATACCGGTTGGTCGAAAGAAAGTGCTCAAAACCAATAACCTAGAGCGCCGATCTGATTCCATCAGATCGGCGCTCTAGCTTTCGCCGCAGAAACGGCGCCAAGCCGGCCCTCGGCAGGCGCGGCGAAAAATCGCCAATCGGCCCGCTTATCCCCATTGACCTCGTTTCGAAGCGCATATATGTTCCGGCCACTTTGCGGCAGGCGGTAGGCAGAGTCGTCGCGCTGTGTTTTGCGCGAAAAATAGCCTAAACGCTGCTGTCCTGATCCGACGGACAGATACGACGCAAGATCTTCGGGCTGGGAAACCGGGCTGAAGATCCTCTGGTTTTGGAGCCGGGCGCCGGTTATGGCGGCTCGGCTGGGCGGTTTTCGTCCAGCCGCCGCATGCCGCGCTCTTGGCAATGAATGGTGGACTTGGCACATGCCAACGATTCAACAGTTGATCCGCAAGCCGCGCCAGGCGCCCGTGCACCGCAACAAGGTGCCGGCCATGGAGCAGTGCCCGCAGAAGCGCGGCGTCTGCACCCGCGTCTACACGACGACGCCGAAGAAGCCGAATTCGGCCCTCCGCAAGGTCGCCAAGGTGCGTCTCACCAACGGCTTCGAGGTCGTGAGCTACATCCCGGGCGAAGGCCATAACCTTCAGGAGCATTCGGTGGTGCTCATCCGCGGCGGCCGCGTGAAGGATCTGCCGGGCGTCCGCTACCACATCATCCGCGGCGTCCTGGATACCCAGGGTGTCGTGAAGCGCCGTCAGCGCCGCTCGAAGTACGGCGCCAAGCGGCCGAAGTGATTTGATCCCGCGCCGCCGGATAACGGCCGGCGCCTAAGCGAAGTTCGAACGATCGAGAGACGAGCCCCATGTCCCGCCGCCACAGTGCAGAAAAGCGCGAGTTCATCCCGGATCCGAAATACTCGGATCTCGTGGTCTCGAAGTTCATGAACTCGATCATGTATCAGGGCAAGAAGTCGGTCGCCGAGAACATCGTCTATGGCGCGTTCGACAGCCTCGAGCAGAAGACGCGCCGGAACCCGGTCGAGATGTTCCACGAGGCGCTGAAGAACGTCATGCCGACCATCGAGGTGCGCTCGCGGCGCGTCGGTGGCGCCACCTACCAGGTTCCGGTCGAGGTCCGCCCCGAGCGCCGGCAGGCGCTGGCGATCCGCTGGATCATCACGGCCGCGCGCGGTCGCAACGAGAATACGATGGTCGACAGACTATCGAATGAGCTGCTCGATGCAGCCAACAACCGCGGCACAGCGGTGAAGAAGCGCGAGGACACGCACCGGATGGCAGAGGCCAATAGGGCCTTCTCGCATTATCGGTGGTAATCGGAACCCTCGGAGACTGACATGCCCCGCTCGCACCCAATCGAGGACTACCGCAACTTCGGCATCATGGCCCACATCGATGCCGGCAAAACCACGACCACTGAGCGGATCCTCTATTACACCGGCAAGAGCCATAAAATCGGCGAGGTGCATGATGGCGCCGCGACGATGGATTGGATGGAGCAGGAGCAGGAGCGCGGCATCACCATCACGTCGGCCGCGACCACCGCGTTCTGGAACGGCAAGCGCCTGAACATCATCGACACCCCCGGCCACGTCGACTTCACCATCGAAGTCGAGCGTTCGCTGCGCGTGCTTGACGGCGCCGTCGTCGTGCTCGACGGCAACCAGGGTGTCGAACCGCAGACCGAGACCGTCTGGCGCCAGGGCGACAAGTACCGCGTGCCGCGCATCGTGTTCTGCAACAAGTTGTACAAGACCGGCGCCTCCTTCGAGCTGTGCATCAAGTACATCATGGAGGGTCTCGGCGCCAAGCGGGTGCCGATCCTGCTGCCGTTCGGCGCT
>JANNSX010000403.1:0-4024 GCA_031403155.1 Hyphomicrobiaceae bacterium
CCATGAAGGACAAGGACGTGATCGTCTATGCCGTCTCCTTCAAGAGCGCGAACCATCCGACCTTACAGAATTGCGCCTCGACCGACAGCAATTCTGGCGATCTCCTCTACTGGGATGCCGACAACGGCTCGGAGCTGACGGCCGCCTTCAAGGACATCGCCATCCGCCTCACCAACCTGCGTCTGGACAAGTAGTCTTCTCGCAGCTAGGCAGGTCGGGCGGGCATCACCGGGGGGTGGCGCCCGCCCGAGCCTTTTTCGGTATCGACTTCATTTGCTTTGTTGCATTTTCTTCGGCGAACCGGGAAACCACTTCGCCTGAAAATGCTCCGTCAGCGCGACCAGGGGGAGCCACGTTGCGCGTACCCTTCATACCGAACACCATCATCATGCTGCTCGTGGTGCTGGGCGGCATCTATATCTACGGCCTCCGCATGGGGCATCTCTCGGCCGGCCTGTCGCCGCTGCCGGCCATCGACCTCTCCTCCGGCTCTGGTTGGTTCATCGATTGGCGACTTGCGCAGCTCGCCCACAGCCGCGATCTCTGCCAGGAAATGTTCAAGGGGCCGCACGCGATCGCCTCGCCGGCCCCGGACCGGCCCATCGGCGCCGACGATTGCGGCTATGTGAATGCCTTCAGCGTCACGCTGGTGGGCGGCGCCACCGTCGGCCTCTCGCCCCTCACTTGCCCGGCGACGGCGGCCCTCTCCCTCTGGGTCGAGCATGTCGTGCAGCCGGAGGCCGAGCGGCTGCTCGG
Organism: Hyphomicrobiaceae bacterium; assembly: GCA_031403155.1. Lineage (GTDB taxonomy): Bacteria > Pseudomonadota > Alphaproteobacteria > Rhizobiales > Hyphomicrobiaceae > JANNSX01. The sequence continues at coordinate 757 of JANNSX010000403.1, forward strand.
CAGCCGGGTCGTCTCCATCGGCGACATGGGCACCTATGCCTGCCGTGACAAGATCGGCGGCAGCACCCGCAGATGGTTGAACAATATTCTCCGTCAGATCGATCCCTCACTGGCGCGTAGCCAGCACGCGACCGCCAACGCGGTCGACATCGCTGGCTTCAAGCTCGCCAATGGCCAGACGGTCTCCGTGGAGAACGATTGGCGCGACCGGGGTGCCAAAGGCGATTTCCTCCGCCGCGTCCACAACGGCGCCTGCAGCTACTTCCGCGTGACCTTGGGTCCCGAATTCAACAAGGAGCACGCCAATCACTTTCACCTCGACCGCGGTCCGGCACGCATCTGCTGGTGACAGGCCGGCAGCGTCTCGCCCTGAATGTCCGCGAAATACCCCGTTAACGCTGAAGCCGACAAAACCACGCCAGGGTTACCAGACCACTGCCATTTTTACTCGGATTTACCATCCTCGAACCTATTGTCGCACCCCTGTGCTCAGAATTGGGGTCGCTGCATGCTGCGCAAATTCGGACGTTCCGGCCGTTTCCATCGCGACGAGCGGGGCTCGATCGCCATCATCTTCGGCTTGTCGATCCTCCTGCTCGCCTTCGCCATCGGCTTCTCGCTCGACACGGCCCAGGCCGTTCGAACCTCGAGCAAAGTCGCCAATGCGCTCGATGCGGCATCGCTGGCGGCGGCCCGGGCCATGTCGGAGAACAATCTGACCCCCGCCGAGGCCCAAGCGCTCGCCCTGAACTACTTCAAGGCGCAAGTCGCGGGGCTCGACGAAGAGACCTTCACCTGGAGCAACTTCATCGCCGACATCGATCCGGCGACCGGAACTATCACCATCAAGGCCGACATCTCGGTGCCGACGAGCTTCGCGAGCATCCTCGACATCAAGAAGGTGAACTTCACGAAGTCCTCGACCTCCGTCTTCAAGATGCGCAACGTCGAGCTGGCGATGGTGCTCGATATCACGGGCTCGATGGATAACGATCAAAAGATCGACGCCCTGAAGTTGGCAGCCAAGGATATCGTCGACATCATGTTGCCGGCCGGCAAGCCCGCTCTCAACCGGATCGCGCTCGCGCCCTATTCGGCCTCGGTCAATGCCGGTCCCTATGCGGCCCTGGCGAGCGACGGCGCGAGTCTCGACGGCTGCGTCGTCGAGCGCAACGGCGCACACGCCTATAGCGACGATGCGCCTGATGCCGGCCGCTACTTCAATGCCGAGGGGAGTCCGGCAGCAAATTCGAAGTACGCCTGCCCGGTCGCCGAGATCATGCCTTTGAGCTCCGACGCGGTCGCGATCAAGTCAACCATCAACGATCTGGAAACCGGAGGCTGGACCGCCGGCCATATCGGCCTAGGCTGGGGCTGGTACACGATCTCGCCGAGCTGGGCGCCGATCTGGCCGGCCGCCTCGGACCCCAAAGCCTACAACGATCCCGACACCGTCAAAGCCATCATTCTCATGACCGACGGCGAATTCAACACGAGCTACCACAACGGACCAGAGAATGGGACATCGGCGATGCAGGCGCTCGACATCTGCAACGCCATCAAGAATCCGGCGGTCACCGAAGGCAGCGTGGTCATCTACTCTGTCGCGTTCCTGTCGCCACCGGCGGCCGAAGCAACGCTGCAGGCCTGCGCGACCAGCCCGTCGCACTACTTCAGCGCCGACAACGGCACGGAGTTGCGCGCGGCCTTCCAGGACATCGCCAAGCGGTTGCAGAGTCTCAGAATCGCCAAATAACAACCGGCCGCAAGATGCCTGACCCGCATCGAAGCCCGTTTCTTCTACAGCGGCAAGACCGGCCAAGCCCCGAAGGGGCTGGCGACTGTAGCCACGGGTGAGCGCAGCGGAACCCGTGGGGAACGTCTCTCCCGAAGTTCCGCCCCAAAGGGGCGGAGGATGAGTGGGACTGTCCTCCTCTGCCCCTGCCGGGGCAGCATCGCGCAACCGCCTCTCCACGGGTTTCGCCGCGAGGCTGGGCATTGGCCCAGCCTCCCGCTTCACCCGTGGCTACAGTCCATGGCCCCTTCGGGGCCATCGGACCGGTCGAGCATTCCGCAGTTTGGTTTAACGCACTGACTACGCACTGACGTCCACGTCGAAATCGATCGCGACCGGAACATGATCGGACGGGCGCTCCCAGCCGCGGGCGGCATCGAGAACGTCCATCCTCATCGCCTCACCTGCGAGGGCCGGTGAGGCCCAGACGTGATCCAACCGGCGGCCCCGGTTGGACGCCTGCCAATCGGCGGCGCGATAGCTCCACCAGGAATAGAGCTTCTCGGTCTCCGGCACGAACCGGCGCATGAGATCGCTCCACTTGGCCGAAGCGCGGGCCCGCTCGAAGCGCTCGACCTCGATGGGCGTGTGCGAGACGACGCCCAGCATCTGCTTGTGCGACCAGACATCGTGCTCGAGCGGCGCGACATTGAGATCGCCCACCGCGACCCGGCGGCGCTTGCCCTTGAGCCGCCCGCCCCAAGCGCCGAGGCCATCCAGATAGGTGAGCTTCTCGCGGAAGCGGCGGTTCTCGTCTGGGTCGGGAATATCGCCGCCGGAGGGCACGTAGAAATTGTGGATCTCGAGCTTCTCGCGCTTCGTGCCGATGGGGAGTGTCACAGCCAGATGGCGCGCCTCACCCGTGCCGTTGAGGTCCTCGGCGCCCAGCCGCTCGATCGGACGGCGCGAGAGCGTCGCCACGCCATGGTAGCCCTTCTGGCCGGCGATGATCTGGTGGGGGTAGCCCAGGCCTTCGAGCGCCGCCCGCGGAAACTGGTCCTCCAGGCACTTGATCTCCTGCAGGCAGATGATATCGGGCGACAGGCGCGCGACCATCGCCTCGATCAAGTGCAGGCGGATGCGGATCGAGTTGATGTTCCAGGTGACGACGCGCAGGGGCATGGCTGCTCGCAGAATCGTTTGTTGGTCGCATTTTCCGAGGCGAACCGGGAAGCCACTTCGAAGGACAAATGCTCCTCTGTCCGGAAGAGATGCGCCTAAACGCAAAAGGGCGCCCAGTCTTTCGACTGGGCGCCGCAGCGCATTGCGCGCATGACGCCGGGAGGGAAGCCGGCGCCGGCGAGCACATCCTCGGTAAGACGGGGGGGCACTACCGAATGGGTGATGCGCTCGCTGTACAAGTAAGATAGGGGGACAAGGGAGAATTTCAATGCAGATGGAGAGGAATTAACGAAAAAGTTACCAGCGTGGCGGTTCAGAAGTTCGCCCCCTCATCGCAGCGAACACCGAAGG
>JANNSX010000404.1:0-3558 GCA_031403155.1 Hyphomicrobiaceae bacterium
GCAGAAGACGTAGGGCACCTTGTCGGCGAGCTTCAGCGTCGCAAGCGTTTGCTCCAGATGCCGGATCGGCACCGGCACATCCTGCGCCTCGACGGGAGAGCCCGAGATCATGTGGATGATGTTGAAGTACTGGCCGAGCCGGACGAGGTTGCAGAAATCGGCGAGGTTGCCCGGCCGGCGTCCACGGTCGAGATCGGTGCAGAAGGGCGGTCCGAGAACCGTCGTCGTGACGATGAGGTCGCCGCCGAAGCGGACGGTGCGCTCCGGGTTTCGCGGAGTGAGTGTCACATATTCAGGCGACGTCTCGATGGCGCGGTCGACGAGCTCAGCGCCGATCCGGACATTCCGGGTCGATTTGTCGACAAGCGCCCCGGCCTTGGTAAAGACCTCGATGGCCGGATCGTAGAGGAACCGGATGCCGATTTCTTCGAGGATGCGCAACGCCGCCCGGTGGATGTCCTCGACCTGATCGGGGCTGAGGAGGGCCGCCTTGGGATAGGGGTTACGAAGCGTTTCCCAGGGCCGCTGAGGGATGGCGCCGCCCACCCCTGCCTCGGCCGAGCGGCGTTCCCGGCCCTTGCGGCCGCGCCGATCCAATTGCACCACGTCAGCCATCGCCGGACCCCCCGATAAGGCCAGTTCAGCGACGCTAGACCGGCAGCAGGGCCCGGTCGAGGGCAATCAAAGAGGTTCAGCCATGCCGGTCCGGCACTACGAAAAGTCGTTATGAGAGTCGCATCCGGGCCCGGCCGATGCCGCAATTCAGTGCTAACGGGAGCTTGGCGGGGCCAATCTGCTGTTGTAGGTTTGCCCCCAGTGAGCCTGGAATGGGAGGAAATCATCCAATGGCTTTACGCGACGAACTGAAAAAAACTCATAGCTACCTGCCGACGCTTGCCCAGCAGTTCAAGGACGGCAAAGTCAGCCGCCGCGAGTTCCTGCGGACGGCAACGCTCCTCGGCCTCTCCTCGGCGACGGCCTACTCGATCATTGGTCTGCCGGAAACCGGCACGATGACGAAGCCCGCCAGCGCGGCCGGAGGCAGCGTCTCGCTGTCGATGCGCGTGCAGCCGATCGAGAGCCCGCACACCTATTCCTGGATCCAGGATTCGATGATGTCGCGGAACGTCGTCGAGTATCTGACACGTACCCGCGCCGACAACGTCACCGAGCCTTGGCTCTGCGAGAAGTGGGAAGCTTCCGACGATCTCAAGACCTGGACGCTGCATCTGCGCAAGGACGTCAAGTGGCACAACGGCGATGCCTTCGTCGCCGACCACGTGATCTGGAACATCAAGCGCGTGCTCGATCCCGCCACCGGCTCGTCCGTTCTCGGCCTGATGAAGGGCTACATGATGAACGACGCCGGCGACGCGATCTGGGACGCCAACGCCATCGAGAAGGTCGACGACAACACGGTTCGCCTCAATGCCCGCAACGGCCAGTTGGCGGTGCCGGAGCATTTCTTCCACTATCCATTCCCGATGCTGCATCCGAGCAATGAAGGCAAGTTCGGCGTCGGCTCGATCGGCACCGGTTGGGGCGATCTCGTCGAGTACGATCTCGGCAAGAAGTGCGTCATCAAGAAGCGCGGCGACTACTGGGCCGGCGGCAGCGCGCTGGATGAGGTCGTCTACGTCGACCACGGCGACGATCCGGCCGCAGCCGTTGCGGCACTGCAGTCCAAGCAGGTCGATGGCTTGTGGGAGGTCGGTCCTTCGCAACGCAAGGCCGTCCGCGCCATGGATTGGATCGAGCTGCACAGCATCGCGACGGCACAGACAGCTGTCGCCCGCATGCAGCCCATCCACGACCAGTGGAAGGACCCCCGCGTCCGCAAGGCCATGCGTTTGGCGATCGACGCGTCCAAGGTGGTGCAGGTGTCGCTCGACGGTGACGGTACGCCCGGCGAGAACCATCATGTCTGCCTGCTGCATCCCGAATACGCGCAGATGCCCAGCATGTACAATCCGGAAGCAGCCAAAGCCTTGCTGGCAGAGGCGGGGGCCGCCGGTCTGTCGACCGAGCTGTTCTGCATCGCCGATCCGGAGTGGGAGTCCCGCTCCGCCAACAATCTCGCCCAGCAGTGGAAGGAGATTGGCGTCGACGTGAAGGTCACCGTGCTGCCGGCCGCCCAGTACTGGGAAATCTGGGACAAGGATACCAATCCCTTCTCCCTCACGGCCTGGACCCACCGTCCGCTCGGCGTCATGGTTCTCGGCCTTGCCTATCGCACGGGCGTTCCGTGGAACGAGAGCAAGTGGTCCAACCCGAAGTTCGACGAGCTCCTGACGAAGGCCGAAGGCATTCTCGACGTCGAGAAGCGCCGCGAGGTCATGAAGGAGATCCAGACGATCATGCAGGAGGACGGACCGATCGTTCAGTCGGTTTGGCAGAACGTCTTCCAGGCCATGTCCAAGGACGTGAAGGGCTTCGCCGCTCATCCGACCCAGTACATCTTCCCCTGGGAGTGGTCGCGCGGCTAGTACCCGCCATCAGAAATGGCTGGTACTAGCTCATTTGCTTAAGCACCCGATTCACGCGGCATTTTCGCGCCACGAAGTGTGGCACTCAATTCTGCGATCGGGTACTAGGCCGGGCGTCATATCCTGGAAACCTATCGGACGGGCGCCTTCGGGCGCCCGTTTCGTTTGCTGGTGATGTTGTTGGCAGTTTCAGCATGACAGCCCCACAGTCATGGCATAGGCTGATTGTTCCGACCGGCAGACGCAGCGGAGCTTGGACAAGCTGATGTTGAGATTTTTCGCAAAGCGCATTGCCGGCCTGATCTTCACGATGCTCGTCGTGTCGTTCCTGGTCTTCATGACCTTCGAATTCTCGCCGGGATCGGTCGCGCGCGGCGCGCTCGGCCAGTTCGCGAGCCCGCTGCAGCTCAAGTTGTACGAGGAGCAGCATGGCCTCGACCGGCCCTTCTTCACCCGCTACGCCTCCTGGCTCGGCGTCATTCCGGATCACAAGAGCGAATTCTCGGGCATCCTGCAGGGCGACCTCGGCTACTCCTCGCTCTACAAGACAGACGTCAACAATTTCATCTGGGATCGCATCGCGACGACCGGGATCATCACGCTCGTCGCCTTCGCGCTCATCGCACCGCTCTCGATCATCCTGGGCGTGCTCGCGGGCATGCGAGAGGGCACCAGGCTCGATCGCACGATCTCTGTCTTGAGCACCATCACCACATCCGTGCCCGAGTTTGCCATGGGCGCCTTCCTGCTGACGATCTTCGTCGTCGGTCTCGGCGTTCTCCCCGGCACCTCGCCGCTGGAGCCCAGTCCGGCCTGGTCGGTCGGCTCCCAGATGGTGCTGCCAGTGCTGTGCCTGATGGCCTACTATGTCGGCTATCTCGTCCGTATGGTTCGCGCCTCGATGGTCGAAGTGATGATGCAGCCCTACATCCGCACGGCCGTACTGAAGGGCATGTCGTTCCGCGAGGTCATCACCAAGCACGCCATGCGGAACGCGCTCATCACGCCGTTCACGGCGAACACGGCCTCGACGACAACGATGCTGGTGAAGAGGAAATTGAGTTGCAGCAGG
>JANNSX010000405.1:0-10960 GCA_031403155.1 Hyphomicrobiaceae bacterium
GGTTTGCGCTTGTCGCAACCTAGATACGGCATGTAGCGGCGTAGCCGGCGCGGTATGCAGGGTCGTATGTCAAGAGAGAACGCCACCACGGCATGAAACCGGGATGGCGCTCCGCTCCTCCTACTTGGAGGTGCTGTCCGCCTGGACTGGTCGGAACTGCATCAGCCAGTGCTCGATCTCGTGCAAATCCCAAACTGCGCGGTTGCGGAACTTCCGACGAAGCGGAGCGTGTCCTGCTCTCCCTAGCCGCTCGAAATGTTGCCTCGTGTAAGGACAAAGCCCTAACTGCTTCAATTCCTTCCATGTTACCAGTTTCATGAGACCTGCTCCTATAGAGGGAGCACGGGCCCATGCTGGTGCCGGATTGACACCGAGAGAGAACTTAGAAGAAAAGAGGCGTGAGCGTCAAGAAATAAACTGTTGTAAGTAGTGGTGGTATTTTTCCATCGCTTCGCGGCATTCCTTTTCGTATTCGTATCGGTTGTAAATCATGGAGATAGCAGATCGTGAGCCCGTTTTGTGAGCTAATAGAATTTCAGTGATGTGGATTGGAGTGCCGATTTTAGCCATCGTGGAACTGAAATACCTTCTTGCGTCGTGAAGGGTCCAATGAGGAATGTCGAGTTTGGCTCTGAACTTCCCCATATAGGACGAGATTTTCATTTTGGGGAAGGGGAGGGCTTTGAGTTCCTTATGCACAGCAGGGAGTAGCGGGATTTGGTGTTCTACGTTACCTTTCATCACAAATGCTGGAAAAACAATCGTATTGGAAAGGGGTTGTAGCCAAGTGCGCTGAAGATTGGATATTTGAGAAAGCCGCTGACCTGTTAGTAGGAGTAGACGGACAATACCACCGAAAGAATTGTGATTGTGGCTCTCTTTCCAAATCAGTTTGATTTCGTCGTCGGTTAATAGCCGATTTCTCGTATTTGTTTTATTCGGTTGTTTCCGCTTTAAAAGTGGGTGGGTTTGAATAAGGTCGTGTTGAAGACACCACGAAAAGAAGGCTTTGAAAATACGAAAACAGACATTGGCGGCCTGAGGTTTTTCAGGCAGTGCGGCGTAGAGCTGCTGTGCCGTGATTTGATTGAGTGGTCGGTTGGGAAGCCTTTGGAGGTAGAGGGAATAGATTTGAAGGGTAGGAAGCCGCCTTTGTGTTCGGATGGCTGCTAAATACTTTTTTGCGGCCTCTGGGGCCTGTTCTGAGGCATCCGGAAACCATTTGAGAGCTAGTCGGCGCTTGGCCTCGTCCCTTGCCTGCTTCAGCGAGATGATGGGGTAGCGGCCGAGCGAGTACCACTTATTGCCGACCTTCAGGACGAAGGTTTTGCCGTGGTGGACGCGCACTCCAAAGCCATGGATGTCGCGGCACCAGCAAACGTATCGTTTACCATTCGATGAGAGCTTGGAGACCGAGAGATCCGTGAGATGAGCCTTCATGGCTACACCATGGCTACAAAATCAGCCCGTTTTAGGGCATTCAGGCGTGTTCAGCAAGGTTCAGGTCATTCTGAAGATTTGTTTTATCTTTCAGTGCTCTAAGCATGGGGAAATTCAGGCATGTTCAAGGTTTAAACGCTAACCGTTTGTTAAGACCCGCAATTCATCCTCTCGAAGGGTGTGGCCGGAGCGCTTGTCGAGTTGTCGCTGCAGACGGCCGGGGATTGGCGCGAAACGCCGGGATTGAGCGGACATGTCACGCAAGAGCGTCTTGCGCCAGCCGGCTAAACCGCTGCGGGTTGCGGCCGCAACACCTTCGCGGAACCTTGATCCCGAGGACTGGGCCAGCTATCGCCGCGAGGCCCACAAGGCTCTCGATGCCGCGCTCGACCATGTCGAGGGTATCCGCAACCGGGCGGTGTGGCAGCCCGTGCCTGACAGCGTCAAGGCCAGGATTGCTGCACCCGCGCCGTGGTCCGGGCAAGGTCTGGATAGAACAATCGGCGAAGCCCGCGAGCTTATTCTTCCCTACACCGTCGGCAATACACATCCGCGGTTCTTCGGCTGGGTGCACGGCTCCGGTACGGCCGGCGGCATTGTTGCAGAGATGCTCGCCGCCGCCATGAACGTCAACGCCGGCGGCCGCGAGCATGCCGCCGTCTATGTCGAGCGTCAGGTCATCGAATGGGCGAAGGAAATCTTCGCGTTTCCCAAGACCGCGAATGGCCTCCTCGTCTCCGGCACCTCGATGGCGACGCTCATCGCGCTGACGGCGGCCCGCGACAGCGCCGGCCGCGCGGACAGCCGTAAGCGCGGCGTGGCCGGCCGCCGGCTCGGCGGCTATGCCTCCGCGGAGGCTCATTCCTCGGTCGCCAAGGCCTTCGAGATGATGGGGCTCGGCCGCGAGGCGCTGAGGCTCGTGCCCGTCGACGCCCGGTTCCGAATGGATACGGCTGCGTTGAAGCAGCAGATCGCCGCCGACCGCGCGGCCGGCTTCGAGCCGTTAGCCGTCGTCGCGACGGCAGGCACCGTCAATACAGGCGCAACCGATCCGCTGGGAGAGATCGCCAAGATCGCCAGGATCGAGAAGCTCTGGCTCCATGTCGATGGCGCGTTCGGAGCTCTGGCGCGCCTCTCGCCGGAAACCAATGGTCTGGTCGCCGGTATCGAGAAGGCACACTCCATCGCTTTCGATTTTCACAAGTGGCTACACGTTCCTTACGATGCCGGAGCGGTACTGATCCGGGACGGCGCCAAGCTCCGCCAGAGCTTCTCCTCGCGACCCGACTACCTCAAGGGGGCGGAGCGCGGACTAGCGGCCGGAGAGCCGTGGTATTGCGAACTCGGACCCGAACTCAGCCGCGGCTTCCGCGCCTTCAAGGTTTGGTTCACGCTGAAGGAGCACGGCCTCGAACGGTTGGGCGAAAAGATCGCCGACAATTGCCGGCAAGCGCGCTATCTCGCCAGCCTGGTTGACGCTCATCCTGATCTCGAAATGCTGGCCCCTGTCGCCCTCAACATTGCTTGCTTCAGGTTCCGCGCGGCAGAGGAAAGCACGCTCGACAAGCTCAACGGCGATGTCGTCGTCACGCTCCAGGAAAAGGGCATCGCAGCGCCTTCGACCACCCGCATCGGCGGCAAGCTCGCGATCCGCGTCAATCTCACCAATCACCGGACGACCGACGCCGATCTCGATCTCCTCGTCGATGCCGTCATCGCCGCGGTCCGCAAGCTGACGAATATCCGGGCGATCCGGCCGCGTGCGAAGCCAAGCACCCTGCATCGGCAATCGGCTTTGAAAACTGCCGCAGCTCGCCCGCATGCGAGACGTCAAAACCAACGCTACATCTCGCCTGCGGATCAGGCGGTAATCGATGCCGCAATGGCCGAGCCGGACACCAAGCCGCTTCTCGCCGGACTGACCCACAGGCTTGGCGACACGGGCGATGTACCGTTCGTCGCGCACGCCGACGCCATCTCTTTGGCGCCGCACGCTCTCCATGACCCGGCGGCGTTGCGCATTCTCATGCGGCACGCCGGTGAGGTCGCGCTCTGGCAGCGCATGACGGCCGATCAACTCGGCCTCGCCTGGCAGGTCGCGCTGGCGATCTCGGCGGCGCGTGTCGTAGCGAGCTACGTCACGACACTCCCCGAACGGGTTGTGCTGGCCGCCATGGCTGGCCTGCCAAGCTGGTTGGCCGAGGCCTATCGCGCGTTGGGCACCACCGATCGGCTGCGCGCAGTCGACCTTCTGCTTGGCCGTGGAGCACTCGCACTCGATCGCCTGCTCATGCTGCAGGGCCTCGAGCAAGTTGACATTGGTGCCATCATGGCGAGCCCGGCCATTCGAGCCGAAGCCATAAATTTGCTTGCGAAGCTGGAAGAGGTCGCACTCTCCACAGAGGCCATGATCCTGACCGGCGGCGATCCCCGCATCGCTCTCGACAGGCCATTGGCAACCAACGGCTATGGGTCTTCGCCGAGACCCGTGCCCGGCGAAATCAGCTTCGCCTCATCGACGGCAAGCTCCATGTCGGCGACGGGATTCGCAGCTGTCGAAGCACTCCGGCAGCGCCTCATTGCAGATGCCATCGGCGGTGAGCTTCGATCTGGCTATGAGCGCGAGGCGGATGCCATCCGCCGGGCGATCGGCCGCTATGCCGGCATCGAGACATCTCAGGGAGTCGAAATCGTCCTTTCGGCATCGGGCACCGACACGACTTTCGCGGCGCTGGCGCTCGCCAGAGGCAACGATCCAACCCCAATCGTCAGTCTGTTCCTCGCCCCTGATGAAACCGGCTCAGGCATTCCAATGGCCGCAGCGGGTTGCCATTTCCTCGGGCAGACGTCGCTCGGACACAGTGTGCCGGCCGGCGCCGCCGTCGATGGCCTCGGCGGAGCCTGCGTCACCGTGCAATCGATCGCACTCCGTCAGCCGTCGGGAAAGCTTCGGAAACTTTCGGCCATCGATGCGGACGTGGCTTCTCATGTCGCGGCCATCATCGGCGGCGGCCGGCGCTGCCTGCTGCATGTACTCGATGCCGCCAAGACCGGCGCGGGCGCGCCAAGCCCAGGCCTTGTCGCACGCCTCAAGGCCCAGCACGGCGAGCGCTTGAGCGTCGTCGTCGACGCCTGCCAGATGCGCATTTCGCCGGCGGCAATCCGTGCGCACCTCGCACAAGGAAGCATGGTGCAGATCACGGGCTCCAAATTTTTCGCCGGCCCCCCCTTCTCGGGAGCGCTTCTCGTGCCGCCCGCCACCGCCCGATCCGCCTCCGCGCTGCCGAAGGGTCTCGGCCTCTACTGCGGGCGCGGCGAATGGCCACCAGCTCTCTCTCATTGCAGCGGCCAGCTACCGGCGACCCGCAACCTCGGCATTCTCACCCGCTGGCTGGCCGCGATCGACGAGATCGGCCGATTTCAGTCCGTGCCCTCGAGCGACGCCAATCGGTTGCTCGCGCGGTTCGCCTCCGAGATGACCGAGGCGATCGACAACCGCAAGGAGCTCGGCCTTGTCGAAGCGCCCGTGCTCGATCGCACGGATCTCGACGCCTCGCACCACTGGAGTGCCGCACCCACTATCTTGAGCTTCACGCTTTCGACGACACGCCGCGGGCGCGCTTGTGTCCTAGGCATGGACGAGATGAAGCGCGTCCATCGCTGGATGCTACTGGATTTATCGGCAACGCTTCCGGCTACGCCATCGGCCAGGGATCAGCGTGCGGCCCTTGCACGCTGCCATCTCGGGCAACCCGTGAAGATCGCCCAAGCTGGCGAACGTGCCATCGGAGCCTTGCGGCTGTGCGCCAGCGCTCGCGTTGTCAGCGATGCCATGCTCGGTAGCGGTTGCGGCTCGACGGCCGCCGAGCGCATCGAGACCATTCTCGACAACGCCCGGCTCGCTCTCGACAAAGCCTCGCTTATCGCGCGGCACTTTGACGTTCTGGCCCGGAGTCTTGCGCCCTAGAGGCGACGAAATCGGGCGTGATTATCGTAGCCGGCTCCTGATATGCGACGAGCCGCTCCGCGAAGAACTCCAGAAACGCCTCGACTTTGGCTGGCGTGAACTCCCTGAGCGCAAGTACAGCATAGAATCCGCAGGCTTCACTGCTGCGCCAGTTCGGCATAACGTGAACAAGCGTACCGTCGGCCAACTCGGCGGCAATGCTGGCTGCCGGACAGAGCGCAATGCCGAGGCCGGAAAGTGCTGCTTCGCGGATAAGATCGGAACAGTTCGTCCGCAGACGGCCGTTGACGCGGACGAGCTGGCTGTCTTTCGACCCTGCCAGCCGCCAGTGCTCCTCGTCCGCCTGGCCAAGACAGGTATGATCCCGAAGGTGCTGTGGCTGGGCCGGCGATCCCTCCTCATCCAGGTAGCTGGGTGACGCGCAGAGGATGCGCGGCAGATCGCCCAAATGACGGACATCGAGGTCCTCCGCGGGCCTGACACCGGTATGCAAGGCAATATCGATACCGTCACGGATGATATCGGCGGGCTCGTCGGAGACGTGGAAGTCGAGCTCCACCTCCGGAAAGCGCCTGGCGAACTCGCGCAAGTGCGGGACGACGAGGCGCCGAATGATGGCAGCCGAGGCATTGAGCTTGAGGCGGCCCGAGGGACGCGCATTGTAGCGGGCGATGAAGTCCTCCGATTCTTCGACGAGGCTCAAGATGTCGACGACCCGGCGGAAGTAGCCTTCACCGACGTCGGTCAGCGACAGCTGCCGGGTCGAGCGCTGGAAGAGACGGGCACCCAATCGCTCCTCGAGAAGGCTGATGCGCTTGCTCACCACCGCGGGTGAAAGACTCATCTCCCGTCCCGCCGCCGACATGTTGCCGGTCCGCGCGACCCGCGCGAAGATTTCGAGATCTGTCGTATCCGTCATGATGGGCCCCGCTCCCAGTTAAGCAGTTGTAAACCGCCTCTAATTTCCCGGTTAGCGTGAAAGCTCCGTTCGCCGATTGGCCGGGATCGTTCATTCCGCCTTGCACAAAACGGCAACTTTCAGTTGTAGTAAAGGAGTAATTAACCACAGGTTGTCATTTCGCGTCGCCTGAGGCCACCAGTGGCCCGTCGCGCCAAAATTGCATGCTCGCCGGGCGTCCGTCCGATTTTGGCGCGACATGAGGGCCACTAGCAATATCATGGGCTTCGTGTGGCGTTCATCGCGCCATAGTTGACACGGACCGTGCAGCGCTACCGGTCAACCATGGCGCGACGCCACACGAGGGCTTTGCCATGGAAACGTCCGTGGTGGCGCGCTATGGACTGAGCGTGAGGCAAGCGAGGACAGCGTGGGCACAGCTCTAAGACCGGCGCCGGATTGGGCGATCTTGAACGAGCGGCCGCGCATCGTCCGCGACCTCGAGCGGATTGCCGGCAAAGCAAACGTCATCAGCGACGACGACGGCTGCCGCAGTTTCGAATCGGATGCCCTGACGGCCTACTCGACCAAGCCGCTCGCCGTGGTCTTGCCGGCCTCCACCGAGCAAGTCTCCAGCGTGCTCGCCTATTGCCACAGTAAGGGCGTCAAGGTCGTGCCGCGGGGCGCGGGTACGTCACTGGCCGGCGGCGCCTTGCCGATCGAGGATGGCATCGTGCTGGGGCTCGGGCGCATGAGTCGCGTGCTCGAGATCGACTATCCGAACCGGATCGCGCGCGTCCAGGCGGGCATCACCAATCTCGCCATTTCGGAGGCGGTCGGGCCCCAGGGATTTTTCTATGCGCCCGACCCTTCGAGCCAGCTCGCCTGCACCATCGCCGGCAATATCGCCATGAACTCGGGTGGCGCGCACTGCCTCAAATACGGCGTGACGACCAACAACGTGCACGGCGTGAAGATTGTCCTCATCGACGGCACGGTTGTCGACGTGGGCGGCTCCCATCTCGACTCGCCCGGCTACGATCTGCTCGGCCTCATTGTCGGCTCTGAAGGCCAACTCGGAGTCATCACCGAGGCGACCGTGCGGATCTTGAAGAAGCCGGAAGGCGCCCGGCCGATGCTGATGGGCTTCCGTTCGAGCGAGGATGCCGGAGCCGCGGTCTCCCGCATCATCGGCGCCGGTATCGTGCCGGTCGCCATCGAGTTCATGGACAAGCCCGCGATCCAGGTCTGCGAGAGCTTCGCCAAGGCCGGCTATCCGCTCGATGTCGAGGCGATGCTCATCATCGAGGTCGAAGGCTCGGAGACGGAAATCGACGAGGCGCTCGGCAAGATCCGTCAGCTTGCCAGTGCGTTCAATCCGACGACCGTCAGGATCAGCCAAAGTGCTGCAGAATCCGCCGCCATCTGGCGCGGACGCAAATCGGCCTTCGGGGCCATCGGCCGCGTGGCCGACTACCTCTGCATGGACGGTACGATCCCGCTATCCAAGCTGCCGGAGACCTTGACCGCCATCGCAACGATTGCCGGGCGCTACGGCTTCCGTGCCGCCAACATCTTTCACGCTGGCGATGGCAACCTGCATCCGCTCATCCTCTACGATGCCAACCAACCCGGCGCCGTCGAGCAGGTCGAAGCCTGTGGCGCCGAGATCCTCAAGCATTGCGTGGCCGTCGGCGGATGCCTCACCGGCGAACATGGGGTCGGCATAGAAAAGCGGGATCTGATGAGCCTGCAATACACATCCGTCGATCTCGCCCAGCAGACCCGCATCAAGTCCGTGTTCGACGCCGGCTGGCTGCTCAATCCGGGCAAGGTGTTTCCGCTCGATCAACTCGAAGCGGTATGAGGGTATCGCGTGTCTCAAGCCCTCAGACCTGCCGACGAGCGCGATCTGGCGCATATCCTGGGTGAAGCGGCGCGCGGTCCCCATCCGATCGAGATCGTCGCCGGCGCCACGAAGCGAACCGTCGGCCGGCCGATGGAGGTCGAGGCCGAGGTCTCGCTTCGCAACATCCGCGGGCTGGTGTTCTACGAACCGGCTGAAATGGTGATCTCGGTGCGAGCGGCAACGCCGGTTGCCGGCGTCGAGGCCGAGCTCGCCAAGCACAATCAGATGCTGGCCTTCGAGCCGATCGATCTCGGACCGATGCTCGGCGACAAGCCGCAGATGGGTACGGTCGGTGGCATGGTAGCGACCAATCTATCCGGCTCCCGCCGGATCGCGGGGACGGCGGTGCGCGATCACGTGCTCGGCCTCAGGGCTGTGAATGGCCGCGGCGAAGCCTTCAAGGTCGGCGGCCGGGTGATGAAAAACGTGACCGGATACGATCTCTGCCGCGGTCTCGCAGGCTCCTGGGGCACGCTCGCCGCCTTTACCGAAGTCACGCTCCGCGCCGTGCCCAAACCCGAGGAGACGCGGACGCTTCTCCTGTTCAACCAACCCGACGAGATCGCCATCGAGGTGCTGTCGGGTGCGCTCGGCACGCCCTACGAGGTGACCGGTGCGATCCATCTCCACGCCTCGCTCGTCGCGCGCCTGGGCCACCGGCTGCTGAAGGGAGCGGGCAGCGCCATCACGGCCCTAAGGATCGAAGGGTTCTCCGCGCCGGTCGCCTACCGGACCGGCAAGCTCAAAGAGATGTTCGCCGCCTATGGCGACATGCTGGAGCTCGATCATACCGCTTCGCTCGGACTCTGGGAGGAGATCCGGCGGCTCTCCTTTTTCGAAGGATCGGCCAACCCGGTTTGGCGGCTTTCGACGCCGCCCGGCATCGGCCCGCGCGTCGTTGGCGCGATCTCGACCTACATGCCGGTGCAAGTCGCCTACGACTGGTCGGGCGGCCTGGTCTGGCTCGAGGTGCCCCAATCGGCCGATGCTGGCTCCGCCGATATCCGGCGCGTCATCGCGACCAGAGGCGGCCATGCGACGCTGATCCGGGCCGAGCCCGAGGTCCGCCGGGCGGTCGAGGTCTTCCAGCTGCTCGATGCGCCGGTCCACCGCCTGACCCGGGGTCTCAAGCAGAGTTTCGACCCAGCGGGCATCTTGAACCCACGCCGCATGTACCAGGACTTCTGAGAGACCCCAACTTAGATGCAAACCAATTTCACGCCCGAGCAACTCCAGGACCCGGACCTCCGCGAGGCCAACAGCATCTTGCGGCGCTGTGTCCATTGCGGGCTCTGCATCGCGACCTGCCCGACCTATCTGACGCTGGGCGATGAGCGGGATTCGCCGCGTGGCCGCATCTACATGATCAAGGACATGCTGGAGAGCGGACGGCGTGCGACGCCGGAAATCCAGACCCATGTCGACCGTTGCCTCTCCTGCCTCTCCTGCATGACGACGTGTCCGAGCGGCGTCGACTACATGCACCTTGTTGACCTGGCCAGAAGCCGAATCGAAATCACCGGACGGCGCGGCTTGCGCGAGCGGCTGTCGCGCAGCCTCGTCGCCTGGACAGTTCCCAATCCCGGCCGGATGCGGCTGGCGCTGACGGCGGCGCTCTTCGCCCGGCCGTTCAAGGGACTATTGCGGCGCATCGGCTTGAAGCCCATTGCAGCGATGCTCGAACTGGCGCCCCGAGGCGCGTTGCGCATGGGCAGCTATCGCGGACCGCGCACCGTTCCGGCGACGAGCGAGCGCCGCGGGCGGGTGATCCTGCTCGCCGGCTGCGCGCAACAGGTGCTCCGGCCCGAGATCAACGATGCGACGGTGAGGATGCTCACACGACTCGGTGTCGAGGTGGTGATGGCGCCGGGCGCCGGTTGCTGCGGCGCGCTCGTCCATCACATGGGGCGCACTGAGGAGGCGAAGCGGCAGGCTTCGCGCACTGTCGAGGCCTGGGCGCGCGTCATCGCCCAGGAGCCGGTCGATGCCATCATCATCAATGCCTCGGGGTGCGGTACGACGGTGAAGGACTATGCGCATCTGCTGGGGAGCGAGAGCGAGGTCGGCAACGAAGCCGTGATGGTCGCGGGCCTCGCCAAGGACATCACCGAGTATCTCGTCAAGCGCGATCCGGGTCCGCCCAAGCAGTGGTCGTCGATCCGTGTCGCCTATCACTCGGCCTGCTCGATGCAGCACGGCCAGCGCATCATCGACGAGCCGCGGCGGCTGCTCGCGCGCGCTGGGTTTTCCGTCGTCGACATCCCGGAAGGTCACATCTGCTGCGGCTCTGCCGGAACCTACAATATCCTGCAGCCCGAGCTGTCGGCCGAGCTGCTGAAGCGCAAGGCCGGCCACATCGCCGAGGTCGCTCCCGATGTGGTCGCGACCGGCAACATTGGCTGCATCACACAGTTGCAGCGCGCGCTCGACGTGCCGGTGGTGCACACAATCGAGCTGTTGGACTGGGCCTATGGCGGCCCGGTACCGCGCGGCATGGAGCATTTCGGCTCCCGCGTCCGCGAGGTGCCTGAGGCAAGGATCGCGACACTGAAGGCGGCGCGGTAGAGGGCTTGTCCTTCCAAGTGGAAACCGGTTGGTCGAAGACAAGTGCTCAAAACCAATAACCTAGAGCGCCGATCTGATTCCATCAGATCGAATAGCGCTCTAGGATAGTAGCAATGATGCTTGAAATCAAGAACCTCCACGTCACCGTCGATGGTAAGGCCATCCTCAAGGGGCTGTCGCT
>JANNSX010000406.1:0-3141 GCA_031403155.1 Hyphomicrobiaceae bacterium
CTTCTGCCTGCATGCGCTCGATGCGCTTGGCATGCGTGCGCGGGCTGCCGAGCGCACCGATGTAAAAGGCGTCGGAGGCGAGTGCCAGCTTCAGCGCGGGATCGTCGATCTTGGGATCGTGCGTCAACAGGATGACGGCCGTGCGCCGGTCGAGGCCGAGCTTGCCCATCACCTCGTCCGGCCACTCCGCGATGAGCTTGACGCCCGCGAAGCGCTCGGGCGTGGCGAAAGCGGTGCGCGGGTCGACCACCGTCACGTCGTAGCCGGCGCGCTCAGCCAGCGGGATCAGCGCCTGCGAGATGTGTACGGCGCCGATCATCACCATTCGCAGCGGCGGGTTGAAGACGTTGATGAAGACTTCGCAGGCGCCCGTTTTCACCGTGCGGCTCTTGTCGGTCCTGAGCGACTCGCGCAGCTCGGACTCGAGCGGGCCTTCGCGCCCCACATCCTCGGCGCGGACGAGCCGCGCCTCACCCGTCGCCAGATCGCTCACCGTCAGCGCCGGGCGGCGATGCTTGATGCAGTCCATCAGCTCGGCGAGAACGGCCTGGCGCATCGTAGCTCAATCCACCCGCTCGACATGGATGCGGATCCTGCCGCCGCAGGCCAGCCCGACGCGCCAGGCGGTCTCATCCGCGACGCCGAACTCAAGCGTCCTGGGTTTGCCGGAGCCGATCACGTCGATCGCCTCGGTGATGACGGCGCCTTCGACGCACCCGCCCGACACCGAGCCCTCGAAGTTGCCCTCGGAGTCGATGACAAGCTGCGAGCCGACCGGCGTCGGCGCCGAGCCCCAGGTCTCGATGACGGTCGCGAGCGCGACGCGGCGGCCCGAGGCCACCCAGTCGAGCGCAGTTGGAAGCACGTTGTGGTCGGGTCGCATGGCGTATGCTCCCAAGCTGTTCAGGACGCCCGGAAGTATGCCCCAATCGAATGGAAAGCGCCAATTCCCGACGGCACTTGCCGCATCTTCACGCCGATGCTTCGCAAGGTAGCCGAACCGGTGCCATCCGGGAGGCCCCAGCGCGAACGGCCTCCGGCGATCCGAGCACATAGCGCTCCCCTCTCAGCCACCGCCAGACATCAAAGGCATCCATTGTCAGGCATGCCACCGTCGTTGCGAGAACACTCCAAAGATATGCGTAAATAAACGGGTTAGCCGTCGCCGAGAGCGAAGGGCCGAGGAGGTCGGTTTCCAATCGGGCAACGAGGTACGCGATGAGCGGCAACCACGGGATGAGGTGCCCAAGTCCGAGTAGGCGCGTTAGTCCTCGTTGCTTGACCATGCCGTAGGCCAGCAGGGGGCCTGACGCGACGTATGCGAGAAGGATGACCCTCGCCTCGATAGCCGGAAGAAATGCGAGCGCCAAGAGAAACACGCCGTTGAGCGCGAAGAGCCAGAGTTTCACCCACGTCTTCATGGCCAGCCACGATGCGACAATGCGCTGGAAAGTGGTGCGCCCCTCTCGGTCCATCATCATACCGACCTCCCATTGGCATCATTAGATAGGAGCGGCAGGTTCCGAATTCACCGCGACATCGTGCCGGGGCCAATCCCGGGACTGCTGTGCTCAAACAGGCCAACAGATCGGCGCTAATGCGCCAGCGCCTTGGCGATCGCTTCCGTCATCTTCTTCGCGTCGCCCAGCACCATGACGGTGTTGTCGCGGTAGAAGACGGGGTTGTCGATGCCGGCGTAGCCGGACGCGAGCGAACGCTTGTTGAAGAGCACCGTGCCGGCCTTCCAGACCTGCAGCACCGGCATGCCGTAGATCGGCGAGGACTTGTCGTCCTCGGCGGCCGGATTGACGACGTCGTTGGCACCGATGACGTAAACGGCATCCGTCTGGCTGAACTCCGAGTTGATGTCCTCGAGCTCGAACACCTCGTCATAGGGCACGTTCGCCTCGGCCAGCAGCACGTTCATATGTCCAGGCATGCGGCCGGCCACCGGATGGATCGCGTACTTCACTTCGACTCCCGCCTTCTTGAGGCCGTCCGCCATCTCGCGGAGCGCGTGCTGGGCCTGCGCCACCGCCATGCCGTAGCCGGGCACGATGATGACGCGAGAGGAATTCTTCAGGATGTAGGCCGCATCGTCCGCCGCACCGAGCTTCACCGGCTTCTGCTCCGCCGTGCCGCCCGCAGGCCCCGCCGTTTCGCCGCCGAAGCCGCCGGCAATCACCGACAGGAAGGCGCGGTTCATGCCCTTGCACATGATGTAGGAGAGGATGGCACCCGAGGAGCCGACCAGCGCACCGGTGATGATGAGCGCTATGTTGCCGAGCGTGAAGCCGATGCCGGCAGCCGCCCAACCCGAATAGGAATTCAGCATCGACACGACGACGGGCATGTCGGCGCCGCCGATCGGGATAATGAGCAGCACGCCGAAGGCGAGCGCGGCGAGCACGATCAGCCAGAACAGCCAGGCCGAGCCACCCGACTGGCAGAACCAGTAGACGATGAGGATGATGAAGAGGCCGAGCGCGAGATTGATGAGGTGGCGCATCGGCAAGAGGATCGGTTTCCCCGGCATGCGCCCCGACAGCTTGGCGAAGGCGATGACAGAGCCCGTGAAGGTGACGGCGCCAATGCCGACGCCCAACGCCATCTCGATCAGCGAGGCCGTCTTGATGCCATCGAGCCCGTTGATGCCGAAGGCGTCCGGGGCGTAGAGCGCGCCGGCCGCCACGAACACGGCGGCGAGGCCGACGAGCGAATGAAACGCCGCGACCAGCTCCGGCATCATGGTCATCGGGATGGTGCGCGCGGTGTAGCCGCCGATGACGCCGCCGATGCTTAAGCCCGCAATGATGAGGAGCCAGGTCAGCACGCTATCGGATGCGCCGATCTGGAACAGCGTCGTGCCGATGGCGAGCGCCATGCCGATCATTCCGAACATGTTGCCCTGCCGCGAGGTCGCCGGGCTCGACAGGCCGCGCAGCGCCAGAATGAACAGCACGCCCGAGGCGAGGTAGATCAGCGCGGCGAGATTGGGGGACATGTGTGGCCTTAGGGGCGAATGGCGAGTGGCGGAAGGCGAAAGGAAAAAAACAGCGAAAAAACGCCCACGACAAAGGGCGTCAAGCGAAAAAACAAGAAAGCCGATTTCAAAAACAAAGATTTAGTATGCAGCGCCCC
>JANNSX010000407.1:0-12714 GCA_031403155.1 Hyphomicrobiaceae bacterium
CCGGCAGGCGGGAGAGGGGTTGAGCAGCACGGACACTCTCCCGTCTGTTCCGCTGCGGCAACGATGTAAATGATGGTTCGTGCTTGGCTCGACCCCTCATCCGGCCTTCATGCCGAAGGCATGCCTTCGGCATGACGGCCACCTTCTCCCCAAAGGAGAAGGCAAGCTACAACGACCGCTCCTCAGCGCGGAGAGATCATTGCAGCTGTATCAACGACGCTTGGTCGTCTGCAGCGTGGCACTACAAGCGAGCCTAGTGGCCCGTCGCGCCAAAATCGCATGCTCGCCGGGCGTCCGTCCGATTTTGGCGCGACATGAGGGCCACTAGCACTATCATGAGCTTGGTGTGGCGTTCATCGCGCCATAGTTGACTCCGAACGTGCAGCCCTACTGGTCAACTATGGCGCGACGCCACACTAGGTTCGGGGGGCCGAGCGGAAACTCGCATTAGGCACGGCGTAGATCGGCTAATCCAGCTCGAACTTCGACTTGTAGTCTTCGGCCAAGGCGGGGTTCTGCGCGGCTTTGCTCAGCACGCAGTTGCCGACGACGAGCGTCTCCATCTCGGTGCCCATGAAGCAGCGGAAGGCATCCTCGGGCGTTCCCACAATCGGCTCGCCGCGAACATTGAAGCTCGTGTTGACGAGCACCGGACAGCCGGTCTTCTCCTTGAAGGCCGATAGGAGGCCGTGATAGCGCGGGTTCGTCTCCTTGTGCACGGTCTGGATGCGCGCCGAATAGTCGACATGCGTTACGGCCGGAATGTCCGAGCGCGGCACGTTGAGCTTGTCGATACCGAATAGCTGCTCCTCAGCCTCGCTCATGTGCCGGCGGCGATTGCGTTTCACGCCGGCGACGAGCAGCATGTAGGGGCTGTCCTCGTCGATCTCGAAATAGTCGGCGACGTCCTCGCGCAGCACCGAGGGCGCGAAGGGGCGGAAGCTCTCGCGATACTTGATCTTGAGGTTGAGCGTCTTCTGCATTGCCGGATTGCGCGGATCGCCGAGAATCGAGCGGGCGCCAAGGGCGCGCGGCCCGAACTCCATGCGGCCCTGGAACCAGCCGACCGCGTCGCCGTCGACCAGGCTGCCGACGGTGCGATCGAAGACTTGCGTATCGGAGTTCATGACGTCGAAGCGGGCGCCCGCACCGGCCAACCGCCGCTCGATGTCGCTCTGGGCGAAATCGGGCCCCAAGTAGGAACCCTGCATGGCATCGAGACCGCCATTGATGTGGCGTGGTTCGTTGAGATGGAGGTGATAGGCCGCCAAGGCGGCGCCCAGCGCGCCACCCGCATCGCCTGCGGCTGGTTGCACCCAGATGCGCTCGAAAGCGCCTTCACCCAGGACCATGCCATTGGCGACGCAGTTGAGCGCGACGCCGCCTGCGAGGCAGAGGTTCTTGATGCCGTAGGTTTTGGCGAGCTCGCGCGTGATCTTCAGCATCACGTCCTCGGTCACCTTCTGCACCGAGGCGGCCAAGTCCATCTCGCGCTGCCCCAGCGGCTCGTCGGGCTTGCGCGGCGGACCACCGAACAGCGCGTCGAACTTCGGCGACGTCATCGTCAAGCCAGTCGCATAGTTGAAGTAGCTCTGGTCGAGCCAGAACGAGCCATCCTCGCGAATGTCGATGAGCTTGCTCTTGATCAGATCGGCGTAGCGCGGCGTGCCATAGGGCGCGAGGCCCATGACCTTGTACTCGCCGGAGTTGACGCGGAAGCCCGTGTAGTAGGTGAAGGCCGAGTAGAGGAGACCCAGCGAATGGGGAAAGCGGATCTCGCGCACCATGTCCAGGCGATTGCCGCGGCCGATCGAGACCGAGGTTGTCGCCCATTCCCCGACGCCGTCGAGGGTGAGCACGATCGCCTCCTCGAACGGCGAGGCGAAAAAGGCCGAGGCCGCATGGCTCTGGTGATGCTCGGCGAAGAGGAGTTTCTCGCCGACCTCGCCCGAGGCCGAGAACGGCTTCAGGGATTTTTCGAGATTGGACTTCTGGAACAGCTTGTCCTTGATCCAGACCGGGAGTGCGGCCTGGAAGGAACGGAAGCCCTGCGGCGCATTGGCGAGATAGGTTTCGAGCAGGCGCTCGAACTTGACGAGGGGCTTCTCGAAGAAGGCGACGTGATCGACATCGTCGAGGCCGATTTGGGCCTGATCGAGGCAATAGGCGATCGCATGCTCGGGGAAGCGCGCGTCATGCTTCTTGCGCGTGAAGCGCTCTTCCTGGGCGGCGGCGACGATGCGGCCGTCCTGGACCAGGGCCGCGGCGCTGTCGTGATAGAAGGCGGAGATGCCGAGAATACGCATGGGGTCGCTCTATTTTGGCTGGCCGTTGCCTTCTGGAGCAACGTTCGTGCGGTTCGAGAATTAGAATACGGTGTAGACGAAGGGGGCGATGGCCGAGCCCTGGGCGAGGACCAGCAGGCCGCCGACGGCTACCAGGATCGTGATGATGGGCATCAGCCACCACTTCTTGCGGGCGCCCATGTAGGCGAACAGCTCTTTGATCAGGCTTGTCATGACTCTTGCTCCAAGATGGCCCCGGATCGAACCGGGACGGCAAATCCGTTAACCGGAAAGATGCAAGGGGCGCGCCAGCCCAGCACGTTCAGGCGAAGTGGAAGCCGGTTCGCCGTTAGAACGTGCGCAAAGCCAAGACTCAGCACGTTCAGGCGAAGTGGAAGCCGGTTCGCCGTTAGAACGTGCGCAAAGCCAAGACTCAGCACGTTCAGGCGAAGTGGAAGCCGGTTCGCCGTCAAGAACGTGCGCAAAGCCAACAAAACCCAATGTCAGAATTGCTGGGTCATGCTGGAGGCGGGACGGCTCTCGGCCGTCAGGTCGACCCAGTAGCTTTCGCCGGGCGCTCTGCGCTGCTTGACCAGCGGGTCTCTCAACCGCTGCATGATGAGGCCGGCCGGCACGATGGCGATCGCAAAAAGCACCAGCATGACAACGGGATTGACGATTTTGTGCAGCAGCAGGCCGAAGCGGAACCACAGGATGTTGAGGGGTCCGAGGAGCTTGGGGCAGCGCCAGGACACCACCCCGAGGGCGACCGACAAGCCGGCGAAGGGAATGGCAACGCCAAGATTGTCCCGCCAAAGAGCGGCGATGATCGCGGTCACGACGACGAAGACGATGCCCGTCGCCCGTGCCGAGGGAGGCTTCACGTCCTCGTGCCGGAGCTCCTCGTGGAAGTTGCCACTCATGCCGTAATCCTCGTTTGTCGCCCGGCGATACCGCCGCGTTGACCCCTTTCAGGGCCGGCGATATACACTGCAAACACCATGCCGCCCGCAGTCCACTGCGGGCGGCCGCTTATTTGCGGGGTTGACGTGGCGATGGGGCGATGAGCCCCGCCCCGGGGACCCGTTTACCATCGAGGATTGGACAACATGGCGAATACGAAATCTGCCAAGAAGGCGGCCCGCCAGGCCGTCAAGCGCACCGTGGTCAACAAGAACCGCAAGAGCCGCATGCGCACCTTTGTAAAGAAGGTCGAGGATGCGCTGGCCTCGGGCGACGCCGCGGCGGCCACGGCGGCCCTCAAGGCGGCCGAGCCGGTGATCATGCGCACAGCCCAGAAGGGTCTCGTCCACAAGAATGCCGCGTCCCGGAAGGTGTCTCGCCTCGCCGCACGCGTGAAGACCGCCGGCACGGCACGCTGAGGTCATCTCCCGGCGTTGACGGGAGACCGTGCCCCTACTGCCACACGGTCTCCAGGGGGAACCCGCCGGTCAGGAGGCTTTAAAAGAGCCTCCATTCTCCAAATCGACTAAGATTCAATCGACTATCTGATCTGCTCGTCGCTGGTAGGCTTTTGCTCAAGCTGTGCACTTTCAACCCCGGGGCGGGCGAGTCCAGAAAAAAATGGGCTCAAGCGGGTGAAAAAAGGGCTGCGATCCCTGGTTGTCCGGGCCCCTTGGCCGCAGAAGAATATTCCGTCGAGTCAGCAAGTTATCCACGATTACCTGAGTTCTTCCACAGCTCCTGACGCCGCTGGCCGGCCACGCCCTGCGATCCTCCCCCGCCGACCTGCGTGATTGTGCAGGTACGATGGGTGTGCTACAAAGTTAATGCGAGGTAACCAACAGGTCTTCCTCGCTGTGCCCAAGTACTGCGTATCGGGGACGCTGGGCTTTCGGGAGCATCTCTCAGCCTCTGGGCTGAGTCCGGATGTTTTCGGTTCGAACCAGTCAATAACATAAGGGGCACGGCCGCGGCCGATGCTTCGATTGAAGGTAAGCTTGGCATGGGCGTGCCGGATTTACCTTGCGTTGACAGTAACTGATTACAGGGAGCCGAGGGCAGATGTTCAGCGGGAACACTGCGCGCCGCCCGGATGAATCCGGGGGCGTGACGGACCGACCATGGGTCGGCCGACAGCAGCTCATGACCTTAGCGGGGCATGAGCCGCAAAGACTGGTGAGCGAGGCAGGCCTAGAGCACTTTCCGACCAAGTGGATATCGGTTGGTCGAAGACAAGTGCTCAAAGCTAAAAGCCTAGAGCGCCGATCTGATTGCATCAGATCGAAGTGCGCTCTCGTGGCCCAACGACTCCCAGCACAGCTCCAAAACCAACAGAAGAAGACCACTCAGATCCTCTGAGTGGCGACGCCAGGGCTGCAGCACCGGACCGCATCTTCGCGGCTCCCGTGGCTCTGCGCGCCCATGGCCGTGTCGAGTGTGAACAACAGTGTGAGGCGACAGTGACGATGAGCAATGAGTGGGAAACTTCCGGCACCGAGGGCGATCAACAGGTGGCTGAGGAGCGGACAACAGGGGGTGTTGCCATGGAAAATTCAGCTGAGAAATGGCCGCGTATCCAGGCGCGGCTGAAAGCCAAAGTGGGCGAGGACGTATTTTCGAGCTGGTTCGGCCGGCTCGAGCTGACTGACGTGACCGACGGCGCGGTCAGCCTCACGGTGCCGACCCGGTTCCTCAAGAACTGGCTCGAGCTGCATTACGGTGAGGCGATACTCGAGGTCTGCAGACAAGAGATCAAGGGCACCAAGCGCGTGGCCATCATGGTGCGCGACGCGGTCACCGCGGGTGCCCGCAAGGCCGAGGCCGCCGAACCGCGCGAGACTGTGGCGCGCGAGAGCCGGCCGGCGACGCCGCTGCCCGCCATCGTCCGCCGCCCGGCGCACGAATCGACCGTGCGGATGGACGGCGATGCGCTCTCGGGCGCCAGCCTCGACCGCCGCTTCACCTTCGAGTCCTTCATCGTCGGCGGCTCGAACCGGTTGGCGCACGCCGCCGCGAGCCAGGTGGCGGAGACGACGCTGGTCGAGCCCGTCCGCTTCAATCCGCTGTTCATTCATGCCGCCGTGGGCCTGGGCAAATCGCATCTCCTCCAGGCCATCGCCTGGGAGGTGAAGAGCCGCAATCCGCATGCGCAGATCGTCTATATGACGGCCGATCTGTTCCGCTTCCGCCTCGTCGATGCGATCAAGAAAGAGGACGCGCTCACCTTCAAGGAGTGGCTGCGCAACATCGATCTCCTCCTCATCGACGACATGCAATACCTGCACGGCGAGCGCACCGAGCAGGAGTTCGAGCACACCTTCAACGCGCTGTTCGACAACGCGCGCCAGATCGTCGTCGCCGCCGACCGGGCACCGGTCAATCTGCAATCGCTCGACCAGCGCATGCGCTCGCGCCTCTCGGGCGGGCTCATCACGGAAATCTCCACGCTCGACTACGATCTCAGACTGAAAATCCTCGAGCGGCGGCTCGCCGAGCGGCGCACCGCCGATCCCTCCTTCGCCGCGCCCCACGAGGTGCTCGAGTTCCTGGCCGAGCGGCTGACCGAAAGCGGCCGCGAGCTCGACGGCGCCATCAACCGGCTCTACGCCGGCTGCCACATGGTGGGGTTGCCGATCAATCTGGAAACGGTCGAGCCGATCATCCGCGATCTCATCCGCAGCCAGGAGCACAAGCGGGTCAAGATCGAGGACATCCAGCGGACCGTCTGCAAGAACTACGGCGTGAGCCGCACGGACCTGCTCTCCCCCCGCCGCCACCGCTCGATCGTCTGGCCGCGGCAGATCGGCATGTATCTCTCCAAGACGCTGACGCAGCGCTCGCTGCCCGAGATCGGCCGCCGCTTCGGCAACCGCGACCACACCACCGTCCTGCACGCCATCCGCAAGATCGAGGGCGAGCTCGAGGGCAATGCGCGGCTGCGGGCGGAGTTGGAGGATTTGAAGAAGTTGTTGAGTGCGTGAGGTGTGGGCGGTGGGGCAGTGGGGGGATACCTTGCTGCCTTACTGCCGCGCGGCTCGGCCAGCATGACCTGATGCCAGACGGGCCTACGCGGCCTCGAGCCTGCGCAGCTCTTCGATGAAGGCGGCGCGCAGTTGCGTGGCTTCCTGTTCCGGAAGCCAGCGGGTCATTTGCGGAAAGACGGTCTTCCAGAAGGCGACCTCTTTCGCCGTCCACGGCATCTCCTTGGCGATGCGGGCTTTATCCAGGACCTTGTTGACCTCGGCGCGCACCGTGGCGAGCGAGGGCGCATAGGACTGTTTCGGCGGCGGGCCGAACATGTCGCCCTGCGTGCCGAACAGGTCGGACTGATTGCTGCGGGACATCGGGCTCCACGAGGCAGGTGCGAATCGATTGCATTGTGCCTCGAAGAGGCCCCCGATTGCACGTCTCAGCGCTCGTTTTCCTCAGTCTCCTGCGCGACCTCCGTCGCACCGAGCGCCCCGGCGGCAACGAGTTGCCCATGCTCGATGAGCGTCGCACCCAGAATATCCTCCAGCACTTGCGCCTGTGCGGGCTCGAGCGCTGAGAGGCGGCCGAGCACGTGCAGGAGGTCGAGCAGGTCGCTCGTATACTCGGCGAGCCAATGGTCGGGCTGGATGCCGGACAAGGGCGAGGGTGGGCGGCGGTCGCCGATGATCGGGCGACGGCGATCCTTCTTCCGATAGCTGAACCATTGGTTCAGCACGTTCATGCCGGAGACGTCGTAGTCGACCATCGCTTGACTCACGTTGTCGACATAGCCCTTGCCGACGAATAGCGGGCGGCGGCGTCGTAGCGCAGCTCGTTGGGAAAGTCCTCTGGCGTCGAAGGGATCGTGCCGGCGCGGGGGATGGACGGGCCATCGGTTGCGAGGCGGGGCGGTCCCGGCGGGCGGCCGGCGTCCTCGTCCACCATGCGCTCGCCATAGGTGTGCAGCCAGATCACCTCGCGGCCGAGCGCGGCGGCGCGGTCGAACAGGTCGGCTTCGGCCGTGATCGGCAGCCTGAGGCCGGGGCGCACGAGGTCCGCGCGGAAACGCGCCGTGAAAGCCGGATGCGCCATCACGCCCGCGATGTAGGCCATCATGTCGTCGGGCAAGATCGTGCGGCCGTAGGCGAGGGAGAGATGCGCGAGGAGTGATGGCTTGATGTTGGAGATGGTGGCGTCGGCGTTGCGCCAGAGCGGGTACACGCGGCCAGAGAAGCTTCCCTTGTAGTGGTCATTGTCCAAGATATCGCTGGCGAACGTTATTGCTGGACCAGACTTTGGTGCATGCGCCTCAAGTCCAGTCGCATAGAGTTGCAATTCGGAATGAGATGACCACAATTGGGGCCGAGGCCGAGTGAAAAGGCGTATATCCGGGATGATCCACTGCCTATCCAGTGTGCGAAATGCAAAACGAATGGGAGGAACAACAGAACCCCTATCGTCTGCGATGCTAACGGATCGCGTGACATAGGAGCCCAAATTGTCACCGATAACTCGACCGATGTGTCGGGCTGGCGCAGTTCCGTGATCGGTGTGAAACAGTATTTCTTTGTGCTGCCTATCAGTTTCGTTCGTCAATTTCTGCCAACGTAATTCTAAAGACCGTAAATCCGGAGCTATGGGCCAAGTTCGATGTGCTTGAACGCCTGCGCCAGCCGCGTTAAAGATTTGCGATAGTGGCATGAGAGTAGACCAACGCCCTTCGTGCTCCGGCAGGAACGGCGCACGCCAGTCGCTCGGACCATCCACCCAATCCGCCACCTTGAGAGTCAACTTCTCCAGCGCCGCGAATTTCACCCTCTCGCGGTGCCCTTGCGGCAGCGCCATGAACCTCAGCTTCGCGGGCGTCTTTCGGTCCTTATTCGGAGTACGTGCAGCCAGCACGATGCACACCGGCTGCTGCACACCCTGGAAAATGCGCGTATTGACCTCTGGCTGATGCCCTTCCGGCGAGCAGTCGATCACCCAGATCGCCGCGCAGTCGCGTCGCAACTCTTCGCGCATCTTCTGGAAGCCGGGACCGTTCAGGAAGCCCGCGACCGAGATGAAGCAGATGATGCCCGAGCCGTCCTTGTTGCCGCCGACCGCCTCGCGATGGCCGGAGCCGAAAACCTTCAGCGTCGCCCACCGCCAGAAATAGACGTAGAGGTTCTTCAGATGCTTGGCGTGCGCACCGACGCCCAACCCGACAGGTGGCGACCAGAGATCCATCGGCGCGGGCGGGATGGTGCCCGACCGGCGCGCGCGCAAATTCTGCACGTCCTGCCGCCCCTCGATCCAGCCGCCGCGTCCTTTCGCTTTTTCTTTATACGGTGGATTGCCGATCACGACGGTAATCGGCTGCTCGCGCTTGATGCGGTTTGCCTCTTTTCGCGACGCCGCGATCGTCTCCACCATGCTCGAGAACTGCGTCTCGGCCGCATAAGGATCACCCAGCGTATCGGTGATGTAGAGGTTCGGGATCGGCGGGATGAGCGTGCCGACGAGCGCCTGCATCTCCGCGATCAAGCGCAGTTGCGCGACCGCGAAGGGCCCGAACTGCATTTCGAAGGCGAACATGCGGGAAGCGGCTTTTTCCACTTCCGCCGCTACCGCGCCAGCACCCTTGTCCGCCTCGACGCTTTTGGCGATCTGGCGCAACACGCCGAGCAAATAGGTTCCGGTGCCAACCGCCGGATCGCAGATCGTCACGTCCTTGGCGGCGAGTCCGTCGCGCTTGTTGAAGAGTTTCTTGTCCCGCAGCGCCTCGTCCACCAGGCGCACCATCGCGTCGACCACTTGCGGCGGCGTATAGTAGGAGCCGGTCTGCTTGCGCAGATCGTTGTCGTAGACCTCGAGAAAATCCTCGTAAAAATAGAGCCAGGCGTCCGCATCACCCTTCGACACGAGATCCCAATCGACCTCGTTCAGCACGCGCCTCAGCGTGTCGAGCGCGGACGCAAGCGCGTTTTTGACGTTCTTGTCGTCCACCAGCAACCGCAGCGCGGTGCCGATCAAGCCGCTTACCTTGCGCAATTCCGTGGCGGCATGATCGAGGCCATCGGCGAGATCGATCTTGCGCACGCGCGCGACGAGCAGACCAAATGTGACCGCCTGCGCGTAGCCATCGGCGAACTGCTTGTTGGTTGCTTCCGGAAACAGCAGGTTCCGCCATTCGCTCGAAAGCGAGGCGAGGCCGGGGTTGTTGCGATCCAGCTCCTCGGCCACCTCCTCGCGCAGCAAGCGGCACAGTCGCGCGGCAATCCCTGCGAGTTGCTTGGCGCTGCGCGGGGCGATCGGCGACCATATGAGGAAGTCCGTAAATAGCCCCAACAGAGTTGCAGGGGCGGCGAGCTTCGCGCCTGACGTCTCGATATCGCCGTCGAGCGCGACCGACGCCTTGAGCTCGCCGTCCTGCCAAAGCGTGAACCCGTTGCCGTCCGTGTAGATGAGGTTGGGCAGCGTCTTGAGTTTTTGCCACTGCTTCTTGTCGTGATCGTCGGTGAATTTGCGAGGATCGTAGCCTTTGCCCGGCGCCTTGACCTCGATGAAGCCGGCGAGCGCGTTACGGACCGACACGGCATAGTCAGGGCGCGTGGACAGGTGCGCGAGCGTCGTCTCGCCAACCAGCTTGACAGCGTTCTTGTAGTGGCCCGCCAGCTCGGCCAGTCGCAAAACGAGCGCTTCGAGCGGCGCGCGAAGTTGGTCCTCTGGTGCTCCAGTAACGGCGATGTTGGCGAGCTTGCCCTTTGCTGACGCGCCGAATTCAGAAACGATCTTGGCAAGTTCGGCCATGCTCGCCCCCGCGACAGAATTGGGTCTGGCTATCGGTCCGCAGAGGGGCTGGTCAACTCTCCCGTCCAAGCCGCAGCCCGCGCCTCAAACCGCGACCCTATAACCCCCCGCCCACCCTTGCAAATCCCGCCCCAAACCGTCACTTTACCCGCCCGTTGCGCGATTCCCTTGCAGCGGGCCATTGGCGTCGCTGGATCGGGACCTGTCGGCGCCGCTCGAAACCAGAGGACGGCCTGCCGCATGCGACTGCTGATCGAACGCACCGAGCTGATGCGCGCGCTCTCGCACGTGACGAGCGTCGTCGAGCGCCGGACCACCATTCCGATCCTCTCCAACATCCTGATCAGCGCCAAGCCGGGCAGCATGGCGGTCAAGGGCACCGACCTCGAGCGCGAGGTGGTCGAGACGGCCGGCTGCGAGGTCGCCCAGCCGGGCGCCATCACGGTTTCTGCGCATCTCCTGCACGACATCGTCCGCAAACTGCAGGAGGGCGCGCAGATCTCGCTCGACACCGGGGGCGATGGTTCAAGGATGACGCTGGCCGCCGGCCGCTCGCGCTTCTATCTGCCGGTGCTGCCGGCCGACGAGTTTCCCGATCTTGCCGCCGGCGAGATGGGACACGAGTTCGAGATCGGCGCCGGCGATCTGAAAGTGATGATCGAGAAAACGCGCTTCGCCATCTCGACGGAAGAGACGCGCTATTATCTCAACGGCATCTTCCTGCACAACGCCCAGACCGGCGGCCAGGACATGCTCAGGGCGGTCGCGACCGATGGTCATCGCCTCGCACAGTTCGAGTTGCCGTGTCCCAACGGCGCCAAGGGCATGCCGGGTGTCATCGTGCCGCGCAAAACCGTGCACGAGCTGCACCGGCTGCTCGAGGACGCGGGCGCCGACGTCACCATCGCGCTGTCGCCGGCCAAGATCCAGTTCCGCATCGGCACCGTCGTCATGACCTCGAAGCTGATCGATGGAACCTTCCCTGATTACCAGCGCGTCATTCCGCAGGGGAACAACAAGGCGATGCACGTGACGAACGCGGCCTTCGCAACGGCCGTCGATCGCGTCGCCACCGTCTCGACCGATCGCGGCCGCGCCGTCAAGCTCAACATCGAGGCCGAAAAGCTGGTGCTGACGGTGACCAATCCGGATGGCGGCAGCGCCACCGAGGAGATCGCCGTCGACTACGATGCCGATCCCTTGGAGATCGGCTTCAATGCACGCTATCTGCTCGACATCTCCCAGCAGCTCGAGGGCGAGACGGCGCATTTCATGCTGGCTGATCCGGGCTCGCCCACGACGGTGCGCGACGGCGGCGATGAGCGCGCGCTGTTCGTGCTGATGCCGATGCGGGTGTGAGCGCTTCGTGACCCGACAGACCGCCGAGGCCGATGCTCAGGAGTCCCCGGCCGAAGCGGCGCCCAAGGCCGCGGCTTCGATCGAGCGGCTGCGCTTGACCGATTTCCGCAGCTACGCGGACCTCTCGCTCGATCTCGGGCCCGAGCCCGTCGTGCTGTTCGGCTCCAACGGCGCGGGCAAGACCAATCTCATGGAAGCCGTGTCGCTGCTGGCGCCCGGCAGTGGCTTGCGCCGCTCGCCCTATGCCGAGCTCGGCCGCATCGGCGCCGGCGGGCGTTGGGCGGTTTCCGCCATCGTCCGGACAGGCGCCGGGCGGATCACCATCGGCACGGGGCCATCGGCGCGCTCGGAGGAGGGCGAGGGCAGCGGCCGCACCATCCGCATCGACAGCCAAACCCGCGGCAGCCAGGCGCTGGCCGAGGTGGTCGAGGTGGTCTGGCTGACGCCGGCGATGGACGGGCTTTTCACGGGCCCCGCGAGCGATCGACGCCGCTTTCTCGATCGGTTGATTGTGTGCTTCGATCCCGCCCACCGCACGCGCCTCAACGCCTATGAGCGGGCCGGACGGCAACGCAATCGCCTGCTCGAGATGGGCGGCCGGCACGCTGAGCTCGAAGGCTTGGAGCTGCAGATCGCGGAGACAGGTGTTGCGATCGCCGCCGCGCGGCTCGATGCGGTTGATCGCATCCGCGGCGCCATCGAAACCCGGCTCGTCGAGAAACCGCGCTCGGCCTTTCCCTGGACAGAAATTGTCATCGACGGACGCATCGAGCGCGATCTCGCGCACCAGCCGGCGGTTGAGGTGGAGGAGAGTTTCGCCAAGCTGCTTGCCGGCATGCGCGACCGCGACCGGGCGGCCTCGCGCCAGCTCGAGGGTCCGCATCTCTCGGATCTGCTCGTCGGTCACGGGCCGAAGGCCTTGCCGGCAAAGGTGTGCTCGACGGGCGAGCAGAAGGCGCTGCTGATCGACTTGATCCTCTCGCATGCCGAACTCGTCCGGCGCTTGCGGAGCAGGGAAGCGCCGATCCTGTTGCTCGACGAGATCGCCGCCCATCTCGACGAGCCTCGCCGCCGCGAGCTGTTCGCCGAGCTGGTGGGCTTGGGCTCCCAAGCCTGGCTCACCGGGACAGATCGTGAGCCGTTCGGGAGCCTTTCGGGGATGGCGCAATTTTTCGAGGTGGACGGGGGACGGGTGGCGGGGATGTGAGTAGAGTCGAGGAGAGGCGCGGTGGCTTGGGGCTTCGACGGGAAGCCGTCGCTCCGTTTCCTCTCCCCGCTCATCGAACCGGACGTGCGGGTTTCCCGCATCCGGCTCTCCGACTGGTTTCGTGCCAGGCTCACGGCT
>JANNSX010000408.1:0-2873 GCA_031403155.1 Hyphomicrobiaceae bacterium
AGCATGTTGACCAGCAAATGCATGACGTCGCCATGGAGGAAGCCCGAGGTGATGAGCCGGTCGTCCTCCTTGTGGCGCAGGATCGCGCCGACGTCGAAGACCAGGCGATCGACGAGCGCCGGCCGCGAGAACGCGTACATGCTGACGCCCACCGTCAGCAGTAACAATACCCACGTGAACGGCGCGGCATCGAAGGCGGGCAAATCCATCGGGGGTCCCTAGTGTGGCGGTTCCGAAGTTCGCCCCATCATTGCGGCGAACTCGGCAGGCGAACTTCTGAACATAACGCCACACTAAGCCATTGACTCGTCTAGTGGCCCGTCGCGCCTAAATCGCATCATGGCCGCGAGCGCTTTCGATTTAGGCGCGACATAAGGGCCACTAGCAATATCATCGGCTTAGTGTGGCGTTCAACGCGCCTTAGTTGACACGAGCCTAGCCGCAGCACTGGTCAACTAAGGCGCGACGCCACACTAGCATCAGCCTCTCCAGCGCTTCCAAAGTCCAGTCGCGATGAGAACATGACCTACGACGGCTGCGATCACAATAAGCCCGCCGAGGATCGCCGCCCGGCCCGGATTTTCGGAGAAGACGAGCCAGACCCAGAACGGCCCGAGCACGGCTTCCAGCGTATAG
Source organism: Hyphomicrobiaceae bacterium (assembly GCA_031403155.1). Taxonomy (GTDB): domain Bacteria; phylum Pseudomonadota; class Alphaproteobacteria; order Rhizobiales; family Hyphomicrobiaceae; genus JANNSX01. The sequence continues at coordinate 637 of JANNSX010000408.1, forward strand.
ATGAGCGCCGTGTGGGCCGAGGGGATGTAGCGCGCACCGACCGTATAGGTGAGCTGCCCGACCGACTGCTGACAGAGCGAGAACAGCAGCAGCAGCCCCATGTCGGGCCAGCCGACGTCGAAGGGGGTGGCAGGCTGTCCCATGGCGTTCGATAGAACCAGGGCCACGACCATCACGAACAGCGCCGAGAGGCTGGATGCCGGCAGCATCGGGATCGCTCGATACTTGCGCACGATCACCGGTCCGACGGTTGCGAGCACCGTCATGCCGACAGCGAGAATGTCGCCACGGATGTCGCCCTTGCCCGTCGATCCGGCGACCGTCAGCACGACGCCGGAAAGAGCGATGGCCGCCGCGATGAGCGTCGTCGCGCCCGGCCGCTCGCGCGAGACGAGATAGGCGAGCGCCGCCGCGACGAAGGGCGCGGTCGCGAAGATGATCGAGTTGTTGGCGACCGTCGTCAGGCTGATCGATGTGAGAAAGCAGGTCATGGCCAGCGCCGATGAGCAGGCCATGACGAGGCCGGGCTTGCCAACCGCATGGTAAGCGCGAAAGACACCCCGGCCTTCGCGGGCGCACAGCACCAGAAAAAGAATGACCGCCGAGAACGCGCCGCGCCAGAATAGTACGTTCCACACGCTCGTATCGATCGCGCGCATGAAGACGCCGCCGAGCGAGAAGGCGACCGCCGAGATGAAGACGAGCGTTACGCCGTAGGTGTAGTACGAGGGGTCGTCGGGCGCAGGTGCAGCCGCACTCCGCGCTGGCTCCGCTTCTGTCATGAGACGCCTCGGATGCCGATTCCGGAACCGGCCTCAGTGCTTCGCCGTCTCCAGCCACTTGCGTCCCGGCGCCATGGCCGCGGCGCTGACGCCGAAATCGGTGAGGGTGTTCGGCAGAGGCTTCTTCTGGATGAGAGTCGCTGCAAGCATCGCCGCACCGGCCGAGCTCTGGATGCCGTAGCCACCCTGTGCCGCGAGCCAGAAGAAACCCTCCGCGTCCGGCGCGTAGCCGACGACCAATTCCTTGTCGGCGACGAAGCTCCTGAGGCCCGCCCAGGTGCGTTCAGGCCGGCGCACTTCGATGGTCGTCGCCTGCATGAAGCGGTCGATGCCGATAGCGATATCCATCTCGTCGGGCTGAATGTCCTGCGGCTCGACGGGCGTCTCGTCGGCGGGGGAAACCATGAGCTTAGCCCCCTCGGTCTTGAAGTACCACGTGGACTGGAGATCGCCGACGCAGGGCCAGCCGATGGGTGACATGCCTGAAGGCAGCGGCACGATGATGCCGGTGCGCCGCTTCGGCACGAGGCCGACCTTCTTGACGCCGGCGAGACCCGCGACGACATCCGCCCAGGCGCCGGCTGCATTGACGACGGTGGGCGCCGAGAAATCTCCGGCCTTGGTCGTGACGGTCCAGGCGCCGTCGGAACGCTTCAAGCCCGTCACCTCGGCTTTGCAAACCAGCGTGCCGCCGTGGCGCTTCATCTGTTTCAGGCGGGCCTGATGGATGCCGGCCGCGTCCATGGCGAGCGCGCCCGCATCGTAGACGCCGCCCAGCAGCCCCTCCAGCTTCAGGATCGGCGCGCGCTTCACGCAATCGGCGGGCGAGAGCACATCCACATTCGATCCGGTGAGCTCGGCCTCGGAGACAGCGCCCTTGATGAGGTCGTCCTCACCCTCATAGCCGACGAGGATGACGCCCGAGGGTGTCATCAGCGGATGCTCGGCAAGGCCCTCCGGCGGCGACAGGAACCATTCCCGTCCGGCCCGCGTCAGCCGGCGGATCTGCTCGGGCCCATAGGTCTCGATGTAGAGGGCGGCCGAGCGGCCGGTCGAGTGATAGCCCGGCTGGTCCTCCCGCTCGAGGAGCACGACCTTGGCGCCGTCCTTGGCGAGCTCGGCGGCGGCGGACGCACCGGCGATACCGGCGCCGATGACGATGATGTCGGCAGTGGTGGGCATGAAGCTGACCTATCCAAATTTTGGTGTGCCGACGGTGAAACTACACTCAGCCAAGGCCGGAGTGAAAGCCGCTCGGAGGCAGAGGAGGCTTGCAGGGATGGGAGATGGCGATGCGAGGCCGATCGGACGGCGATGTAGCATCTGTGAGTTCAGTCAAGCGACTTTTGGTGCGAATGGCTGCCATTGGCGATCTTCCCTGAGGAGGGTGTTGGCGAGCACGACGAGCTTGCGCATGACGGCCGTGATGGCGACCTTTCGGAGCTTTCCGGCGGC
>JANNSX010000409.1:0-5997 GCA_031403155.1 Hyphomicrobiaceae bacterium
GCCGCCGGAAAGCTCCGAAAGGTCGCCATCACGGCCGTCATGCGCAAGCTCGTCGTGCTCGCCAACACCCTCCTCAGGGAAGATCGCCAATGGCAGCCATTCGCACCAAAAGTCGCTTGACTGAACTCACAGATGCTACAATATCGGCCCGGACCGTTACGCCGCCTTCTTGAGCAGGTTCCGGTTCGCCAGGCTCTCGGCGATCTGGATGGCGTTCAAGGCCGCGCCCTTGCGGAGATTGTCGGAGACGATCCACATGGCAAGGCCGTTCTCGACGGTCGCGTCCTCGCGGATGCGGCTGACATAGGTTGCATAGTCGCCGACGCACTCGACCGGCGTGATGTAGCCGCCGGGCTCGCGCTTGTCGTAGATCATGATGCCCGGCGCCTCGCGAAGAATGTCGCGCGCCTCCTCCGGCGAGATCGGCTTCTCGAACTCGATATTGACCGACTCCGAGTGGCCGACGAAGACGGGCACGCGGACGCAAGTCGCCGTCAACTTGATCTTGGGATCGAGGATCTTCTTCGTCTCGGCCAACATCTTCCATTCCTCTTTCGTGTAGCCGTCCTCCATGAAGACGTCGATGTGAGGAATGACGTTGAAGGCGATCTGCTTGGAGAACTTTCTCGGCGCGTAGTCCTGGCCCGGCACGAATTTCGATTTCGTCTGATCAAACAGCTCCGTCATCCCCTCCTTGCCGGCGCCCGAGACCGATTGTTAGGTCGAGACGACGACGCGCTTGATGGTCGCGCGATCGTGCAGCGGCTTCAGGACCACCACCAGCTGCGCCGTCGAGCAGTTCGGATTGGCAATGATGTTCTTGCGGTTGTTCTTGCGCATATAGGGCTCGAGCACATGCGCGTTGACCTCCGGCACGACGAGCGGCACGTCCTGGTCGTAGCGCCAGCAGGAGGAGTTATCGATCACGAGGCAGCCGGTCCGGCCGATCCTGGGGCTCCAGTCCTTGGAGATGGCGGAGCCCGCCGACATGACGGCAAAATCGCATTTCGAGAAATCGAACGTCTCGAGGTCTTTGCATTTGAGCGTCTTGTCGCCGAAGGAGACCTCCGTGCCGACCGAGCGGCGAGAGGCGATTGCGAAGACCTCGTTCACGGGGAACTCCCGCTCGGCGAGGATGTTCAGCATTTCCCGGCCCACATTGCCCGTGGCGCCGATGATGGCGACGTTATAACCCATGGTCCTTTTCTTTCTGCCGGAGGTGACGGCAATGGCCGTCGCGCATTGGCCCACGGCCCGGGTTGGATAGGCTGCTTCTCCCGGCCGATCAAGCTGTCATGGGGCGATATCGTTCAGGATTCGCTAACCCTGGGTGATCGAGAGTGCAGCCATGACACGCCCGGACCACAAGCTCACCATCATGACGATCGCTTTTCATTGGCTGATCGCCATCCTCGTCATCGGTATGCTGGCCTTCGGGCTTTATCTCGAGGACTTCCCGCGCGGCCTCGACTATGAGCGGCTTGTGGGCTGGCACGGGGCCATTGGCGTCGTCGTGCTGGCAGCCGGTGTGCTCAGGCTGGTCTGGCGGCTTATCGAGGGCATGCCGGCGCCGCTCGGCTCGCCTCTGCGGTGGCAAACGCTCTTCGCCAAGGCAGTACATTGGCTCCTGATCGCCGCGATCCTCCTGATGCCGGCGACCGGCCTCATGATGTCGCTCGGGCACGGGCGGATGATCAACGTGTTCAGTCTTTTCGTCATTGGCCCCTACGCGCCCGATCACGATCTGGCGGATCTCGGCTCGAGCCTGCATGGCAAGCTCGCGAAGCTCGTCATTGCGGCACTCATCCTCCACGCCGGCGCGGCCGTGAAACACCATTTGTGGGATCGCGACGGCACGCTGAAGCGGATGCTCGGGCGGGCTGAGTGAACCTACCACCCGAAGCCGCCAACCCAGCGGACGGGAGGCGATGCACCGGCCGTCGCCACCTCCGGGTCCTGCATCATGTAGAACTCGGCGCGCGGCGTCAGGTCCGTGATGTTGAACACGAGCTCGACCCGGTCGAGCCGGGTGACGCTGCCCGAGTGGAAGTTGATGCGGTCGCGCGGCTCCTGCTCGACCCCGATGCCGGCGAAGCGGTTGGAGGTCGCCAGCCGCTCGTTGAATTGGGCGATCTGATCGAAGGATAGGCCGTCGAAGTAGCCGCTCGGTTTCCCGGCCGTCTCCTGCAGCTCGACACTGAAGCCCGTCCAGCTCGCCGGCGTGTCGTTGATGACGATCTTGACCATGGCGAAGGCGTACATGCCGGCGAAGCGTAAAGCGCCGTCATCGGCGGCCGCTGGATCGGCCCGGATGATGAGCGTCACGGGCCCGGTGCCGAAAATCCGCTCGGTCAAGATTACCGGGTCGGCCGTGGAGCCAGTGCCGGAAATCGACAGGATCTCGAATCCACCCTTCTCGTCGGAGAAGGTGAAGTAGCTGGCGCGGAGCGTCTTGGCGCCGGCAGCCCCCGGCGAGGCGGCCAAAAGCACTCCCGCGAAGAAACCCGCGATCCAGGACATGGCCGGCCGATGGGCATGAGCACACATGCAGGGCCTCGCTCGCTAACAGCATGCCTCAGATTGATGGGCCTTGCGACGGACATTCGCCGCTCACGGCTTCACGACATCGTGGTTTTACGCCTTTCGCCCATCCCCTGTCCTGGTATAAGCGTCGCGACCTCGGAACCGGCCAGCCTGGCTCGGTCCCGCCTGGACCCCATTCATGACCGACACGGCCCTGACTGCGCCGGACATCGTGACCTTCGGCTGCCGGCTCAATGCCTATGAGTCGGAGGTGATGCGTGCCCATGCCGCGGAAGCCGGATTGGGCAACGCGCTCGTCTTCAACACCTGTGCGGTCACCAAGGAGGCCGTTCGCCAGGCCGAGCAGGCGATCCGCAAGGCGCGGCGCGCGCATCCAGGACGGCGCATCATCGTCACGGGCTGCGCGGCCCAAACGGAGCCAGAGCGCTTCGCCGGCATGGCCGAGGTCGACCACGTCATCGGCAATGGCGAGAAGCTGATGCTGGAGAGTCTCAAGGCGCTGGCCGTGCCCGGCGGTCCACGCGTCGCCGTCAACGACATCATGTCGGTCCGCGAGACCGCCAGCCACCTGATCGCCGGCTTCGGCGGCCGGGTGCGGGCCTATGTCGAGGTGCAGAACGGCTGCGACCATCGGTGCACCTTTTGCATCATCCCTTATGGCCGGGGACCTTCGCGCTCGGTGCCGGCCGGCGAGGTCGTGTCGCGCATTCGAGGCATGGTCGAGACGGGCAACCAGGAGATCGTTCTGACCGGCGTCGACATCACGGCCTATGGCGCTGACCTACCCGGCGACATGACGCTCGGCAAGCTCGTGCAGAAGGTTCTCAAGCTGGTGCCGGAGTTGCCGCGGCTCCGCCTCTCCTCGATCGATTCGATCGAGGCCGATCCGGCGCTGATGGAGGCGATCGCGAGCGAGCCCCGGCTGATGCCGCATGTCCATGTCTCGCTTCAGGCCGGCCACGATCTCACCTTGAAGCGCATGAAGCGACGCCACCGCCGCGCCGATGTGATCGCCTTTGCCGAGCAGGTTAGACGGGCCCGCCCAGACGTCGTGCTCGGCGCCGACCTCATCGCCGGCTTCCCGACCGAGACGGAGGAGATGTTCCAGGGCTCGCTCGACATCGTCGAAGACTGCGGGCTCACCTACCTCCACGTCTTTCCCTATTCGGCCCGCACCGGCACGCCCGCCGCGCGCATGCCGCAGATGCCTGGCAACGTCATTCACGAGCGCGCCAAGCGGCTTCGCGCTGTTGGCGAGGCGGCGCTCGGGCGGTTTCATGCCTGTGAGATCGGGGCAACCCGCAGGGTCCTCGTCGAGAGCCAAGGGCTCGCCCGTACGCCACAGTTCGCCGAGGTGACGGTCGATCCGTCGATGACGCTCGGCTCGTTCGCCGATGTCCGGATCACCGGCCGGAGCGGGGCGCGCCTTACCGGGGCGGTCGCGGCGTGAGCACGCAAGCCCCCAAGAAGCGCGGCTTCCTCAGCCGCCTGTTCGGCGAGCGCGCGGCTGCGAAGCCGGAGGCGGCGGAGGCAGCGGAGCCGCAACCGGCCATACTGGCCGAAGCAGCGGCAATTGCGCCCGTCCCCGCCCCGGAACCGGCCGCCGAGACACTTCCCTCGGCTGTCGCGGAAATGCCAGCCGAGAAACGCGGCTGGTTCCAGAAACTCCGCCAGGGCTTAGGGAAAACCTCCTCCAAGCTCACCGATGGCATCGTCGGCGTCTTCACGAAGCGTAAGCTCGACGCATCGACGCTCGAGGAGCTCGAGGACCTGTTGGTGCAGGCCGATCTCGGCCTAGAGACGGCAGGCCGCGTTGCCGCCCGGCTCAAGTCCGAGCGCTACGCCAAGGACATTTCGGCCGACGAGGTGCGCCTAGTGCTCGCCGAGGTGGTAGCCGACATCCTCGAACCCGTCGCAAAGCCGCTCCTTGCCGATCCAGCGCTCAAACCCCATGTCATCCTGATTGTCGGCGTCAATGGCACGGGCAAGACGACGACCATCGGCAAGCTCGCCAACAGGTTCCGCAATGAGGGGCATAAGGTGATGCTTGCGGCAGGCGATACTTTCCGGGCCGCCGCCATCGATCAGCTCGAGATCTGGGGCGAGCGAACGGGCTGCAAGGTCATCTCGGGCGCGGTCGGCGCGGACGCGGCGAGCCTTGCCTTCGACGCGCTGACTGCCGCCCGCGACGAAGCCGCCGACGTTCTCCTCGTCGATACTGCCGGACGGCTCCAGAACAAGGCCAACCTTATGGCTGAATTGGAGAAAATCGTACGGGTGCTCCGCAAGGTGGATGACACCGCGCCGCACGATGTTGTCCTGGTTTTGGACGCAACCACCGGTCAGAATGCGCTGAGCCAAGTGGAGGTTTTCCGGAAGATCGCCGGCGTCACGGGCCTCATCATGACGAAGCTCGACGGCACCGCGCGGGGCGGCATCCTGGTCGCCATCGCCGAGCGGCATAAACTTCCCGTCCATGCCATCGGGGTCGGCGAGGGGGTCGACGATCTGCAGGCCTTCGACGCGGAGGAATTCGCGGCCGCCATTGCGGGCGCGTGAGGAAATGTCCGAAAACCGCCTCTTTACAAATTGAGAATAAGCTCGTCGGATTGATCCGAAGGTTCAAGAGGTTCGCGACCCGAGATGAAGCTCATCTGGAAGCTCATACTGGAATTCCTGCCGCTCGGGCTGTTTTTCGTTTTCACCGAGAGATACGACGTTTACGTCGGAACCGCGGTGATGATGGGTGCGACCGTCGTCTCCATGGCAGTCATCTGGGGCATTTGGCGCAAGATCGCGCTGATGGCGTTGATAACCGCGGCGACTGGCCTGCTGTTCGGCGCGCTGACGATCTACTGGACCGATCCGCTGTTCGTGAAGTTGAAGCCCACGGTGGTTGGCTTCACATTCGCCTCGATCCTGCTGACGGGCCTCATGATGAACAAGCCGCTGCTGAAGCCGCTGCTCGGTGAGGACCTCAATCTGACGGAGAAGGGCTGGCGGGCCATCACTTGGCGGTGGTTCTGGTACTTCGTGTTCATATCGTTTCTCAACGAAGCGATCTGGCGGGGCGCAAACGTCGTGTGGCCGGCTGATCCGACGACGGCGACCGAGGTGTGGGCGGCTTTCAAACTGTTCGGTCTGCTCCCACTGACGATCATTTTCGGAGTTTGGCAAATTCCCTTTGTTCGTCGCTATCGCAAGCCAGGTGCACCCGTCGATCACACTTTCGATGCCATTGCCGACTTCCTGGATGGCACCTACCGTCACTCGTCGCAGGCCGCCCGCCCGGCGGCGAGCCTCAGCCCATCCCGGCACGAGGGCGAGTGACATAGACTAGTGTGGCGTCGCGCCATAGTTGACCAGTAGCGCTGCCCGGCCGGAGTCAACTATGGCGCGATGAACGCCACACCAAGCTCATGATATTGCTAGTGGCCCTCATGTCGCGCCAAA
>JANNSX010000410.1:0-8025 GCA_031403155.1 Hyphomicrobiaceae bacterium
GCCGCCGGAAAGCTCCGAAAGGTCGCCATCACGGCCGTCATGCGCAAGCTCGTCGTGCTCGCCAACACCCTCCTCAGGGAAGATCGCCAATGGCAGCCATTCGCACCAAAAGTCGCTTGACTGAACTCACAGATGCTACAAGGTCACATCTCAGCTCCACACCACGACATCGGCCAAATCGATGGCATGTGTCGCGTCAGACTCGGCGGCGCGCTCGAATCCAATCCTCACATAAAACGACGCCGCCTCTGGCGAACCAGGCGTGCGCAGGCGAACGCGCTCGAAGGCCTGGGCGCGGGAGAGAAGCTCGGCGACGAGCCGGCGGCCGAGCCCCTACCGGCGATGCGATTGCGCGACGTAGACATGGCGGAGACGGCCAACAGCCCGCCCGCTCGTGTCATAGGGATCGCTATTGAGCCCACCGACGGCAACAAGCCGCTCGCCGTCGAAGAGACCGATGAGGCATTCGCCGGGCTTGTCGAAGCGGTTGGCGCCGGAGCGCCCGTCAGCGATGTGGCGGTCGAGGAAGGGGTGGTTGGTGGCGCGGGCTTCGAGGGCGAGAGATTGGCAATCAAGCTCGGTCGGCTGATATTGCCGCAACATCATGGAGTAGATTTAACTGAGGTAATCTCGGCGAACAGCCGATCAGAAGCCAGGCGCGCCCGCGCGAAGTCTGTTGCGGCATTTCTCTCCGAGGTTTGCAGTTCGACCGTCCGAACAATCGTTGGGGTAATTTGCTCGTCAAGGCTGCAGTGCATAGAGCCACCATTTGGCCAACACACCAAAAGTACGGGCTTGTCGTCCCATCCTTCCGCGCCGTCTAACCGCGCAACGATTCTTCCCTTGTCGTCCTTCGACACTACGGTAATCCCGTTCTCAGAAATCTCCTGCGACGACTGCTTGTTCGCGTCAGACTGCCGAAGCTTTGAGAGTTTTCGACCTACATCGATGCGGAGAGGCACAGCGCTGAAAAAAACTCGCTTCACACTATGCGAATACAGCACGCACAGCGGTGCGTCTTTGGACCCACCATTCAAGCTACACTCCTCTCGAAACCACCGCTGCTTGGCGTCGTTAGTGGGGTCTCGGTGAACACTCAAGAACGTAATACTAAGGTTCTTCGCGTCGCGCCTGCATAGACCCTGCCAGCCGAACGACCATCCAAGCGAGTAAGCCTCATCGTCTCCCCTCACACCACCATCCGCGCCCAAGACCATCTGGGGGGAGATGGGGATGTGCACATCGAATCCGCCGAACGTTCCTGAAATACCGCGCCTTCCACACGCTTCGATTGCCAGCCGCGCCTGTTCGGCTCTTTCCTGCCGTTCGATCGCCAGCCTCGCAGGTTTCGTGAAGACCAGGGCAAGTGGCCCGATTAGACCGACGACAGCTACGAGTATTCGCCCTGCTTGTCCGGTACGAGGCAGAAATGAGTCCACTAGTCGCCGGAGGCCACCTCCCAGCGCAAACGGTATCGACCAACCGAGGAGCGGGATGGCAATCAGGAACCGGACGAACCCACCACCTATCTGACTCTCGCCAGCAGCCATGCCGAAAGAAACAAAGAATACTCCGGCTGCGATACTCGCAATCCACTTGAAGTATCGGCTACCGCCGACCGAGAATCCAATCACGTATGCGGCGACGTAGATGAAAAACAGGAACGTGATGACGTCGGCAAAGGGTACTGGCTCAAGTATGCGATCCTCGTAGTACATTCTTACTACCTAACCCCGCTCCCGATCCTCCCGTCCATGAAACACGCGGAGGATCAGAACCTGCTCGTCGTCGACCGAATATTGAAACACATAGTCTGCATTCAACACTTTAAGAACCAATTGCCGCAGATCGTCCCGGTCGCCGAGCGGGCGGCCGAGTTTCGGAAAATCCGCAAGGACTTCAATCCTCCCAGCGATCTCGTGAGCCACACTGCGGGCGAGGTCCGGGTGCCGGTCATTCAAGAAGGAAGAAAATCGCTGAAGATCGGCCAACGCCGCTGGAGCCCAGCGAACGTTCACTTGCCGGGCCAGGGCCGGTATGACGCCGTGCCCCACGTCTCCAGCCAACGCACGACCTCGGCGTGGGGAACCGCAGTTTCGACTGACGTCTCCGCTCGCCGCCGATCAAGCTCCGCGATCTGAGCATCGATGGATTCTGCAGAGCCGGCTTCGCTCACGGCGAATTCTGCCAGCAGCTCGGCAAGGCTTGTGCCGCGCTTCTCGGCCAGCGCCTCGAGCGATGCCGCCGTCTCCGCATCCACCTCGATGATTCGGGTCGGCCGGTTCATTCACTCACTCCGCCGCGCTCGCATCCACTACCGCCAGCAGCTTGGCGTCCCGCAACTCCATGTAGAGCTGAATGGGATCGAGATCGAAGCCATTGGGCCAGGTGGGGGCGCCGGACTCGATGAACACACGCGCGAAGTAGGATTGGTCTGCCAATGGCACGACCATCGGACCGCCGCTCTCGATGAGGTCAGACAAATCTCGAACACCCTCCCGGCCGTTCGAGAACCGCAGCCAAAGCCGATGACCATCCAGCGGCTTCAGCCGGAGGACATCGACCATCGGAAAATCAGCCTTGCCCATCGGGTCCTGCTATGCGTTCGAGCGCCGATCCGTCGCGTGCAAGCTCCCAGTTGCGTTCCAACTCGGCGCGACGGCTCGCTGCCCAATCTCCTACCAGTCGCGCAGCCACCGGGGGGAGCTCGCCCGCGATGATTTCACCGTCGGATATTCTGACAAGCGCCTTCGCCCGTCCATACCTCGCATGAAAGTGAGGTGGGTTGTGGTCGTTGAAGTACGTCGAGATCGCGATGCCGTAAAAGTAGGCGATCGTCGGCATCTCCCGTTCCACCCCGCCTCAATTATCCAAAAAGCTCCTCAGCTTCCTACTCCGGCTCGGATGCTTGAGCTTCCTGAGCGCCTTCGCCTCGATCTGGCGGATGCGCTCGCGCGTCACCGAGAACTGCTGGCCGACCTCCTCCAGCGTGTGATCGGTGTTCATGCCGATGCCGAAGCGCATCCTGAGCACGCGCTCCTCGCGCGGCGTGAGTGACGCCAGCACGCGTGTCGTCGTCTCTCGCAAATTGCTCTGAATTGCCGCGTCGATCGGCAACACCGCGTTCTTGTCCTCGATGAAGTCGCCGAGATGTGAATCTTCCTCGTCGCCGATCGGCGTTTCGAGGCTGATCGGCTCCTTGGCGATCTTGAGAACCTTGCGGACCTTCTCGAGCGGCATCGCGAGCTTTTCCGCCAGCTCCTCCGGCGTCGGCTCGCGGCCGATCTCGTGCAGCATCTGCCTGCTCGTGCGGACGATCTTGTTGATCGTCTCGATCATGTGGACGGGGATGCGGATCGTCCTCGCCTGATCGGCGATCGAGCGGGTGATCGCCTGCCTGATCCACCAGGTCGCGTAGGTCGAGAACTTGTAGCCGCGCCTATACTCGAACTTGTCGACCGCCTTCATCAGGCCGATGTTGCCTTCTTGGATGAGATCCAGGAACTGCAGGCCGCGGTTCGTGTACTTTTTCGCAATCGAGATGACGAGGCGGAGGTTCGCTTCCACCATTTCCTTCTTGGCCTGGCGGGCTTCGCGCTCGCCCTTCTGGACGTGGCGGACGATGCGGCGGAACTCGCCGATTTCCAGGCCCGTGTCGGTGGCGAGATTGCGAATCTCGCTGCGCAGCGTCTCGATGCCCACCTTCTCGCTCTTGACGAAGTCCTTCCAGCCCTTGCCCTTGAGCTTGGAGACCTTGACGACCCAGGCGGCGTCGATCTCGGAGCCCTGCCAGTTCTGCAGGAACTCGGTGCGCGAAACGCCATAGGTGTCGGCGAGCCGCATCAGGCGGCCTTCGAGACCGATCAGCTTCTTGTTGATGCCGTAGAGTTGCTCGACCAGCAGCTCGATGCGGCCGTTGTTGAGCGAGAGCGACTTGACGTCGACGATGATCTCGTCGCGCAGCTTCTTGTAGCGCTTCTCCTGGCTGGAGGAGAGCGCATCCTCGTCGTTGGTGGCGCCGTCGACCTTCTGATCCTGGAGCTTGCGGAGCTTCTTGTAGGTGCCGGCGATCCGGTCGAAGGTTTCGAGAACCTTCGGCTTGAGCTCGGCCTCCATGGCGGCGAGCGAGACGGCGCCTTCGTAGTCTTCCTCGTCGAAATCGTCCGGCGGCGGCTGCACACCTTCGCCGCCGACATTGGTGACGTCATCGTCGTCGGCCTTGCGCGGCGGCGGGGCGGCCGAGGGTGCGCGGGCGGCAGCGGCAGCCGCGGCCTGTTGCCGGTACTGCGCGGCCGCGTGCGGTGGCGGGATGACGGGCTCGGGATGCTTGCGATCGGGGCCTTCGTAGGTCGCCTCCAGATCGATGATGTCGCGCAGCAGGAGCTTGCCCTCGTTGAGCTCGTCGCGCCAGATGATAATGGCCTGGAAGGTCAGCGGGCTCTCGCAGAGGCCTGCGATCATCGCCTCGCGGCCGGCTTCGATCCGCTTGGCGATGGCGATCTCGCCCTCGCGCGACAGCAGCTCGACGGTGCCCATCTCGCGCAGATACATGCGCACGGGATCGTCGGTACGGTCGGTCGGCTCGCTCGTCTTGGTCACCCGCACGGGGACCGATTGCGGGGCAACCGCGCGGCTGCCGCCGCTCTCCTCGCCGTCCGCCTCCTCGTCGGCTTCGGCCGGCTGCGCCTCCTCGACCTCGTCGGCGTCGACGACGTTGATGCCCATGTCCGAGAGCATCGAGAGGATGTCCTCGATCTTCTCGGAGGAGACCTCCTCGGAGGGGAGAACCTGGTTCAACTCGTCATAAGTGATGAAGCCGCGGCTCTTGGCGGTCTTGATGAGCCGCTTCACCGCCTGATCGGAAAGATCCAGGACCGGGCTGTCGGTGCTCTCGGGAGCGCCCGCTTCCTCGTTCTGTGCGTTGGTCGTCGCCATCATCAAAACTCCGCTCGGATTGCCGCCTAGACCGTCTGCCGATCATTGGCGATCGGAAAACGGTCTAGGTTGTTGGCTTTGAGCACTTTCTTTCGACCAACCGGTAACCACTTGGTCGGAAAGTGCTCTAGCTGCCCGGGGTCCACGCAAAAGACCCCCTACCCTATGTGGACGGCCTCTATGCCGCTGGACGGCCCCTTAACGGGGCCTCCGGCTGCAATGTTTCCATTGTGTTCTGCTTGTCCCGGATCTCCGCGAGCGCGGCCAGGGCCTGATCGGTGCCCTCGCGAACGAGCGTCGCCTCGGCGGCGGCCATGTCCTGGGTCAGGCCTTCGAATTTGTGTTGCAAAGCCAACAACTCCCGCCAGGCCGACAAAACCTTGTCCGGGTCTGCACCGGGCTCGGCAAATCGATCGCTATTGTGTGTCAGGGCGCGGTGCACAAAGCCCACGCCATCCTCGAGGCCTAACTGGGTGAGATGGGAGTTGACAGCCTCCGTGTCAAGGGGGGCGGCGTCGGCGTGAACGCGCAGCAGGCCGTCGCGGAGCCGGTCGAGGGCGGGCGCGAACAGTTTCATGGCGGCCACCTCCTCGGCGACCTCGTCGATGAGCCAGGGGTGGCTCATGAGGGTTTTGAGCATCAGGGCCTGGCGAACCAGATCCTGGTTGACGCCGACGACGAGGGAGCTGTTGGCAAGCGCGCTGCGCGAGGGGGCGATCTGGGGGGCAAACGCGCCCTTCTTCTGGCCGATGGCGCGGTCGCGGGCGCGCCAGTCGGCGGAGGGCATGCCGGCACGACCCGGAGCGCGGCCCGACGCCTTCACCGCCTGCCAGTGGAAGTCCTTGAGGCGCTGGCGCAGCTCGCGCTGATATTCCTCGCGCACGGCCCGATCCTGGATGGCCTCGCCGAGCTTCTCGACGCGCTGGCCGAGTGCGGCGCGCCGCTCGGGCGTATCGGCCGGCTCGCGCTCGCGCTCACGCCGCCAGAGGACATCGAGGAGGCTCGCGGCGTTCGACAGCACGCGGCGGGCGGCCTCCGGCCCCTGCTGACGCACGAGATCGTCCGGGTCTAGCCCAGAGGGCAAGAAGGCGAAGCGCAGGCTCTTGCCGGGCTCGAGCAGCGGCAGCACGGTATCGATGGCCCGGTGCGCCGCCTTCTGGCCGGCCGTATCGCCGTCGAAGCACAGGATCGGCTCGGGGCCGAGCCGCCACAGCAGCTTGATCTGGTCGGGCGTCAGCGCGGTGCCGAGCGGAGCCACCGCATGGCCGATGCCGGCTTCAGTCAGCGCGATCACATCCATGTAGCCCTCGACGACGACGGCCGTGCCTGCGTCATGGGCAGGGCTTCGCGCGCGTGCCGCGTTGTAGAGAATGCGACCCTTGTGGAAGAGCGGCGTCTCCGGCGAGTTCAGATATTTCGGGTTCTGGTCGGCTTTGAGCGCCCGGCCGCCGAAAGCGATGATGCGGCCTTTGAGATCGGGGATCGGGATCATCAGGCGGCCGCGAAAGCGGTCATAGGGCACGGAGATTTCGGGGCCACCGATCAAGAGACCGGATTTCACCATCTCGTCTGTCGAATAGCCCTTGGCCGCCAGATGCTCCTTGAGGCCCGCGCGGTTGTCGGGCGCATAGCCTAAGCGGAAGCTCGCGATCATCGCCTCGGCAAGACCCCGTCGCACGAGATAGTCCCGCGCGATCCGGCCCTCGGGCGTCTGCAGCTTCGCCTCGAAGTAGGCGGCCGCCGCCTCGGACGCTACCGCCAGGCGGTCGTACTCACTCGCCTGCCGGATGAGCTCCGGCGAGGGTTTCGGCACCGAAACGCCCGCCTCCTCGGCGAGCCGCTCGACGGCTTCCGGAAAGGCCAGCCCTTCCGTCTTCATCAGGAACGTGAAGATGTCGCCGTGCTCGCCGGTGGCGAAGCAATGATAGAAGCCCTTGTGGTCGTTGACGGTGAAGGAGGGCGTCTTCTCGACCTTGAAGGGCGAAAGCCCAATGAACTCGCGCCCCTGCTTGCGCAACGCCACGCGCCGCGACACCACCTGTGAGACCGGCAGACGGGCGCGGATCTCATCGAGGAGTTGCGGGGGAAAGCGCATGGGGCTCTTTGGGCCGTTGGCGGTGATTCGGAGTGTAGACTGATTCGCATAGCGGCTCGGTTGAAGCCCCGTGCCGGACCGATGTCATCGGATAAGGTGTGGACAGGGGGCCGAAGCCCAGCAGGTCCGAAGCGGAAGCCGGGCCAAGCGAATTGCTTCAATCGAGGCCGAACGGGCAATGGACACCGCTGTGCCGGCGTAAGTGGCCTGCCGCTGCAATACTCATTGTACCGGTTGAAGATCCCCGAACGGCCAACCTGTTCAGGAGGCGAATCGCATCGATGGTGACTGCCGGCTCGCCGCGTCGGATTCCTTCGATCAATAGAACTTCAAATAGCGGGCCCGCTCCCAATCGGAGACGTAGTTGATGTAGCTGCCCCACTCCTCGCGTTTGAACGCCACCCAGGTGTCGAACATTTTTTTGCCGAACACCGTCTCGGCCAAGGGATCGGCTGCGAACGCGTCGACGGCTTCGGCCAGCGTCGAGGGGAGGCGCGTGACGCCGAGCTCTTTCACCTCCTCGTCCGACTTCAAATACATGTTGTCGAAATGGGGCTCGCCCGGATCCAGTTGCTTCTCGATACCCTCGAGGCCCGCCGCCAGCGTCAGGGCGGCTCCTAGATAAGGATTGCACGACGAGTCCGCCGCACGCAGTTCGACGCGCCCGCCGCCCATCGGGATGCGAACCGTGTTGGTGCGGTTGTTGTTGCCGTAGCATGCCCAGACGGGTGCCCAGGTGAAGCCCGACATGCTGCCCTTGATGACGAGGCGCTTGTAGCTATTGACCGTCGGTGCAGTTACCGCGCAAAGCGCAGGCAGGTGCTTCAGAATACCGGCGATGAAGTGATAGCCGAGCTTAGAGAGTCCGAGGTCACGCTTGTCGTTCTTGTCCTCGAACAGGTTCTTGCCGGTCTTCTTGTCGGCGAGTGACATGTTGAAATGGGCGCCACTCCCGGCCCGGTCGCCGAGCGGCTTCGGCATGAAGGTGGCGAAGC
>JANNSX010000411.1:0-26186 GCA_031403155.1 Hyphomicrobiaceae bacterium
CGATACCTTGAGCGAGCGCTCGTCGACCCGCCACTTCTGGTGTCACCGAACCAGCACCCCCACCTAGGCGCGCCTAAGGACTTAGCTGCTGCGCATCTAAGTCCAAGGCGCGCGGTCCTCCCCCATACAAAGGGGGAGGTAAGGGTTCGGCGAATTCTCGGACCACATGAGTTCGCCATAAGCGATCGCCATGCTCAAGAAGGAAGGAAGGGGAAATTGTCCGGGCGCCGCTCGAAAGACTCTACCCCCCGCTCGGCACCACCCAGCTGCCGTCGATCGACTTCTTCTCGGGCAGCGGCGGCACGCCGACGAGGCGGCGTGCGAGGTCGTCGGTCGGCAGGCCCGTCACCGGCAGCGCCGTCGATTGCTGATAGGCGCGAATGGCGACCCGCGTCAGCTCGCCGAAATGCCCGTCGAGCGCTCCGGCATAAAGGCCCATGGCTTGCAGCCTGCGTTGAAACTCGACGATGTCCTCGCGCGAGGTCGCGATCCGCGCGTCGCGAATGGATTCGATCAGCGGCTTCAGATGGGCGGCGCTGACGGCCGTATTGGCGATCGTTTCGGGATCGAAGCGCTGCTCGACCTTGCCGTCCTTCATCAGCACCTTCGATTGCACGTAGGTGCCGACATTGATGGCAACGACCGCCGGGCCCTTGTCTGTCTGGAGCAGGATCGGCGAGCCCGAGGAGGCTTCGCCCGTGTCGCATTGGTGCAGCACGAGCCCGTCGGGGTGATGGAAGTCGCGCGCGATCGCCTCGCGCTTCAGGCTGTCGAACTCCTGGCGGATCTCGCAGGCGCCCGAGCGTGCGAGCTGCCATTCCTTGAAGTCGCGATGAAAGGCGATCTGGAAAATTTTCCCAGCCTTGGATTTCTGTTCGAGCTCGGGCCCGGTGAGGCTCTCGACCGCGAGCACGTGCCCCTCGCAGATCGGCCGCGCGAGCCGGATGACCGCCCAATCGCCGGTCGCATCGATCGGCGGGCGCACTTTGATCTCGGTCGTGTCGACCATGATGTTCTGCAGCGCGGTGCCGTCGCGCGTGCCGGCGATGCGGGAGTAGGCCTTGCGGCCATTGGGCTCGGAGGTGAACCAGAAGCCGGACAGGTCGGGCACTTTGCCCTCGGTGCCCGGGCGGAACAGGCAATGGCCGGCCGTGGCGATCAGCCGGGGCGCGATGCAGAAGGCCGAGCAAACGGTTCGCGCGCTGTTGTTGAACAGCAGTCCGATCTGGCCCTTCAGTTTGGCGTCGGCCTTGGGGAGTGACTTGCGCTCGTCCTTGCCGAAAACAGCGATCGGAATGAGGCTGCCGTCATGGTCCCCGGGAGCCGAAGGTGCGGCCAGCGATCCCGCTCCAGCCTCGGCCGGGACCAGCAGGGCGAGCAGCGCGGTCGCAATCAAGATCGATCGGCGTATCGGCACCATGAGTCCCAGCTGATCAACGGCCCGCGCATTACCAAACATTAATGTGGCCGAAAGACTGCCGTAAGCCACGCCTCCCTATACCACCATCCGAGCCCTGTGTGGGTCTTGAGAATTCGAAGAGGTGAACGATGTTGCCCAAATCCACGTCCTTAGGCCGCCGCCACTCGCGCTGGCTGCTTGCCGGAGTTGCCGCCGCCGTTCTGGCGGGCGCCGCGCTGCACCAAGTCCGCCTGCCGGCCTTGGCCCAGGATACCGAGGCCGCCGGCGTCGCGACGGCCTTTGGCACCGCCCCCATTACCTTCGCCGATGTCGTCGACAAGGTGCAAGGCGCCGTCGTCAGTGTCTATGTGACGAACGGCGCCAATGCGACCGGCATCGAGGGCCTCGACGCCTTCCCCGATCTGCCCGACGACCATCCGCTCAACGAGTTCTTCAAGCGCTTCAAGAAAGAGCAGGGCGAAGGCGGCGGTGCCGCACCGGCCACGCCGCGCCCAGCCCAGGCCCAGGGTTCGGGCTTCATCATCTCCGAGGACGGCTACATCGTCACCAATAACCACGTGATCGACGGCGCCACCAGCGTCGAGATCGCCTTGAGCGACGACGAGAAGTATCAGGCCGACGTCATCGGCACCGATCCGCGCACCGATCTCGCGCTGCTGAAGGTCAAGGGTGGCAAGACTTTCGATCAGGTCGTCCGCTTCTCCGACAAGGCTCCGCGCGTCGGCGATTGGGTGATCGCGGTCGGCAATCCGTTCGGCCTCGGCGGCACGGTGACGGCCGGCATCATCTCGGCCCGCAGCCGCGACATCGGCTCTGGCCCCTACGACTTCCTGCAGATCGACGCGGCGGTCAATCGCGGCAACTCGGGCGGCCCGGCCTTCAACCTCGACGGCGAGGTTATCGGCGTCAACACGGCAATCTTCTCACCCTCCGGTGGTAATGTCGGCATTGCGTTTGCCGTGCCGGCTGGCTTGACCAAGCAGGTCGTCGAGCAGTTGAAGGCCAACGGCACGGTCAACCGCGGTTGGCTCGGCGTGCACATCCAGAACGTCACCGACGACATTGCCCAGAGCATGGGCATGGCGAAGCCGACGGGCGCGCTCGTCAGCAAGATCCAGGAGGATGGCCCGGCCGCCAAGTCCGAGCTCGATGTCGGCGATGTCGTCATCTCGGTCAACGGTGAAGTCATCGCCAATTCACGCGATCTGGCCCGCAAGGTCGCCGAGATGGCGCCCGATACGGATGCCGCGATCATCGTGGTGCGTGACGGCAAGGAAGTGACGCTGTCGGTTAAGCTTGGCCAGTTTCCGGGCGGGAAGCAGGTGGCGAGCCTCGATCCGCAGTCGACGCCCGCGCCCGAGACGAGCGATCTGAAGGAGCTCGGGCTGTCGCTGGCGCCGGCCTCGACGCTCGCCAAGGAAGGTGAGCCTGCACCGGAAGGCGTGCTCATCACCAAGGTCGCCCCCGAGTCGGAAGCCGGCACCAAGGGCCTGCAATCCGGCGACATCATCCTCGAGGTCGCGGGCGAGAAGGTCATGGCGCCGAGCGATGTCCTGAAGGGTATCGACAGTGCCAAGGCCAAGGGCCGCAAGGCCGTGCTGTTTCGCGTCAAATCGGGCGACCAGGAGCGGTTCGTAGCGCTGACGCTGGGCAAGGTGTGAGCGACCGGGGTCAGACCCGGCCGGTCCGACCCCGATCCGTCAATACGTCGACGCCCATGGTTTCTGCGAAGACTGACCCCCCACCCCTAACCCCTCCCCACAAGGGGGAGGGGATCGAGAGAGCCTGCCCATATCAAGGGATGGCCTCTTTGCGCCGCACCGCCTGCATGAACGGCAACGGTTCGTAGGCCTTGTTCGAAGTTTCCGGCATTGCGCAGCAAGAGTACCAAGGGTGCCGATGCGGCCGGAGGTGCTGTCGATCCCGAACGGGAGGTTGTGATGTAGGGCGCGCCGCCATGTGGGCGGCCATCCTAGTTTGCGTCGTTGCCTTCTTCGCAAACAACAAGCCCATGGGCCGGGTTTTCCTTGAAGTCGCCGCGAAGCATCATTCGGTAGCGGCTCCATCGGAACTGTCCAAAGGCGTCTCGGTACTCAATCTCGCCAAAAAAGTAGATTGCTGCCGCACCATCATTGACAGCCTTAGCCTGCTCCTCGGTGAGGTCCGGTGTTACTGTCACCGTCAACCCGAAGTCATCTCCTGGCTGCAACACGCCAGCGTTTGTGAGCTTTTTTTCGGGGCCATGGCGAAGCGGCTCAGTGAGCGGCAGCGGTGCCAGAACAGCGGATTGGCGCAATCGGACCTCGTACGCAGGCGTTTGTCCCCGGTTCACGACCTGGGCTCTAACGTAGGCCCCCGGCTTTCCGAAGTTCATCACCCGCCCGTTGAAGTAGTTGAGGTAGGCACGCAGTTGTCGTTCTGCGGTCTGCCGGGAGACACGGACGGAGGCGTTTGCACGACGCACCCCCATCAAAGCAATCTTCATCGAGCGTCTATTTTGTCGGAGGGTGACGAACAGCAAGACGATGCCAAGTATAGAAACGAAGGCCGAAGCGCCGGTCACATAGGTCATTCGCTCGGCCCAAACAGCCATTTTCGCCTGGGCCTCGAGATCGCCCTCGGCGCGGCGGCGTTCGTCGGCAGTTTCTGGTTTGGGTTCCAGAGCCTCAAGTCGCTTGTCGATTCCCGTGAGGCCCTCATTGATCGGCGCAAGATCAAGGGGGGCGACTGGCTGATTTACCTGTTGCCGCTCCTCTTTCTTCTCGGGAGTTGCGCCTTGAGCGTCGCCCCAGTCGCCTATTGGCTGGAGCGTTAGTCCGACAAGCGCAAAGACGTGCAGCCAATGGCATCGAGACATTTGAGGAAGAACGCCGCTGTGAATTTCCTTCTGGCGAGCTTGTTGCAGATGTTGGGCTCTGTCTTCAGCCGAGAATGCGGGCGGCAAGTGGCTTGGTGCTCTTGCTACGCAATGCCGGAAGTTTCAATGGCGACCCGGGTGTCACCCCAACGTCCCCTCCCCCTCGTGGGGAGGGACAGGGTGGGGGGTGGTTCTCTCCGGAAATTCCGGCGATGGTGGATCCTCGCCGCTACGACAGGCGGACCCTCCCTTGTCCGCCATCGCCATTTCGAATGGACCTGACCAGATGCGCGTGCTCGTCATCGAGGATGACCGGGAGACCCAGGGCTTCATCGCCCGGGCGCTGAAGGAGCAGGGCCATACGCCCGAGCTTGCCGGCGACGGCGAGACGGGTCTCGCGCTCGCCGAGGCCGGGAGCTACGACGTCCTCGTCGTCGATCGCATGCTGCCCCGGCTCGACGGGCTCTCGGCGATTGAGCGGCTGCGGAAAGGTGGCAACCGCACGCCGGTCCTCATCCTCTCGGCGCTCGGCGATGTCGATGATCGCGTCAAGGGCCTGAAAGCCGGCGGCGACGACTATCTGACGAAACCCTACGCGCTGAGCGAGTTGATGGCACGGATCGAGGCGCTGGCCCGGCGCGCGAGCCCAGCCGAGAGTAGCACCACCTACACCGTCGGCGATCTCGTGCTCGACCGCCTCTCGCACAAGGTGACACGGGGCGGCGGCGCAATCCCCCTGCAGCCGCGCGAGTATCGGCTGCTGGAATATCTTATGAAACACACGGGCCAGGTGGTGACGCGGACCATGCTGCTCGAGAATGTCTGGGATTATCATTTCGATCCGCAAACCAATGTCATCGACGTACATGTGTCGCGGCTCAGGGCTAAGATCGACAAGGGATTTTCGGAGCCGCTCCTCCATACGATCCGTGGCGTTGGATACATGGTCCGGGCCGGTGCTGCCTAACATTCTCAGAACGTCGGCGTTCCGCTGGATCGCCGCCTATCTTCTCCTCTTCCTCGTCGCCATCGCCGGTGTCGTCGGCTACATCTTCTGGCTGACGAGCGAGCAACTGAACCGCGAGCTTTCGGGCATCATCTCGGCCGAGGTTGCCGGGCTTCGCGAGCAATTCGAGACGGGCGGGCTCGGTAATCTCGATCGCGCGATTGCGGCACGAAGTGCGGCGCCCGGCAACAGCCTCTACGTGCTTGCTGATAGCGGCGGCCGGCGGGTCGCTGGAAACTTGAGCGGTTTGCCCGCCGATCTCATGGGGAAATCCAGCGGCGGACCTTTCCTCTACAGCCGCAAGACCGATCTCGGCGAGGAGATGCGCCACGCCGTCGGCGTCGCCATCGCGGTGCCGGGCGGGCTCGCGCTGGTCGTCGGGCGCGACGTCGAGGAGCAGCAGACCTTCGCTGCGGCGGTGCGGCGGGCCTTCCTCTGGGGAACAGCGATCGTGGCGCTCGCCGGGCTTGTGGGCGGGCTGTTCGCCAGCCGCGCGCTGCTTCGGCGGGTCGATACGGTGACGCAGGCCAGCCGGTCGATCATGGCGGGCGATCTGGCGCGCCGACTGCCGGTGTCGGGCGCGGGCGATGAATTCGATCGCCTGTCGCAGGGCCTCAACGCCATGCTCGAACGAATCGAGCAGCTGATGGTGGGTCTGCGCGAAGTCTCCGACAACATCGCGCATGACCTGAAGACTCCGCTGACGCGCCTGCGCAATCGCGCGGAGACGGCTCTCACCGATCCGGCGGGCGGAGCCGATCGTCAGGCGCTCGAACGGACTATCCAGGAGGCGGACGGACTCATCCGTACCTTCAACGCGCTGCTGGCGATTGCGCGGCTCGAGGCCGGGCAGGGAAGCGGCAGTTTCGTGCCGCTCGACCTCGCCGAGGTCGCGCGCGAGGCGGCCGAGCTTTACGAGCCGGTGGCCGAGGAGGCGGGCTTCCGGGTCGAGGTCGAGATCGGCGCAGCGCCGATCGTGCGGGGCGACCGCCAGCTCATTGGTCAGGCTATCGGCAACCTGATTGATAACGCCATCAAGTATGGCCGGCCGGTAGGGGCTAAGGCGCCGTCGATCCGGCTCAGCGTCGAAGCTGATCGCGAGGCCCGGCTCATTGTTGCCGATTCCGGCTCAGGCATTCCCGAGGCCGATCGGGAACGGGTGCTCAAGCGATTCGTCCGGCTCGAGGCGAGCCGCTCGGCGCCGGGGAGCGGTTTGGGCCTCAGCCTCGTAGCAGCCGTCGCGCATTTGCATGGCGGCTCGATCCGACTGGAGGACAACCGGCCGGGCCTGCGCGTCGTCGTTGCCCTGCCGCTCGCGCGAGCCCAGAATGCGCAAGAGCACGTTTAGGCGAAGTGGACGCCGGTTCGCCGTCAGAACGTGCTCAAAACCAAGAATCTAGAGCGGGTTCTTGATTCTGATTGAGCTGAACCCGCTCTAGTCTCCAGCTCCTGAACCAGACCAGAGGCCGCGTGCCCACGCAACCATCCAGATCGCTCGCCGCGCGGCTTGGCGCAGCGCCTAAAGTCCGTGATGCCGAGGCGGCGGCGCGCGGCGTTGCGGATCTGCGGGCGGCCATTGCGGAAGACGCGGAGCTCGCCGCGCTCGCCAAGTCGCTCGAACCTCCTGGGGTGCGAGCGCTCGTCGAGGGTGTTTTTTCCGGCTCGCCGTTTCTCACGGGCACGATCCTGCGCCATCCCCGCTGGCTGTTCGATGCGCTGACCACGGCGCCGGAGGAGCGGCTGCAGGCGCTGGCGTCGGCTGCCGAGACGGACTTGCGCGCATGCCAAGCCATGCCGGAAGCCATGCCGTTGCTCCGCACTTACAAGGCGGAAGCCGCCCTCGTCATCGCGCTCGCCGATATCGGCGGCGTCATGGAAGTGATGCGGACCGCCGAGGCCATATCCGATGTCGCCGACGTGGCGCTGTTGGCTTCGGTGGAGTTTCTGCTGAGGCGTAGCGTGCGGGCCGGCGAGGTTCTGCTTCCCGACACGCCGGGAATAGCATTGGAAGCCGGCTATGTCGTCCTCGGCATGGGCAAGTACGGCGCGGCTGAGCTCAACTATTCGAGCGATATCGACCTCATCGTGCTGTTCGACCGCGAGCGTCTGCGGTTGCGTCTGGGCCTCGAGCCGCAGGCCTATGCTGTGCGGCTCACGCGCGATCTCGTCCGCCTCATGCAGGAGCGCACCGCCCAGGGCTACGTGTTCCGCACCGACCTGCGCCTCCGCCCCGATCCCGGCGCGACACAAATCGCGCTCTCGACAACGGCGGCCTTCCACTACTACGAGAGTTTCGGGCAGAACTGGGAGCGGGCCGCACTCATCAAGGCGCGGGCGGTCGCCGGTGACATCGCGGCCGGCAACGCCTTCCTGTCGGAAATCGGGCCCTACATCTGGCGGAAGTATCTCGACTTCGCCGCCATCTCCGACATCCACGCCATGAAGCGCCAGATCAACGCCTTCAAGGGCTTCGGTGCCATCGGGGTCGCCGGCCACAACATCAAGCTCGGCCGTGGCGGCATCCGCGAGATCGAGTTCTTCGCCCAGACCCAGCAGCTGATCGCCGGCGGCCGGCAGAAGGAGTTGCGGCTGTCGCGGACGCTCGAGGCGCTTGAGGCGCTCGCCAATCGGAAGTGGATCACGCCGGAGGCGGTCGCCGAGCTTTCGGCCGCCTATCGATTCCTCAGAACCGTCGAGCATCGCCTGCAGATGGTCGGCGACGAGCAGACGCAGACGCTTCCCGACGATCCGGAGAAGCTCGCGAGCCTCGCAGCGTTCCTCGGCTACGACAGCGTCGAGGCCTTCAGCGCCGCGCTCGTCAAGCAGCTCATGACCGTCCAGCGTCATTACGGCAGGCTCTTCGAGGACATGCCGGAATTGACCAGCGAAGCCGGCGGCAGCCTCGTCTTCACCGGCGACGCCGACGATCCGGACACGATCGAAAATTTGAAACGCATGGGCTATGCCGATCCCACCGCCGTCATCGCCATCGTCAAGGGCTGGCACTTCGGACGCTACCCAGCGATGCGCAGCGCGCGCGCCCGCGAGCGGCTGACCGAGGTGCAGCCGGTGCTGCTCGACGCCATGACGCGAACCGCCGATGCCAACTCGGCGCTCGGCGCCTTCGACAAGTTCCTCTCCGAACTGCCGGCGGGCGTGCAGCTGTTCTCGTTGCTTCGAAGCAATCCGGGACTGCTGCGTCTGCTGGCCGACATCATGGGTATGGCGCCGCGCCTCGCCCACATCCTCGGCCGCCGCTCGCGCCTCCTCGATGCCGTGCTCGATCCGGGCTTCTTCGACGCCGAGCCCTCGCCGGAAGCCATCGGCGATCGGGCCCGCGAAATCATCGGCGGCACGCGCGATTACCAGGACTGTCTTGATCGCGCGCGCATCTTCGGCAACGAGCAGTCCTTCCTGATTGGCGTCCGGCTCCTGTCGGGCACGCTGTCGGCCGAGCGCGCCGGCCTCGGCTATGCGCGCCTCGCCGAAAGTATCATCCGCGAGCTGACGCAGGTGGTTGCCCGCGAGATGGCGACGGCCCACGGCAACGTCACAGGCGGCGAAGCCGTCGTGCTCGCCATGGGCAAGCTCGGCGGGCGCGAGATGGCGGCCAACTCCGATCTCGATCTCATCGTCATCTACGACTATCCGCCGGATACGAAAGAGAGCAGTGGTCCAAAGCCGCTGCCGGCCAGCCAGTACTACAGCCGCTTCACGCAGCGCCTGGTCTCGGCGCTGACCTCGCCGACGGCGGAAGGCCGCCTCTACGAGGTCGATATGCGCTTGCGGCCGTCGGGACATTCCGGGCCGGTCGCGACGTACCTGTCGAGTTTCACCGAGTATCAGTCGAAGGAGGCCTGGACCTGGGAGCACATGGCGCTGACGCGGGCCCGCGTGATCGCCGGATCGCCCGCACTGGCCGCCAGGGTCGAGCGGATCATCGGCGAAACGCTCTGGCGCCGTCGCGATTCCGCCAAGCTCGCCGCCGATGTTCGCGACATGCGCGCGCGCATCGAGGCCGGGAAAGGCACCGAGTCGATCTGGGATCTGAAGCAGGTCCGGGGCGGCGTCGTCGATCTGGAGTTCATTGCTCAGTACCTGCAACTTGCCCATGGCAGTGCTCATCCGGGCGTGCTGGATCAGAACACCTTGTCGTCTCTCATGAAGCTCCAGACGGCCGGCCGCCTGAGCGACACCCAGGCCGAGCTGCTGGTCCCGGCTGCCCGCCTCTATCAAAGCCTCCAGCAGGTACACCGGCTCTGCCTCGAAGGCCGGCTCGATCCCGAGACTGCCCCCAAGGGCCTGCGCCAGCTGCTCGCCCGGGCGGGCGAAATGCCCGATTTCGAGCGGCTCGAGGTCCATGTCCGGGAGACCCTCGCCGGGGTCAAAACCCTGTTCGACGAGATCATTCATTGAGGAGCGACGGATTTCGCCGCGCGCTGCCGTTTGATGTCTTAGAGCGCATCTCGTGTCCCGATCCCGAAGTTCGTCAGATCAAGCAGCAGGCACCAAGCGGACTTCGGGATCGAAAAGGACACGAGACCAGTCAATGGCTTAGTATGGCGTTATGTTCAGAAGTTTGCCTCCGGAGCTTGCTGCAAGGTTAGGGCGAACTTCTGAACCGCCACACTTGAGGGAGACCACGTGCTGGCCGAGCGCCGACCCAGGGCTCTGACGCCATCGGAGGTGATCGAGGCGCCGTCGGACGACGCGCGTCTCGCCCGGCTCATGGCACATGGCGAGACGGCGCCGCTCGGCCGCCTGATGGATCGCCATCTCGGGCGTCTCGCCGGCCTCGCCCGGCGCATGCTCGGCGATCCGGCGGAAGCCGAGGATGTGGCGCAGGAGGTGTTCCTGACGCTGTGGCAGAAGGCCGGTGAGATCGAGGTGCCGGAGAGTGGTCTCGGCGGCTGGCTCTACCGTGTCACGGCAAACCGCTGTCTCGATCGCCTGAGGGCGCGACGGCCGCAATCGGCCGACGGCCTCGACGAGGTGGTGGTAGCGCCCCGCCAGGAGCAGGGCCTGCAGGAGCGCGACATCGGCCGTGCGGTCGATGCTGCCCTGCACCGGCTGCCGGAGCGCCAGCGGATCGCCATCGCGCTCTGCCACTACGAGGAGCGGCCGATGGCGGAGGCGGGAGAAATTTTGGGCGTCAGCGTCGAAGCGGTTGAGTCACTCTTGGCGCGGGCGAGGCGAAGCTTGAAACGAGACCTCGAGAGCCAATGGCGCGAGCTGTTGCCCGAGGCACATGAGGATCGGGAGGCCTGAATGGCTCAGCTCGAAAGATTGCTGGCGGTGATCGATGCCCATGGCGCCGATCCCGCCCGCTGGCCGCAAACCGAACGGAGCGGGCTAGAGGATTTAATGCGTTCGCCGGGAGCGGCCGGGGCCATCGCCGAGGCGCGGGCGCTCGACGCGGTGCTTGCGAAATCGCCGATGCCGGATGCCGTGGAGCTCGACCACTTGAAGGCTCGCATTCTTGCGAGCGCGGACGGTCGGAACAAACTTGTGCAGCGCCCGACCATGCCCGGCACCGTTACCAACTTGAGCGATCGGCGTAAGCCCCTGGCAACGCCGCGCCTGCGGGCGGCCTGGCCGGCCGCCGCCGCGCTCGCCGCTTCGCTCCTCGCCGGGGCTTTCTTCGGCGCGAGCGAGATGGGCCAACCAGCCGTCGAGAGCCTGATGGCCTCGGCCGGCTACGACACGACCGAAGATTTGACACTGGACCCCCTCGGGGTCGGCGACGAGGAGCTGCTGTGATGACCGATGCCCCCGAGACGGAAACGGCCGCCAAGCCCCGGCGGCGCTGGATGGGCCCGCTGCTGATCGCCTCGCTCGCGCTAAACCTGCTGGTGCTCGGCGCGGTCGCGGGCTTTGGCTGGCGGCACGGCGGCCCGCACGGGCCCTGGGGTGGCCGGCACGGCGGTCCCGATCGCATCCTCTGGCTGCTGCCGGATGAGAAGCGCGACGGCGCCCGCGCCATCATCGAGCGCTACCGGGCGAACGAGAGTGCGCGTGACAGTGAGACCAAGGCCGGGCGCGATGCCGTCGCCGCCGCACTCACCGCGGAGCCCTTCTCGCAGCCGGCACTGGAGTCGGCTCTGCGGCGCGTGGGCGAGGCCGAGATCGGCCGCCGCCTCAATCCCAAGATGCTCGCGGAGATCGCGGCGACCCTGTCGCTCGACGAACGCAAGGAGCTGGCGGAACATCTCGGCCGCATGATGGAACGCCGTGGTCGCTGGGGCGGCAAGGGGCCTTGAGATTCAGGCCGCCGGCTAGCCCGTCTCGCGTGATCTGAGAATTTGCTCCGTCACCTCGGCGAGGCGCGTGCCGCTCTCGGAGACGTGCTTGGCATAGTCGACATACTTGGGATGTCCGAGCGGTCCATGCACCTCGGCGAGCATCAGCTCCGAGAAGCCGATGACGGCGTTCAGTGGCGTCCTGAGGCCGTGGCTCAAGCCCGCCAGCTCCTCTTCATCTGTGTGACTGCCGGCGTCCGATTTGGCCAAGCGCGAGACGAGGCCCGAGGAAAGGATCAAAAGTCCCAGGATATAGATCGCGATGTGCAGCGGCGCCGCCGTCGCCGTGACAAGGCCACTCGCAGGCTCCGCCGTCCAGGCCTCGCTCGCCGAGACCGCCATGCCGGCGATGAGGAGGCCTGCCAGCGAGAGGGTTCTGAGATGCCCGCTGCGCCGCGAGCTCTTGAGGATCTTGCGGAGCGCTGAAAGCGGTTGCGAGACGAAATCCGTGATCGGCGATCCGGCGCCGTGCTCTACTGCCATCATGATCGGTTCCCCCTGCCGGCTGCGGTCTTCCAAAATCCCGCGAATCGCCGGCTGAAGGCGATTACATGACGTAAGGTAGGTCTACGTCTATAGAAATTAAACATATCTTCATAATTCAACTGGGAGATATATTTGATGTCTTAGAGTTATTCTTCCCTATTTTCGGATTCTATTCCGAACCCGTTATTGTTCCAAAGTCTTCGTCACGATCTCGAAGACATCCCGCGACAATCCCTGTGTTCCGGCCACCTTCTTCAGCGCCTTCTTGGCGAGCGCCCGGCGGCGCTCCTCGAGCGAGCGCCAGGAGCGGAAGGCGCCGAGCAGGCGCGCCGCCACCTGCGGATTGAACTTGTCGATCTCGAGCACGCGGTCGGCGACGAACTGATAGCCCTTGCCGTCGGCGCGATTGAAGCCGGATGGATTGCCGGAGGCCAGTGCGCCGATGAGCGAGCGCACCTTGTTCGGGTTCTCGATCGAGAACATCGGATGCCGCGTCAGCCGCTCGACCTCCTCGACGGTGCCGGGGAGCGAGGAGAAGGCCTGGACCGTGAACCACTTGTCCATGACCAGGAGATCGTCCTTGAAGCGGTCGTGGAAATCTTGCAGCGCTGCGATGCGCTCTGGCCCGTCGATGCTGACGAGGAGGGAGAGTGCCGAGGTCCAGTCCGTCATGTTGGTGCCGCGCTCGTAGTGACGGGCGAGGCGGGCCGTATCTTCCGCTTCGCCGGTCGCCGAGAGCAGCGCCAGGGCGGCGTTCCGGAGGCTGCGCTTGCCAGCGCTTGCGGCATCCGGCCGGTAGGCGCCCTTGGTGGCGAAGCGCTCGTAGGCCTCGACGAGGTCGTCGTGAATGGTCTTGCCGATGGTCTTGGAGAGGCTCGACTTCGCCTCGTGGATGGCCGCCGGATCGACATCTCGGCGGATCTCGCGGGCGATGTCGGACTCACCCGGCAACGTCATGAGCTGCGCGCGATAGGCGGGCTCGAGACTGTCGTCGGCGAGCGAAAGCGCCAGCGCCTTGGCGAGCTTGCCGCCGCGACGGACGCGTTTGCCGCTGCGAATGCCATCGACCATCTCGATGATGGTGCGGGTCGCCAGTGTTTGTACCGCATGCCAGCGATTGTAGAGATCGGCGTCGTGCACCATGAGAAATTCGAGATCGCGCTCCGACTGCTCGATGGTCAGATTGATCGGCGCCGAGAAGCCACGGTTGAGGGAAGCGACCGGTCGTGACGGGACACCCGTAAAGCGGATGACCTGCTTCTGCTCGGTGATCTCGACGAGGCCGTTCTTGACGGGCACGCCGTCGGCGCGCTCGAGCGTGATCTCCTGTCCGTTGGCGCCCAACAGGCCGAGCTTCAGCGGGATGTGCTGCGGCTTCTTCCTGGATTGGCCCGGCGTCGGCGGCTGTACCTGCTCGACGGTGAGTTCGGCGGTCTTCGCGCGCGCGTTCCACATGAGCTTGCAGACGAGCTCGGGCGTGCCGGACTGGCTGTACCAGAGCATGAACTGTGCGAGGTCGCGCTTGTTGGCATCGGCAAAGCAGGTGATGAAGTCCTCGACGGTGGCGGCCTCGCCGTCGTGCCGCTCGAAGTAGAGGTCCATGCCCTTGCGGAAGCCCTTTTGGCCGACCATGGTCATGATCATGCGGCAGAGCTCGGCGCCCTTCTCGTAGACGGTCGCCGTATAGAAATTGTTGATCTCGATGTAGCTGTCGGGGCGGACCGGATGGGCGAGCGGGCCTGCGTCCTCGGAGAATTGGTGTGCCTTCAGCATCCGGACATCGGCGATGCGCTGCACGGTGGCCGAGCGTTCGTCGGCTGAAAATTCCTGGTCGCGGAAGACAGTCAGGCCTTCCTTGAGGCAAAGCTGGAACCAGTCGCGGCAGGTGATGCGGTTGCCGGTCCAGTTGTGGAAGTATTCGTGGGCAATGACGCTCTCGATGGCTTCGAAATTGCCGTCGGTGGCCGTCTTCGGGCTCGCCAGCACCAGCCGGTCATTGAAGATGTTGAGACCCTTGTTCTCCATCGCCCCCATATTGAAATCGGAGACGGCGACGATCATGAAGATGTCGAGATCATATTCGAGGCCGAAGCGCTTCTCGTCCCACTTCATCGAGCGCTTCAGGCTGTCCATCGCCCAGCCGCAGCGATCCTCTTTGCCGGGCTCGACATAGATCCTGAGATCGACGACGCGGCCCGAGCGCGTCTTGAACGTGTCCCCCACCACGCCGAGATCGCCGCCGACCAGGGCGAACAGATAGCTCGGCTTCGGAAAGGGGTCGTGCCAGACGGCGAAGTGGCGCTTCGTTCCCTTGATCTTGCCGCTGCCGGTGAGGTTGCCGTTGGAGAGCAGCACCGGCGCATCTGCGAGCTCTGCCTCGATCCGCGTTGTGTAAACGCTGAGCACATCCGGCCGGTCGAGCGCGAAGGTGATGCGGCGGAAACCTTCCGCCTCGCATTGCGTGCAATAGATGGCGCGCGAGCGGTAGAGACCGGAGAGCGACTTGTTCGCCTCCGGATTGCAATGCGTGACGATCTCGAGCGTGAAGGGGCCGGCAGGCGGACGACGCAGGGTCAGGCTGTGCTGCCCGGTCATAAACTCGCTGGCCGGCAGCACCCGGCCATCGATAGCGATCGACTGCAGCTCGATCGCCTCGCCGTCGAGCCGGAGCGGCCCGCCTTTCACCGGAGAGGCCGGATTGGGGCGGACAGCCAATTTCGCACGCACCTTCGTGCGTGTCGGATTGAGGTGCACGTCAAGGTCGATGGTGTCGATCAGGTAGGGTGACGGCGTGTAGTCGGCCAGACGTATGGCGCGGGGGCGTTCGCTGGGCATTGTTCACTCGCGATGGAGGTCCGGCGCTGCAGTGGCGCCCCGATGGTCGCGCACAATCTGCCGGTTCGGCCCAGCGACGGCAAGCCCGGCATGAGCACGGGCGCGCAATTCTGTTCTGCTTCAACGCTTCGCACTCGAGCGTTGATCCGCCGTGTGATCCGGCGCGCAGCCCGCCACCAAGAGAAGGCCCGCCGGTATTTGACAGGCGTAGCGCAAAGGGCTTTCATGGCTGGATCCAAGCTTCCGTACCCGCAGTGTCGCCCGTCAACGCGTTGAGCAAAGTGGGGTCAATCGATGTTCTTTGGATCGAAGAAGCCGGATGCCGCGAAAGCGGTCCCGCAGCAGGCGGCGGCGCCCCAGCAACCCGCGGCCCCGACACCCGCCGCGCCGGCGAAACCGGCCGCGCCGCAGATGAGTGCGGCACCCACCGGCAATGGCGTCGCCGCACCTCCGCCGGCCGCCGCCACCGGCATGGCGAATACCGCCTCGGCCCCCGCGCCCGTTGATGCTCCAGCCCTCAGTGCGGAGGAGCTCAAGAAGCGCGCGGCGGCCTCAAAGCTCGTCTCCGCCTCCTTCGGCGAGATCGTCAGCGTCCTCATGCGTTCCGAGCACTATCGGAGCTACACGCTGCAGGACCTCGAGTGGCTGGTGGTTCCGGCAGTGCTCTCGAACCAGTTCCTATTGGCCGAAGCCCGCGCCAAGGGGAACGGCTTCACAGCCCCCGTCGGTGTTGTGCTCTGGGCCAACGTCTCGCCCGAAGTCGATCAGCGGCTGACCGCGAACATCGCCCAGCCGATCCGGTTGAAGCCCGAGGATTGGCGCTCGGGCAACATCCCCTGGCTGGTTGACGCCGTCGGACCGCCCAAGCTCATCGGCAGCATGTTGCAGCAACTTCACACCAAGGTCTTCAAGGGCCGGCAGGTGAAGGTGAGGACGCAAGGCCCCGACGGCAAGCCCACCGTGCGCGTCATGGAGATGAAGGCGCAGGCGGCGGGGTAGGCGGCCGGCAGCTGGCCCTTTGTAGGTTCTGCAGAGCTAACCAAGTCGTAGCTCAATGTCGGCAACGTCAATACCATTGGCGGATGCTCTCCATCGTTGACCCGACGCGGCGGGCAACGCCTCTGTTAGGGTGCCCGTCGTGACGATGTCGCCAGCACGCAACGGTTCACCGCCGTAACGCGCAAGCTCCTTGACAAGGCATTCGAGCGCCTTGATCGGGCTACCAAGCACCTGACCGCCGCCTCCCGATGCCCGAGCTCCCGTCGTCTCGGAAAGCACGGCCGAAAACGATGCGAGTTCGCTCGCCCAACGTTTGCGCGCGGCTCCGAGGGGATGCCGCTCACCCAGAAGCAATGCGACATGCACGCCTGTCGCCGCCGCATCGGCCACCTTGAAGTGCCAGCCCGGAAAAATCGACGAGCAGATCTCGAAGTCGAGGGCCAGCCAATCGATGCAGGCCAGAAGATCGTCGTCCTTCATCTCCGGTTCCGGCGCCGCGCAGAGCCCGAAGGCAATTTCGGTCTCCAAGCGGACATTTGGCCAATCGCCGAGCGGGAAGGTGCCATTTGGAGGCGGCAGGTCGATGGTCGTGGCTTCATAAAGATAGTTCCAGATCGGACCAGAAATCCCGTAGCCGGCCCACGCAGCAGCATTTGTGAAGCCTATCTTGCGGCCGACAACTCGATCACCTCGAGTCTCCCGCCGCCGGCGGACCTCTTCGACGATCGCGTAGGCGTCCTCGAGGCCATATCCGGAAAACCGATCCGAGAAAGGCGGCACCTCTCGCGGTGTCGCCATGATGCCGAATATCTCATCGGCAATGATCGCTCGTGTCGCATCGGAGACCGGCATGCGCAATCATGCGCTCGTTTCGATCGAGAGAAAACCCCTTACCAAAAGGTAAGGGCAATTCCTGAGTGAGCTTCGCACGCCGAGTCGCGGCCATTTTTCGACTCGAACAATGGGCCTCGTGGCGATCGCGCACCGCCCCTACTTGAGCGCCTCGGCCATCCGGTCGAGGGCCTGGCCAAGCGCCTTCGGTTCCTTGCAGACGCACATCCTGAGGAACCGCTCGGCCGGCTTGCCGAAGAGGTGGCCGGGGGCGAGACCGACGCGGGCTTTCTCCAACACCTGCCGGCAGGCATCCGTCGATGACGCGATGCCCTTCAGCGAGAAGAACACATACATGCCGCCCGGCGGTTTCTCAGGCAACTCGATGAGTTCCAAGCCGCCGAGCTTCTCGTAGGCGAGATCGCGGCCCGTCCGGCAGCGCTCCATCGTGGCTTGTGCCAGTGCCTCGCCGTCGACGAGGGCGGCGCGGGCTGCCGCCTGCATGATGCCCGGCGTGCCCGAATTCATGTACTGCGTCATGGCGGCGATCTTGTCGCCGACGGCCGGCGGGTGGGTCAGCCAGCCGACGCGCCAGCCGGTCATCGCCCAGGCCTTCGAGAAAGTGTTGACCGTCATCACGAGATCGTCGGGCTCGGCGACCTTGAGGATTGAGGGCGCAACGCCCCCGGGCCCGAAGTAGAGCCGGTTGTAGCATTCATCCGAAATGATCCAGATGCCGCGCGACCGGCCGAAGTCGAGCAGCGCGCGCAGCTCATCCAGCGACGCCGTCCAGCCCAGCGGGTTCGACGGCGTCGAGAAGACGATGGCGCGCGTGCGATGGTCGGCGGCGGCGAACAGCCGGTCGAGATCGAGCGACCAGTTGCGGCCATCGAAGGTCATCGGCACGGTGCGCGCTTCCCCGCCGACCATATGGATCGCCCGTTTGATGTTGGGCCATTGCGGTTCCGGCACCAGCACGTTCTGGCCGAGATCGAGGATGGCCGAGAGGCCGAGATAGAGCGCCTGCATGCCGCCCGGCGTGATGGTCGAGCGCTCATAACCGATGGCAACGCCGTGGATGCGCGTCTGATAGGCGGCGAGTGCCTCGGTCAGCGGCGGATAGCCCTTCATGTCCGGGATGTAGAAGGTGAGGCCGTCGTCGATTGCCTGCTTGGCGGCGGCGCCAATGAAGGCGGGCGTCGTCACGTCGCCCTCGCCGTACCAGAGCGGCAGCACATTGCCGAGCTGGTTCGCGAGCCGGGCAAGCTCGGCGATGGTCTCGGTCGACAGGTCCTGGATCTGCGGACGCAACGCGTCGGCGGGGGAGGGGGGGGCGAGGTTGGGTTTCAGCATGCGGGACACTCTTGTTGGGCGCCGCGCGCGAGGCAAGCTCAAAGTGGCGGTAGCGTCAAGGCGGTGGGGCTTGTCTTGGTCCGAGGCTGGAGACATGAGCGCGGAGCGGACGCCATGGCTGACCTAACGTCACCTCGGCTTGGAGCTGGAGCCGCATTGCAATTCAAACCGGCCGGCGTTTTTTCACACTGGAAGCCCCGCATTGCGCAATCCCTCGAACAGTTTTTCCACGCCAGCGTGATCGGCGATTGGCATTATACGAAGCAAATATGACCGCCATTGCGCCGCATCGTCACCGGGATAGCGCGCCATTTTCTGGCGTTTGAGCGTCATAAATCGCTGCATGGCAGCGTGCGCGGTATCACGCTGGCCGAGGTTCCACAGCGCCGCCGCCAGACAGGCGAGAGCTTCATCATATGCCCCGGAAATCCGGGCGAAGCCGTTGACCGCGTCGGCAAAATTGCCTTCCAGATAGGCGCCGAGAGCGAGTGCATAGAGACAGGTCTCCGGCACGAGAGGGTTGAGTTTGAAAGATTCAGCGGAGTAGCCTTGGCCCTCCGCGACATGACCATTGCAGGTCAAGGCGAAGCCCAACAAGCACATGCTGTATTGATCATTCGGATTTTGTACCAACGCCATATCGGCATGGGCCCTGGCGGCATCGAAATTGCGGTTGCAGTAGAATTGCGCGGCGGCAAGTGCCCGGTGGGCGTTGCTGTTGGTAGGATCGATCGCGACCGCTTGCCCGGCCATGGCGAACGCCTCCCGCCCAGCGGCGTCAAGATCGGTACTCCAATCGCTTTCGTATTCGGCAAGATATCCGAGCGATAGCTCGGCATAGGCGGAGGCGAAGCCTCTCTCGCGCGTGATGGCTTCGCGAAGCAGGGCTCGGGCCGCTAGAATACCTTCCATGCCGCTTGCCTGCTGAAGGAATCTGGCTTTCAGGAACAGGTCGTAGGCTTCATAATCGATGGCCGGTTTTTGCAGTGTTTTTGCCATCTCGAACGCTTGGACGCGGGCCGCCAGAACGGCGACAATCCGGTGCACGATGTCGTCCTGAAGCGCGAAGATATCGCCGAAGTCACGGTCAAAGTGCTCGGACCAGAGCATCGTGCCATCGGCGGCATGGACGAGGCTCGCCGTGACGCGGATGCGATGCTCCGCCCGTCGCACGCTGCCGCGCACTAGATAGTCGGCATCCAGCTGGCGCGGCCTGCCTTCGCCAGACTGGGCATGTTCCCTGACCGAAGCCTGGGCGATGACCGCCAGGTCGGCGAAACGGGAAAGCCCGGTGTTCAAATCTTCCGTGAGACCCGCGGCGAAGTGCAGGTCATCGGCAATTCGACCGGGCAGCTCGAAAGGCAGGACGGCGATCGAGGCCTTCGGCCTGCGTGCGACGATGACAGGAGCCGATGCTTCGGCTGACGCGGTCGGCACGATCTGCATCGCTGACGCAGCCTGTACGATTTGCCGGGTCAATGCGTCCGGTTCCACGCCCAGCTCGCGATCGAGCTTTTCGCGGAACTCCTGATAGTGCCTGAGTGCGAAACTGCGATTGTTCATCGCGAGATGCGCTTTGATCACCGACTGGTGGGCCAATTCGCAAAGCGGATCGACGGACAACAATTGGCCGGCAACCTCTAGGCTTTGCCGATGATCGCCTTCGCGCTCGAGAACCCGAAGCAGCCGCGCCGTTGCCTCGCACCACAGATTGTCCAGTGAGCGGCGGTTGTCTTCGAGCCAATCGGCAAAAGCGGCATCTTCCGGCGCTGGACCTTCGATGAACTGGCCGCGCCGCAAGGCGAATGCCCGCTCTAGAGTCTGCCGATCGTCGGCCCGGCGGAGCCGATGAAACTCGGCAACATCGGACACAATGGCCGTTGCATTGCATGCGATAGCGCCATCGCTGGCGATTTCGAAGACATCGCTGGCCTGGCCGAAATCGTGGCGCAGATCGACGAGCAGCTGACGCAGGCTCGCCCTGGCCTGGGCCGTCTGCCGATCCGACCACAGCAACACGCAAAGCTGATCGCGGCCGACCGGTTTGCCTTCGGCCAAGGCGAGGCAGGCCAGCAGTCCAACACCCTTGCGCGACCGAATGGCAACCGAATCGCCTGCCGAAGTCTCAAAATTGGGTGTGCCAAAGAGATGAAATCGGAAAGCCGTCATGAAATCTGCCCTCAAGTCGGCGTAATTAATCCCTTTGCCCGGGCGAATTGACATCAACATAGCAGAATTGACGCGAGATTGACGAGAGCTTGACGCCCTGATCGGCAGTTGCCTGACGGCGCATCGCTAGATTGCTCCTCAAGGAACAGCACACTGCGTTCCCCGATAGGGAGAAACACCATGCGCTTCGATCTCATCGATGAATATTCCACTCTGGTGCCATTTGGGCTCGGCGTATCCAAGCGGAATAGGGTCATTCAATATCCGGAGGCCGCGACTGAGGCGGTCACGGCAGTCAAGCCCGGTGCCATCGCTAATTGGTTCAGCAGCCTGTATTTTGCGCCAATTCGTGACAGCACTTGGCCAGATCGGAGGACGCGAAGAATATAGGAAGGTTCATTGATCGCATGCCGCGCAACCACCGCTATGGATCAATGCACAAATCCCAACGGTCACCCATCCACTTACGATGTCCGCTTCTTCCGCGCTCCGGCCCGTTGCTGAGCCGCCTCGCGAGAGGCACGAAGTGAAGGAAGAGACGAGGGCTGATCACTCGAGCTTGGTGTGGTCCGAAAAACCAGGGGCAGGTCACCACCCCCCACCCTCTCGAACAACCACACCCTGATCGCGCTCGACAGCCCGGCCTCTCCGCGCATCTCGTCGATTTCCGTGATGATTTCGGCCATCGGCTGGCCTGCCGCATCGGCATGCGCCTTCAGCGCAATCCAGAACGCGCGCTCGAGCGATATCGAGGTGCGGTGGCCGGCGATCGTCAGCGAGCGTTTGACCGGCCGGCCGGCCTTCACGGCTTCTTCTCGTCCTCGCCAGAGCGGGTTCCACTTCGGTTGTACCGGGAATCCGCTCTGGTTTCTGGCTTGGTCGCATTTTCCTGACGCGGCCCGGTGTCCACTTCGCTGGAAAATGCTCCAGGACGAATCCGCGCGCCATCGAGCCGCCGCTTGATCAGCTGATCGAGCGCCGACTTCTGCTCGCGCTCGGCTTTCTTGCGGCCAAATTGGACGCGGTTATCGGCTGCCGCCGTATCGGCTTCCGCACGCGCCTTCTGCTTGCGGTACTGCCTCAGATTGATGACTTCACCCACAGCCTTACCCTACACTTCTGGACCAATCATCTTCTTGGGATCGACCAGCCGGTCGAACTCCTCCGCGCTCACATACCCGCCGCCGACCGCCTCCTCTCGGAGCGTCGTGCCGTTCTTGTGCGCCGTCTTGGCGATCTTTGCCGCCGCATCATAGCCGATTTTGGGCGCGAGCGCCGTCACCAGCATCAAAGAGCGCTCGAGCGCCGCCTTGATGTTGTCCTCGCGCGGCGTGATGCCGGCGACGCAGTGGTCGGTGAAACTCACCGCGGCGTCGGCCAGCAGTCGCACCGACTGCAGAAAATTGTACGCCATCACCGGATTGAAGACGTTGAGCTCGAAATGGCCCTGGCTGCCGGCAAAGGTCAGCGTCGCGTGGTTGCCGAAGACCTGGACGCAGACCATCGTCAGCGCCTCGGACTGCGTCGGGTTGACCTTGCCGGGCATGATGGATGAGCCCGGCTCGTTCTCAGGCAGCGACAGCTCGCCTAGCCCCGAGCGCGGCCCCGAGCCCAGGAACCGGATGTCGTTGGCGATCTTGAAGAGGGAGGCGGCGACCGTGTTGATGGCGCCGTGCGTCATCACCATCGCATCGTGGGCGGCCAGCGCCTCGAACTTGTTCGGCGCCGAGGTGAAGGGGAGGCCGGTGATGGCGGCGATCCGCTCGGCGACTTTCTCGGCGAAGCCCTTGGGTGCATTGAGGCCGGTGCCGACAGCCGTGCCGCCTTGCGCCAGCTCCATCAACATCGGCAGCGTCTGCTCGATGCGGTGAATGCCGTTCTTAACCTGGGTCGTGTAGCCCGAAAACTCCTGGCCGAGCGTCAGGGGCGTTGCGTCCTGCGTGTGGGTACGGCCGATCTTGATGATGTGAGCCCACGCCTTCGCCTTCTGATCGAGCGCGGCGTGGAGCTTCTTCAACGCGGGGATCAGCCGGCGCACGACCTCCTCGGCGGCGGCGATGTGCATCGCCGTCGGATAGGTGTCGTTCGACGACTGGCTCATGTTGACGTGGTCGTTCGGGTGCACGGGCTGCTTGGAGCCCATGACGCCGCCGAGCATCTCGATCGCCCGGTTCGAGATCACCTCGTTGGCGTTCATGTTGGATTGCGTGCCCGAGCCGGTCTGCCAGACCACCAGCGGAAAGTGATCGTCGAGCTTGCCCTCGATCACCTCTTGCGCGGCTTTGACGATGGTTTCAGCGATCGTCTTGTCGAGGCGGCCGAGCGCCATGTTGGTTTCAGCCGCGGCGCGTTTGACAATGCCGAGTGCGCGGACAATCGGCTGGGGCTGACGCTCCCAGCCGATCTTGAAATTGCCGCGGCTCCGCTCGGCCTGCGCCCCCCAATACTTGTCCGAGGGAACCTCGATGGGTCCGAAGCTATCGGTCTCGGTGCGCTTGGCCATCGCGGTAAAGTTTCCAAGGCTCTAGGCTTTGAGCACGTTCTTCACGGCGAACCGGATTCCATCCCGGCCTTTGCCGGGACAGGCTTTCGCCTGAACGTGCTTGTTGGCTTTGAGCACGTTCTTCACGGCGAACCGGTTCCCACTTCGCCTGAACGTGCTCTACTGCACCGAAACGCCGAGCTCTTGCAGCTTAGTTTTCAGAGTACCAACCTGACCTTTGAGCTTATCGGCTTGTGCGGCGAGGTCACCCTTCTCCTTGGTGAGCGCGTCGACGCTCGCCTTCAGCGTGCCAATCTCCGCCGTTGCCTTGTCGAGGTCGGCCTTCGCGGCATCGAGCGCGGCTTTGGCCTCGGAAGCCGCGCCGCTCGCGGTTCCCATCTCGGCCTTGAGGCCGTCGCGCTCGGCGGTGAGATCGGCGACGCTTTTCGTCAGCGTGTCGCGCTCGCCCGTCAGCGCGGTCAATTGCTTCTCGATCTCGGCCACCTTCGAGGTCGCCGCATCGCGGGCCGCTGAGGCATCCGTCACCTGCACGGTCAGCTCGTCGAGCTTGGCCTTGAAGGAATCGCGCTCGCCATTGGCGGCATCAATCGATTTCTGCGCAGTGGCGATCGCCTCGTCGGCCGTGCTTGCGCGCCGCGAGGCGTTGACAGCGTAGTAGCCTGCGATGAGCGTGGCGGCGATGGCGGCGATGGAGATCCAGCGCCAATGACCACTGCCCGAACCTTCTGCCATTCTTGTTTCCTCCCCAAATCTGTAGCTGGCGTCTGAGGCGTATCGCATCTTGGGCGGAAGTGGAAGATGGGGCTGACGCAAACTTGCGCGCGACGGCACAGCAAATGTCAGAGCGCCAGATCGAGCGCGCGATGGTAGATGGCGTCGGCGAGCGCCTCGCCATCGGTGGCGCCGCGCGCCATCACCTCGAGCATGACGCCGGAATTGGCCTCGAGCACGAGGTCGCGTCCGCCCGCCTGGACGATGTCGATCGAGGCGAAGCGAAGTCCCAACCGGTCGAAGGCGCGGCGGGCGAGCGTGCGCCGGGCGGCGGCTTCGATATCGTTAACGTCGATCCGGATCGCCTTGGCGCCCTGGCCGAGATTGTGCTGCCAGGCGAGCGCGACCACTTCGCCGGCCTTGGGCGTGCGGGTGGGGTCGAGGGTCGAAAGATCGGGCAGGGCGGCGATATTGCCTGACGCGATGGCGCCGGCAACCAGGGCCGCGAGCGTCCGTTTGCCGTCACCGGTCACGCTCGGCCGCTCCTTGGCATAGGCGAGGACGCAGTCGCCTTCGAGGAAGACGAAGCGGGTCTCGCTCGCGATCTCCAGGAAGGGCGAGACGGCAATGCCCCGCGTCGTATTGAACAGCTGCTGAACGCGCTCCTCGAGATCGGCGACGCTCGTGACGCGCGCCATCTCCATGCCGCCGGTGCCCTCGTTGTCCTTGACGACAACGTCGCGTCCGAAGGCGTCGAAGGCTTCGAGCAGGTCCCGCCAATTACCTTCGGCCGACATGAACTTGAGAAAGCGCGGATGCATGAAGTGCCGGTGCGGCACGGATGGGAGGCCGGCGGCGTTCAACACCTCGAAGGTCGCGGCCTTGTCGTTGGCGATGCGGTGGCTGGAGGCCACGTTGAGGCCGATGTCGTAGCCGTGGATGAAATGCGACCGGGCCCCGCGCTTCAGCTCGGCGATCCAGCCATCGCCATGCGTCTCGAGGTCGAGCCCCCGCGCCCCCGCATAGCGCCGGACACTCCCCAGGATGAGACGCTCGGCGTTTTTCATGGTGGTGCGGCCAGATAGCGAGTCCGGCGCCTACTTTTTCCGGAACTTGTCGAGGGAAACCACCTCGGCGGTGGGCTTCTCGGCCTCGAGGATCTCGTCGTCAGCACTCGCGGAAGCTTCCGCCGCGCCGACCTGTGGAACCACCCGGTGCGGTTGCGGCTGGCGCGCCGGCTGCTGCAGCACGCCGCGATCGGCGGTCGGAAGCTCGACCACGGGCCTGGGGCCGCGCGGATCGGCTTGCGGCATGATCTCGGTCAGATGTGGCTGGCGCTTGGCCGCGCCTTCCGAGCCGCCGGCCTCGAATTGCAGGCCGTAGGGCACGCTCGGATCGAAGAACACCTTGATGGCCGTGTAGGGCACCACCAGCCGCTCGGGGATCGAGTTGAAGGTGAGCTTCACCTCGAAGCGGTCCTCGTGAACGGCCAGATCCCAGAACCGGTGCTGGAGGACGTTGGTCATCTCCTCCGGGTACTGGTCCTTGAGGCGCTTGGAGATGCCGACACCCTCGGCAAGCGTATTGAAGGCGACATAGAAGTGATGATTGCCGGGAAGTCCGTCGGTCGCGACGGAGGTGAGGATCTGTTTGACGACGCCCCTCAGTGCCTCTTGAGTGAGCGCCTCATAGTCGATGGTCTGCCCTACCATAGCGTCGTCCGGCTGCCCCCGCATGCCGCCCATCGCGCCTTGCCCGCGCTCCCAGCGACTCTCTCATCCCGCGCCCGTATGTTGCCCGAGACCCGAGGAATTGCAACCACCTAAGTGATTGCGCTGAGTTTCTCCGGGTCGCAGCACGGGATAAGTGAGGGGCTTCTGTTGCCCGGTGCCCCTCCAACCGCGCCTGCCACCTGCTAGGATGTCAGGGCTTTCACTTCGAGGACTGGCACTGCATTACGCAGCGACAGCGACCTCAGCATAGTTGTCGTTTGCAACTATTGCATTGGCCCGATAACGGCGGAACCATGCCGAGCGAAAGCCTTACCTTTACACCCTCGTCGATCCTATTTCGCCCCCATCAGAGACCGGCAGAACCGGTCTGTGGTGGAGGCGCCGGGTACCGCCCCCGGGTCCGAAAGGCTTATTACGTACGCCATTTATCGCCGTAGCCGGACGAACCGGCATGAGGAATATAGGTGGTGCGGGGGGAGAAATAAAGGAGCGGGTCGCGGATCGGCTAACAACCTGTGACCTATGCAACAAATCTCGATGGCGCAGGTGGCCCGCGCGCGAATCCGCTATGCTTGCGGCCGGGCTCACCCTCAAGGACCGAACAGATGACGATCGCAGATGAAACGGCAACGCTGGCGCCCGAGCCCGAGCAGGTGAGCGGCCGCTATGTCGCCATGTCGCCCTACGGGC
This sequence comes from Hyphomicrobiaceae bacterium, assembly GCA_031403155.1. Taxonomy (GTDB): domain Bacteria; phylum Pseudomonadota; class Alphaproteobacteria; order Rhizobiales; family Hyphomicrobiaceae; genus JANNSX01. The sequence continues at coordinate 25,893 of JANNSX010000411.1, forward strand.
TGCTGGGGGCGATCGGGTGGACGCTGCTGACGGTGCTGGTGGGCATCATCGCCTTCGTCGCCGGAACCGCCATCGCGCTCGTGGTGCAGCATGGCGAGTTGATATCCCGGGGCATCGAGGGACTGCAATCACTGCCCCAGGTCGAGCAGATGGCGCTGTCGCTCTATGGCATGATGGCGATGCAGATCGTTGTCGTGCTGATGGCTCTGCTTGCAGCCAGCCGCCGTGGCTATCGCGCCGCCGATGTGTTGGCGTTTCGCCCGCCGCGCTCGGGCTGGGTTTACATCTGGGGGC
>JANNSX010000412.1:0-5302 GCA_031403155.1 Hyphomicrobiaceae bacterium
GTTTTCCCCGCTGTGGAGCAGGGCTGAGACGCCGGCGATGCCGAAAGGCCGCTATAAAATCATGACGGCCTACATGCCCAAGGTCGGCAAGCTCGGCCTCGACATGATGTACCGCTCCTGCACCGTGCAGGTGAACCTCGACTTCCAGAGCGAAGCCGACATGGTCAAGAAGCTTCGCGTCGGGCTCGCCCTGCAGCCAGTCGTCGCCGCGATGGCCGCCAACTCACCCTTCACCGAAGGCAAGCCCAACGGCTTCGCCTCCTTCCGCAGCGAGGTCTGGCGCGACACCGATCGGTTTCGCACGGGCATGCTGCCCTTCGCCTTCGAGGACGGCATGGGCTACGAGCGCTACACCGACTATGTGCTCGATGTGCCAATGTATTTCGTCTATCGCGACGGCAAATACGTCGATGCCTCCGGCCAGTCGTTCCGGGATTTTCTCGCCGGCAAGTTGCCGGCTCTGCCCGGTGAAAAACCTGACATGGCCGATTGGGCCGATCACGTCTCCACCGCCTTTCCGGAGGTCCGCCTCAAGCGCTTCCTGGAAATGCGCGGCGCCGATATGGGCGGGCGCGACCGGGTTGTCGAGGTGCCGGCCTTGTGGGTCGGTTTGCTTTATGACCAGACCGCGCTCGATGCGGCGTTCGACCTCATCAAGGACTGGAGCGCCGCCGAGCGGCAGGCGTTGCGAGACGGTGCGCCCAAGACGGCGCTTATGACGCCGTTCCGAAAGACGACGGTGCGTGAGATCGCGCGGCAGGTTCTCGAGGTCGCGGACAGCGGCCTGAAGCGCCGCGCCCGCCTCCATGCGGGAGGCCGCGATGAGGCGGGCTATCTCGACGGTTTCAGGCTTATCGTGGAAAGCGGCATGACCGATGCCGGCATCCTTCTCGAATTATGCCGGAAGGACTGGGGCGGCGACGTCCGCCGGGTTTTCGGCGAGCGCCGGGTCTGAGCCGAGACGACGGTTCGCAAGCGGGTCAGGCCCGTGCTGCCTCGCCCATGGCACCTGTCAACCGGCTGACCAATCCGTCGAATGAGCGTCCGATCCCGGAGCTGGAGCGCTTGGAGCCGGCTTGCGACAGCTCCGACAACAGTGCCAGCGCCGGCGAAGGCACATGCTCGGCAAACTGCTTGCCGCGCAGGCGCGCGAGGACGGCGCGAAGCGGTTTGTCGGCGGCGCGCTGCAAGGCGCCCATCTCGAGAGCGGCGATCCAGGGCAACACGCGCATGAGAGTTTCGCGGGACAGGCCGCTCGCCGCCGCCGCATTGTCGAGCTCACGGGCGTCCAGAGGGGCCGAGGCGATCCAATCGGAGACCAGACGGTAGCCCCGGTCACGGATGCGGCCGTCGGTGAAGCTCGCGGTTTCCACGAGCAGCTGATCGTTAGGCTCGCGGCTCAGGTGATCGAGCAGCAGATATCCGCCGCCTGGACGCGCCAGCCAACTCTCGATCGAGGGGCGCAGGGCCCGCATGAGATGACGTGTTAGGGCGGCAGCGCGGATCTCGTCGATCTGCAAGCGCCGGCCCAGATTGTAGAAGCACCGGCCACCTTGAGCGGCCGCAACGATATCGTATAGCCCCATCACAGCGCCCTCTACTACGCAACACACAACACCGAAGCGCTCGGAACGGAGATAAGCATCTTATCCACAGCCTTGCAAAGGAAATCGTCTGCCTAGGTCGCAATGCACGGCGCTTTGGCAACGTCACGGTTTTGTCACGCTGGCGCGATTGAGTGACAACGGAACATCGAGTGGGCCGGTCGTGTCGCGATGTGGTTGCAAAGGCCAAACCTTTGTTGTCATATGCCTCGTAAAGCCAAGTGAAGTCGGCATAAATTGCCGAGGGGAGGAAGCCGTGAGCCGCAGTCGACTGTTGCGCCATGTCATGGGGCTGGCGCTGGGCTTGGCGCTGGCGATTGCCGGCGGGAGTGCACACGCCGTCGAGGAAGGCCAGATCCGGCTCGGCTCCGACTACGATATTTTCCAGACCGGCGGCAGCGACTATCGAGCCTGCGAAAAGGCCTGCACCGAGGACGCACGCTGCAAGTCCTGGACCTTTCTGACCAATCTCGGCCAGTGCCGGTTGAAACACTCGGAAGCGCCCAAGTTTGACAACTCCTGCTGCGTGTCAGATCTGAAGCGCGATAAACCCAAGGATCGCCGCGCCGATGAGGTGCTGTGCTCGGATTACGCGGTGTCGTCGCTGCGCGACAACAACGCCAACCTTTCGAACCGCTGCGGATATCGCGGCCCGCTCTGGTCGGCGAGCTTCAGCGAGAGCTTCAACCGCTGCCTTGACGTTTCGCCCGACCGGCGGGTTCAAGAGGCGCAGCAGCGTTCGGAGGCGATCGAGGATTGCCGCAAGCTCGCCAGCCGCTCGACCAAGGTCGAGTGCGAGACGATCGCCAAGCTGGCCGTCCAGCAGGCCAAGACCCAGGCCGACAGCAAATGCGGCTTCAATCCGGCGAACTGGCACAGCGAGGAATCCCGCTACGTCAAGAACTGCACCAATGCGGATCGCTCGCTTCGTTGGGATCTGCTGTACCGCCGCGAGTCGCAGTTGACCACGTGTCTCTCGCGCGGCGGGGTGTCCGACAAGGACTGCGATTCCTACGCGAGCCGGAGCGTGACGCAGTACCGGCGGGCCCAGCAGATGCGCTGTGGCGGCTCGTTCTCGGGCCTGTTCTGGCATGCCAATGCCGATGACCATTTTCAGTGGTGCCGGGAGGCCCCCAAGGCCGAGCGCGACCGGTGGGTCTCACGCCGTCAGCAACAGCTCGACGATTGCGAGGCGGAGCGGCGCAAGGGCACCAAGTTTATTCTGAAATTCTGACGCCCTAGGGGAAATGACGATGTGGCAGGCGGCAGTGATCACGGATTTGGGGACAGCGCGGCCGGAAGCGGCGCGGGTCCGGGGAGGCGTTCTCATGCGGTTCTGGGTTCTCGTAGCGGCGTACATGGCCGTGATGTCGTTCGGAAGCGGCGTCGCTCACGCCCAGATTGACAAGCCCGAGCAGCAGCGGGGCATCATGTTCCAGTCGGGCGACTACGACAGCTTCAAGATCCCCGGCAGTCGCGGCCCCGGCGCATGCGCGGAAGCCTGCGAGCGCGATCCGCGTTGCCGGGCCTGGACCTATGTCAAGCCCGTGGAGCAATGCCGCCTCAAGTTCGAGGTCGGCGTCGCGGTCGAGAACAACTGCTGCATCTCCGGCATCAAGGAGCGTTCCAAGACCACCGATAGCCGGCAAACGTTCTGTGCCGACTACGCGAGCCGGGCGGTCAGCGCCAATGATGCCAACCTGGCGCAGGATTGCCGCCTGACGGGCGCGCGCTGGGCAGCCGACTACCGGACGCATTTTTCGTGGTGCGTGCGTGTCGACAGGGAAGAGGCGGCCCAGGAGACTGAGCTGAGAAGCGCCGAGATCGTCCGCTGCGAAAAGCGTGCGGATCGCGCGGCAAGGCCGTTGTGCGATCATTACTCGCGGATGGCGATGCTCATGATCGCCGCCGGAAAGAAGGGCAACTGCGCGTTCGAGCTCGGCAAGAACAATCGTTGGGTCGATGATCCGGCGATGCAGAAACGGACCTGCGAGGGGGCGCCTCAGCGTGTTCCCACGACGGAATTCGAAGGCCGCCAACGCCAACTCGCGACCTGCTTCGAGCGCGCCGGCAAAGAAGAGGAAGCTTGCACCGCCTTCGCCGATGAGGCCTCGGCCCAATACGACAAGGCCGTGGTGGCGCAGTGTGATTTTGATGAATCGCGCAAGTGGAACAGCTCTAAGGCCCGCCACTATGTCTGGTGTCTGGACGCCTCGCAGAAAGAGCGCGAGGACTTGAGCTTCGAGCGCGACGACGAGATCGCCGAATGCCGCCGTCTCGCCTCACAGCGCAAGGCCTGCGACGGCTTTGCCGCGAATGCCATCGAGCAGGCGACGCTCAACGAAAACGAGCGCTGCGGGCTGCGCGGTGCGGTTTGGAGCAAGTACAAGGACGACCATGTCGAGTTCTGCATGGCCGAGGGCGAGAAGGCCGCCCGCCGGCAGGCCGACGACCGGCAGGGTGAGATCGAGAGCTGCCTTGCCGAGAACAACGCCCGCAATCAGGAGTGCGAGTCTTATGCCGATCGGGCGGTGAAATTGACACGCGTCAACGAGGACAGGAACTGCGGCAACCGCGACCGGCGGATGTGGAGCACGAACAGCCGCGAGCATTACGACTTCTGCATGCGGGCCAAGCCGGCGATCCGCCAGGAGATGCAGCAGGCGCGCCGCAAGGCTGTCCAGAGTTGCTCGCTGTTCCGCGGCTTCCGGCTCGAGATCCAGTTCTGAGGCGAGGGCGAGAACTGCGACACAACTCGTAGGGGCGACCGGCGGCCGCCCACTACTGTCATACCATCTCCGGCGGATCGAATCCGAAATCCGGCGTAGCTTGTAGGGCGCAATAGGCCTCTTCAGGCCGTATTGCGCCAGCCGCGGGCACGGCGAGTGCCCCGCCTCCGCCATTGAAAGTCGAACCCGAGGCGGCGCAATACGGCCCCCGAAGCGTGGGCCTATTGCGCCCTACGGCCGTGAGCCGATCAACCGGGTTCGGTATCACTCACCACAACCGCATCGCGTGCAGCCGGCCGAGCGACCGCCGGTCGCCCTTACAGCGCGACACCGCTGTTGCGTCTTACGGCAAGCTCTTCAACGCTTTCGGGAAGCCGTCGAGGGAGACCGGGATGCCGATGCCGGCCTCCTTGGTCTGGAAGACGATGAACCAGGCCGTCTTGCCCTTCGTGAACTTGCCGATGAGATCCTTGCCGAGCGTCACTTGGGCGACGCAGCCGACGACCTGGCAGCGCACGAAGGGGGCATGTCCCACTTTGTCGTCGTCGATCTGGAGCCCGAGGCCTGGCGGCAAGAGAACACCGAGCGGGGCAAACACCCTGAGCACCGTCTCGCCTTCGGCGCCCTTCTGGAACTGCACGGAGAGCCCGATGTTAGGGTTGCTCTCGCTGGTCACGTCCTGCACCAGCGCACAGAGGTCGCTCTTGGCGCCCTCCGGACGCTTGCAGACGAGTTGCCAATCCCCATGCTGAGCCTTGACGGCGGCATCCTCGGCGGCGCTGGCAGGCGATCCCCCCAAGACCAAGACACCGAGGAGCGCGGCACTCGACCACCACCTGCGCGTCATTGTCCCGAGGATATTTGTGAGCACGGTCCATTTCCCTTCGTACGCCACACATTTGCCGGCCAATGTGCTCGGCGAGCAATAGGGCAAGAGTAGGACGGGGTCCAGACGCCGCCGTGGGAACA
>JANNSX010000413.1:0-4942 GCA_031403155.1 Hyphomicrobiaceae bacterium
GGGCCAAGTGTGACAGCACTGGTTCCTCCCCCTTCTGATGGGGGAGGACACCGCGCCTCGGGTTTAGCTTCAGCTAAACACTTAGGCGCGGTTAGGTGGGGGTGATTGGGCGTCATCCTCGCTTGATCTCCATCAAAGGCAAAACAGTCCCGCATACCCATTTGTCTTCCATGCGCCCGCGCGATCAGCGCCACAGAAGGAGATGGGACATGTTGCTCAAGACCGTTCGTACGGCAGCCTTCGCAAGCCTGATGGCGCTTGCGAGCTTTACTCCCGCCATTGCCGGCGATGATGACGATGAGGGCCGTGGCTGGGGGATAGGCACGATGATGCGCCACATGATGGGCATGGACATGGATGACATGTCCGAGCGCATCGAGGGGCGGCTCGCCTTCCTCAAGACCGAACTCAAGATCACCGAGGCGCAGACGCCCGCCTGGGACAAGCTCGCAACCGCACTGCGCACCACCGCCGAAACGCATGGCGCGATGATGAAGTCGCATATGCAGGAGATGCACGACGGCAGCTTCTTCAAGAAACCACTGCCCGATCGCCTGACCTTCATGGAGACGATGATGTCGGCCCGGCTCGAGCAGGTGAAAGGCGTGCACGCGGCCGTCGATGAACTCTACGCCACGCTCTCCGGCGATCAGAAGAAGGATGCCGACAAGATCGCCCTGCCGATGATGGGCATGGGCATGATGGGCGGCCGAGGCATGGGCGGCGGCACGATGATGCAATAGCCGTCAATCCATGGCGGATCGCTTACGGCGAAGGTGCACATAAAGCGCACCTTCGCCGCCGTGCTGTTTGCCGGCGCCGGTGAAGCTGACGACGACAGCGGCGAGGTCGGATTCCGAGAGCCAGCCGGGGACGAGGCGCTTGAGGACGCCGGGACGATCTGTCCCGTGGAGATCGAAGGGCCGGTCGTCCTGCTCATTGCTTCGGCCCTTGCCCGTGATGACCTTCACGTGACGAAGCCCGCGCGCGTGGGCGGACAGCATAAATGATCGAAGCGCCCGGTGCGCCTCGGCTTGCCGCATGCCGTGAAGATCGAGACGATCCTCGATCTCGAGCGCGCCGCGACGGAGGCGCTTCGCCCGCTTCACCTCGAAGGGGGCGGGCGGCGGTGTTTTGGGCGGGGTCTTGGGCCGCACGGGCTCGGGTTTTCGCGATTGAGGAGCAGGAGCGGCTGGCTTAGCGCGCCGAGCCGGCTCGAGCGCCTTCTCGTTCGGCTCCGAGGCCTTGGGTCTGGGCGCAACCGCGCGCTCCAGCGGCGTGATGGTGGCCGTGACAGCGCGCCAGAGCGCCTCGTCCTCGGCGGACATGTGCTTCCGCCGCGGACGCCTTTCGCTGCTGTCCGAGGACACTTCCAATTTCGGCCGCTTGCTCTTCACGGCTCTGTGCCCTTTGGCAGCAGAACGAAGAAGCGCCCGGCATGCCGTGTCAGGCCGGCATTGCGCTCGGCATCCTTGCCCGTGCCCCAGAAGATGTCGCCGCGCTCGGGGCCCCGGATCGCCGAGCCCACGTCCTGCGCCACCATCAACCGGCGGAACCCATCGCCGCCATGATGCTTGATGGTGTCGCTCGCAACGAAGATCGGCAACCCCATCGGGTGATAGCTCGCATCGACGGCAAGGCTGCGCCCTTGGGTCAGCGCCACGCCCTGAGCGCCGATCGGACCTTCCGCGTCATCACCTTCGGGCAGTTTACGGAAGAAGATGTAGGAGCGGTTCTCCTGCATCAGCGCGCGGCCCCGCGCGGCGTCTTCGGCAAGCCAGGCCCTGAGGCGGTCGAGCGTCATCACCTCCGCCGGCGCGACGCCCCGGCTGACCAGCACGCCGCCGATCGAGGTGTAGGGATAGCCGTTCTTGCCCGCGTAGCCGACGCGGACAATGCGGCCGTCGGGAAGACGAAGGCGACCCGAGCCCTGCACATGCAGCAGGAAGGCGTCGATCGGGCTCTTCAGATAGGCGATCTCGAGCCCGCGCCCGTCGAGCGCGCCGTTCTCGATTTCGCCGCGCGTGAAGTAGGGAACGATTTTTCCCGCCTCGCGACGCCCGGCGGCGAATTGTTCGTTGGCGGAGGCGTGCAGTGCCCGCTCGACGGTGTCGATAAGATCATCGGGGCGGCGCAGCAACGCTACCTCGTAGCCCGCACCCTTCTCGAGCGCGCCCTCGAGCTCGGGTTCGTAGTAGCCGGTGAGGAAGCCCGAGGCCTCCGAGATCATGCGGTGGGGCGTGAAATGCGCCTCGAAGAAGCGGCGGGCGGCGGCGCTTTCGCCTTTCGCCTTGCGCGCCAGCGGACAGAGCCGCGCCAGGGAAGCGCGAATGCGCCCCCTTCGGCCGGTGCGGCCCTTGTCTTTCAAAACGCCACAGGAGGCGAGGAAGGCGGCAAGCGCACCCGACTGATCGTCCTCAGCCCATCCCGGCAAATCGGAGTAAACGACCTTCTCGTAGCGCACGTCGAGATTGGGCGTTGGCACGGCGCGGTTGTCGAGCATGGCGTCGGCCTGGAATCCCGAAGCGAAAACAGTGAGCGTCACGACGATCGCTAAGAGGCGTCTCGAAAAACCCATATGCGACCCGGCGCCTTGAACCTCAATTCGCCGCCTGCGTCGCGACCAGCTTCCAGTTGGGATCGCGCGAGGTCAGCTCACGGGCAAACGTCCAGATGTCCGTCACCTCGCGGATCTGCTTGGGATCGCCGTCGATCACCTCGCCGTTGCGGTTCTTAATGGCGGTGATGAGCTGGCTGACGAACTTGATCGTCACGCGCGCCGTCTTGTTCTTCACCTCGGCGTCGATGATGTCGGCCTTGTTGATGCCGACGAAGCTGGTATCCGCGGTCTCGCCCTTGCCCTCGCGATCGGTGATGGCGCCGGCGAAGCCGTCGTAGACTTCACGATTGAGGAACTGCTTCAGCAGCTTCTTGTTGCCCTCGGCGAAGGCGGTGACGATCATCTCGTAGGCCGACTTGGCGCCGCGGACGAAATGCTGCGGCTCGAAGCTCGGATCCTGCCGGGCGATCTCGACGAGGCCGGCATGGGCCGGATTGGTCGCCGGCATGAATTCGCCGATGCGATCCTCGGCCTCCTTCTCGGACGCTGGCTCCGCCTGGCGGACGGGGGCGTCAGCCCGCGTCGGCAGCGGCACCACCTTGTCCTGGGCCGCCGGCGCTCCGCCCTGCTCGCGGTTGGCGTAAGGGTCGTAGCGTCGCTCGTGCCCGGTCTTGCGGCCGAGCATGCTGCGGAGCCGCAACAGAATGACCACCGCCAGCACGAGCAACAGAAGGGTATAGATATCGAAGGTTCCGCTCATTACGTTATGTCCAGATCCTTTTGGGCCCGGCGCCGGTCAGGGATTGCTGCGGCGCGGAAAAAGCCCGTCGCGTCATCGTCTTCGCCGGGAACTTTAGGCCATCCCCCCGCCGAAGCCAACCGGCAAAGGCCGAACGGCTTCAACGAGAGTCTAAGATAGGTATGCGCTTCCCCTTCGTCATCCTCGGTTTGCTCATATTCGTGCCGCTGGCCGAACTCGCGGTCATCATCAAGGTCGGTGGCAATATCGGCACCCTGCCGACCATCGGCCTGCTGATCGGCGTTGGCATCCTCGGCACCGTGCTCATCCGCCAGCAAGGCCTCGGCATCCTGAGGCGAACGGAAGCGGCGATGGCCAAGGGTGAGATGCCGGTCGCTTCCGCGCTCGACGGCATCGGCCTGCTGATGGCAGGCGTGCTCATGATGACCCCGGGGTTCCTCACCGACATTCTGGGTCTGGCGCTCCTCATCCCGCAGGTCCGCCGGTGGGCCGCCCAATGGCTGCTCGCGCGCGCGACGGTTACCGGCCTCGGCTCCGTCCGAACCTCTCGCACGCAAAGACGGCGAGAACCCGGCGCGGGGACAAAAGGCGGTCGCGGCCCGGTGATCGACGGCGAGTTCACGCGCGTCGATGATAAGTGAGTGATGGCCGAGCGTTTGCCCGGTGACGGAGCGCGTGTTAGCGACCGCAAGTGAGGATTGCTGAATCTCGATGGTCGCCAACACCGCAGGCCCCTTGCCTTCTTCCTGTTCCGGGCGAGGTGAGCGATTGTTCGGCCCTCCCCCGTCGTGCCGAAGGCGCGCCTCCGGCACGATGGGGGGAGGGTGCCGGCAGGCGGATGAGGGGTCGAGCTTCGACGAGCCTGACAACACGATGTGGAGACTTCCCGGCGTAGCTCAACCCCTCATCCGGCCTTCATGCCTCCGGCATGACGGGCCACCTTCTCCCCAAGGGAGAAGGCCGGCTAGATCGCTGGCGTCTGTGGGTGAGCTGCTATTTTCCGCCGGTAGCAAAGGAGACGCGACATGGCGGAGACGGATGGCGGCGCGGCTGGACCCGCCCAGGCGACCTTTCGGGTCATCGCGCAGTTTCTCAAGGATTTCTCCTTCGAGAACCCGGGCATCGGCCAGGCGCTGCTCGCGCAGAACGAGCGCGCCGACATCAAGGTCGACGTTAATGTCGAGGTGAAGAAGCTCGCCGAAACGGCCTTCGAAAGCGTGCTCGACATCAATGCCGCGGCGAAAACCTCCAAGGGCGTGCTCTATCACGTCGAGGCGAGCTATGCCGCCATCATCCGCCTTGAAGGCTTTCCGGAAACCTCCGTCAAGCCGGCGCTCTTCATCAACGCGCCGATCCTCATCTACCCTTTCGTCCGCCGCCTGATCGCCGATGTGACCCGCGAGGGTGGCTATCCGCCCCTCCTGCTCGACCCGATCGATTTCGCGGGCCTCTATCAGCAGAACCAGGCGAAGATCAACGCGCTGAACCGCCCCGGATTCTCCGGAGGCTCGTTGGTTTGAGTCAGGCGGCGAGTTTCTCGGGCTCCTCCAGGCCCGCATAGTAGGCGGTTTCTGCTTCGGCCGGCGGCCTGTTGCCGATGGGCTCCAGAAGCCGGCGATTGT
>JANNSX010000414.1:0-2279 GCA_031403155.1 Hyphomicrobiaceae bacterium
TGCGAGCTCAAGGGCCTCGTCGCCCCCGACAAGGAAGTGCTCGGCAATGGCGTCGGCGGTGGCATCCGCAAGGAGGATACGGCGCTGAAGGATAAGCTCAACGCCGCCGTTACCGCGCTCGCCGCTGCTGGCAAGCTCACGGAGCTCAACGGCAAGTACGGCCTCGAGGGGAAGATCGTCGTTCCCTGATCGTGATCGCCTGAACACGCGGATCGCGCCCCGGTCAAGGGGCGCGATCCTCCTCTTCCCCGGCCAGCGGGAATCCCCTCATGATCGAGTTCGGCCCACTCCTCGCCATCAAATGGGAGCTGCTCGCCTGGAGCCCGCCCGGTTGGGGCGGCAATCTCGTCTCGGGCCTCTTCATCACCTTCCAGATCGCGCTCGGCGCCTACATCCTCGGCCTGATCCTCGGGCTCGGCGGCGCCATGGGCAAACTCTACGGCGGCCCGGTCACGCGCGCCGTGCTCGACGGCTACACGACGCTCATCCGCGCGATCCCCGAGCTGGTGCTGATCCTCTTCCTCTATTACGCAGGCACCGACCTTCTCAATCGCGCGCTCGAAGGCATGGGCTATCAGCGCATCTCGATCTCGGGCCTGATCGCCGGCATCTACGTCTTGGGCTTCGTGCAGGGCGCCTACTCGACGGAAGTCTTTCGCGGCGCCATCCAGGCGATCCCCATCGGCCAGATCGAAGCCGCCAAGGCCTACGGCATGCCGTTCTGGCTCCGCTTCCGCCGCATCATCCTGCCGGCGATGCTGCCGTTCGCCATTCCGGGCATGGCCAATCTCTGGCTCGTCGTCACCAAGGCAACGGCCTTACTGGCCGTTGTCGGCTTCACCGAGCTCGCACTGACGACCCGGCAGGCGGCGGGCGCAACGAAGCAGTATTTTCTGTTCTTCGTCGCCGCCGGCCTCCTCTACCTCGCGCTCTCTCTCGTCTCGACCTACCTGTTCGCCCTGCTCGAGCGGTATCTGCGCCGCGGCCAACCCAAGCTCGGATGATCGCCCATGGCTGACGTTGCGGCCACGACCGCCCCGATCAAGAACCTGAGCCAGGGCACGCTCATCACGGGCGACATCAGCGATCTCAAGAAGATCCTGAGGCTCTATGCGATCGTCGTCGCCGTTGCCGTCATCCCGGCGGCGATATTCATGCGCTGGGACTGGCTCAATCCCTCCTTCCAGGAGGCGACCGGATTCTTTCCCCAGTATGGGCTGATGTTCCTGAAGGGCACGATCAACACGCTCATCGTGCTCGCCGTCTCCGTCTTCTTCGGTTTCCTGCTCGCCATCCCGATCGGGCTCGTGCAAGTGACCGGCCCGTGGCCGCTCGCCTGGCTCGCCAGAGGCTTCTGCACGGTGATCCGCGGTACGCCGCTGCTCGTCCAGCTCTGGCTTTTCTACTACGGCATCGGCGAATTCCTGCCGCTCATTCCGCGCGACGTCTGGAACTCCGACATCCTGTTCGGCCTCTCCGGCATCACCGTGAAAGACATTCTAATCTCGGCCTGGCCCTATGCGCTCTTAGCCTTCACGCTGAACTTCGCCGGCTACGAGGGCGAGATCATGCGGGGCGCCTTCGCCGGCGTGCCCAAGGGAGAGCTCGAAGCCGCCAAGGCCTTCGGCATGTCGAAGAACAAGATGCTGCGCCGCGTCTGGCTGCCGCGCGCCATCCATCAGGCGCTGCCGACGCTCACCGGCGAGGTGGTGCTGCAGCTGCAGTCGACGCCGCTGGTCGCCACCGTCACCATCGCCGACGCCTTCTTCGTCAACACGAAGGTGAGGCAAGACCTCCTCATCCCCTACGAGCCGCTGATGATGCTGGCGCTCCTCTACATGGTGCTGACGGCGATCGTGGTGTTGATCTTCGGCCGGCTCGAGAAATTGGTGCCGACGAAGCGATAGAGCGGATTGGACAAGCCCTAGTACCCGATCGCAGAATTGAGTGCCACACTTCGTGGCACGAAAATGCCGCGTGAATCGGGTACTTAAGCAAATGAGCTAGTACCAGCCATTTCTGATGGCGGGTACTAGCGGATGCTAAATCGGATGATCGTTTCGACATTGTCACCGCGGTCCTACCCTCACCCGCAGACTTCTCGCCTCAGTCGGCCCTCTTCCGTCGTGCCGAAGGCGCGCCTCCGGCACGATGGGAGAGGGTGCCGTCAGGCGGGAGAGGGGGTAAGGTCTCTCGAAAAGAAAAAGGTCTGCCCACAGGGTCGTGACGTTGGACCTGTTTCCTTATGATAATCCATACACCCTCATCCGGCCCTTCAT
>JANNSX010000415.1:0-4329 GCA_031403155.1 Hyphomicrobiaceae bacterium
CTTGCCATCGCCGACGAGCCGCTCCAGTGTCGTGCGGTCACTGGGCCTGACGTACAGGCATGCCTTGAGGTTTCTCATGCCGCAGTTGAATCTGATTTGCAGGCGCATGGGAATCTTATAAATGGGTCAGAACACTAGAGCGCCGAACTGATTCCATCAGATCGAAGTGCGCTCTAGCTGCCCGATCTGCCGCGCGGCCCCAACGGGGCCGTGGGCTGTAGCCACGGGTGAAACCCGAGGACGTGTCGACGTTGATCCCGACTGCCCCGTGAGGGGCAGAGGCCTCCTTCGCCCCGCCGGGGCGAGTCCGGCTCAATCACGGATTCCACGGGTTCGCTTCGCTTCACCCGTGGCGACAGTCCGACGCCCCGATGGGGCGTCCGCGAATTCCAATGCGGTGTGGCTTTGCGATGATTGTGGCCCGAAGCGGAAGCATCGTCAGCGGCGCCCCCTTGCTTAGCGCGGATAGGTGGCGAGCGCCGTTTCGATTTCGGCGTAAAGCGCCGGCAGCCAGGCGGGGGTGCTTGCGGGGGCTTCAGGGCTGGAGGCTGCCGCCATCCGAAAGTCCCTAGGCGCGATCACCACCGCGACATTGGTGATGCCCACTTTGTGCGCCAGAACGAACAGCTCCTCCGACGCCGGATCGCCCATGGCGAGGCAACCGATCGAAGCCGCGCGGCCGTGGATCATGATGTCGCCGCCGAGACTGCTGCGGCCATCGCGCCGGCCCATCTCGGAATCGAAGGTGTTCGGATAATCGAGCCGCAGCGAAACATGATAGCTGCTGTTGGCGTTGAGAAAGGTCACGCGGTAAAGACCCTCCGGCACTTGCCGGTCGCCTTCGCGCAACTTCGGCCCCGCGACACCGCTCGCGGCCTTTACCGGATACCGATGCACGGATTGCCAGCGGCCGCCGGCGGATTGGGCCTGCAACTCGACGACGCGCTCGACCTTGAACGCGAGGAGGGCGATGCGCTTGGGCGGCCAGGCCACCTTCGCCGCGCGGAACTTCTCCTCGAGGCGCAGGATCGCGCGCGGCCCGATCTCGGCGATGCGTTCGTCGAGCGTCGCGTTCGGGCGGAGCGCCAGATCATAACCGGTTTCCGCCGTGTCGAGACCGGTCTCGATCGCTTTGTCGATGGCGCCCTGGTCGACGCCGGTCTCGCGCAGCAACAGCACGAGTGCGACGAGGATTAGGACGGCGAGGAGGAACAGTCGCAGGAGCCGCCGCATCGCGCCAACCCCTACAAATCAACGACCACGCGGCCCTTCACCTCGCCCTTGATGATCGCCTTGCCGAGCTTGGGCAAATCCTCGAGCTTGGCCGGCGTGATCATCTCGCGCAGCTTGTCGAGCGGCAGGTCGCGCGCAATGCGGCTCCAGGCTTCGATGCGATCAGCGTAAGGCCGCATGACGCTGTCGATGCCGAGAAGGTTCACGCCGCGCAGCAGGAAGGGCACGACGGAGGCTGGCAAGTTCGCGCCGCCCGCCAACCCGACCGCCGCAACCGAGGCGCCATACTTCATCTGCCCGAGCACGCGCGCCAGCATCGCCCCGCCGACGGCGTCGACGCAGCCGGCCCAGGTCTCGGCCTCGAGTGGGCGCTTCGACACCTCGGCGAGCTCAGCGCGCGGCACGATGCGGCTGGCGCCGAGGCTCTTGAGGTAGTCCTCCGTCTCCGGACGGCCGGTAACGGCGGCGACCTCATGACCGAGCTTGGCGAGTATGGCGACCGCGACCGAACCGACGCCGCCAGCCGCACCCGTGACCAGCACCGGGCCGTTGCCGGGCTCGAGGCCATGGGCTTCGAGCGCCATGACGGCGAGCATGGAAGTAAAGCCCGCCGTACCGACGGCCATCGCGTCCTTCGTGGTCAAGCCTTTCGGCAGCGGCACCAGCCAGTCGGCCTTGACGCTCGCCTTCCCGGCATAGCCGCCCCACCAGGCTTCGCCCACGCGCCAGCCCGTGAGCACGACCTTGTCGCCGGCTTTGTAGCGAGCGTCATTGGAGGTCAGCACGCTGCCGGCGAAATCGATACCGGGGACATGCGGAAAGGTGCGCACGAGCCCGCCGATGCCGGTGATGCAGAGGCCGTCCTTGTAGTTGAGCGTCGAATGCTCGACGGCGACGGTCACGTCGCCTGCCGGCAGCCGCGCATCGTCCAGCGTCTCGACGGCTTGGCTGATCGTGCCGTCCTCGGCTTTCGAGACGACGAGGGCTTTGAAGGACATGGGGTCTCTCCTGTTCGGGAACTTTGCCCTTGAGGTAGCCGGTCGGCCCGGTCGCGGCAAGTCAGCCCTTGCACTGGCCGTGTCTCGGCTCAGGTTCCGCTGCTCGCTCGAAGTGGAGCGTTGCGCCGATGGACGCGCGAGCAAGGCACCAGTATAACTCGATTGATCACCCTCTATGAGGCCGCTGCACGCCATGACCGACGGGCGCAACCGCCGCCGCTTGGCAGCTATTCTGGCCGCTGATGTGGTTGGTTTCAGCCGCCTGACGGAACAGGACGAGGCTGGCACGCTCGCCCTGCTCAAGGCCCGCCGGAAGGCGGTGCTGGAGCCGCTGGTTGCCAAGTACCTCGGCCGGATTTTCAAGGTCGCCGGCGATGGCGTGCTGGTGGAGTTCGCAAGCGCGGTCAACGCCGTGCAATGCGCCGTCGATCTGCAACAGGGCATGGCGGCGGCCAACGATGGCATGCCCGAAGACCGCCAGATCGTGCTGCGCATCGGGGTCAATCTGGGCGACGTTATCGTCGAGGGTAGCGATCTCTACGGCGATGGCGTGAACATCGCCGCCCGGCTCGAAGCCATTGCCCAACCCGGTGGCGTGATCGTCTCCGGCACCGCCTACGACCATATCGGAACGAGAATCAAGGTCGGCTTCGAGGACTTGGGCCCCCAGACACTGAAGAACATGACCCAGCCGGTGCGTGCCTATCGCGTCACGGGCACGCCCTCTGATGCCGTCGCGATACCGGCACCCGTCAACGACAAGGCATCCATCGCGGTTCTGCCCTTCACCAATATGTCCGGCGACCAGGAGCAGGAATACTTCTCCGACGGCATCACCGAGGACATCATCACCGAGCTGTCGCGTTTTCGCTCGCTGTTCGTCATTGCTCGCAATTCCTCGTTTCAATATCGCGACAAGTCCGTGGACGTGCGGCGAGCCGGTCGCGAGCTTGGCGTTCGCTACGTTGTCGAGGGCAGCGTCCGACGAGCCAATGATCGCGTGCGTATCACGGCGCAGCTGCTTGAAGCCGGGACCGGTGCCCATCTTTGGGCTGATCGCTACGATCGCTCGCTCAACGACATCTTCGCGGTCCAGGAGGAAGTGACGCGCGCGATTGTCGCGGCCATTCCCCGGCTGATAAATGAGGCGCACGTCGAACAAGGCCGCCGACGGCCGATGGCCCGACTCACGGCTTACGATTTGGTTTTGCGCGGCGAGTGGCACAGCAATCATGGCGATGCCAGCGGCAATCCAGAAGCTCTCGCCCTCTTTGAGCAAGCGCTTGCGATCGACCCGGATTCCGCCCGCGCGCACGCCAATCTAGCCTACCAACTCGCCTACGCCGTTTTCCATTCAGGTTTTCAGATCGAACCGCTGTTGAAGTGCGCGCGCCGCCATGCCGATCGCGCCGTGGCACTCGACGATGGAGATTCCACGACCCATGAAAGCGCAGCTTTCGTGTACCTGATGTGTGGCGCGCACAGCCTGGCGGAGACGCATGCGAGTACGGCGGTGTCGCTAAACCCGAACGATCGGCAAGCCGCCGGCATGCGCGGCGTTGTGGCGCTGCATCGCGGCGATGCACGCTCGGCCCTTGAGTGGCACCAAGTCGCCCAGCGTCTCGACCCCCGGTCGTTCGATGCGGGGCGGGAGCCCAGGTTCGACGCCTACTACGTCTCACGCCAGTATGCTGCGGCTCTCAATGAATTTGGGCAGTGGCGCCGGCCGCCTCCGCACATGTGGCTCGAGGTCGCCGCCTGTCACGCGCAATTAGGGCAGCGGGAGGAAGCCGCCGCGGCCATCAGGCAATTCGAAAGCCAACGGCCGGCGGCGTTCGACGTCGCTGGCTACATTGCCGCCCATCTTCGCATGTACGAGCGGGTCGAGGACCGCGATTTGTGGCGCGACGGCTATCGCAATGCCGGGTTGCCGGTGTGACGGCCCGCCAATTCGGGCCTGACATCGAGCGTTGATCGCCGGGCCCGCAAGCGAGCCTCACATCGGCACTTGGCCCTTCGCGGAATTTCAAACTGAGGCACGGCCCCGGCGCTTGCCGCTACCGTTGTTCCCCTTGGCAAGCGCGCCCGCCTCCAGATG
>JANNSX010000416.1:0-1650 GCA_031403155.1 Hyphomicrobiaceae bacterium
GCCATGCGCTCGAGCTGATCAAGGACCTGGGGGGATTCGGCGACGGTCTCCAAGCAGTACGGCATCGAGAAGATGAAAGGCACGCACGCCATCGGCCACACCCGCATGGCGACCGAGTCCGACGTCGACATCCGTTCCGCGCACCCTTACTGGGCCTACCCCTACAACGACATTGCCGTCGTCCACAACGGGCAGCTCACGAACTACTGGATCATGCGCCGCGAGATGGAGCGCAAGGGTCACCGCTTCATGTCGAGCTGCGACTCGGAGCTGCTCGCCGTCTACGTCGCCCACTATCTGGAACAGGGCGCGCAGCTCGAGGACGTGCTGAAAGAATCCATCAAGGACATCGATGGCGTATTCACCTATCTGGTGACCACGAAGGACGCGATCGGCATGGCCAAGGATACGATGGCGGCCAAACCCATGGTCCTCTACGAGAGTGACGACATGATCTGTCTGGCCTCGGAAGAGATGGCGATCCGCGCCGTGCTCCCGCAGGAGATCGACACTTGGGACCCCTATGACGAGGAGGTCCGCGTCTGGCGGGCGTGAGAGAAAGCGTAAGTGGTGAGTCGTAAGTCGTAAGTCGATCTTTCGCCTCGGCCACTTCCGTTCACCGCTTACCACTCACGACTTACCACTCACGAAATCCCACTCACGACTTCCCACTTATGACTTACCGCATGAAACTGACGCGGAGACTGAAATGGCCGGCGCACTGACACCCAACAAGGACCATGCCTCGCACGGCATGGGCATGCATACCGAGCAGCTGAAGGGCCGCACCCAGCAGCGCTTCTTCGATCTCTCCGACGAGGGCGGCGGCTTTGGCTATCCCGACGCCTTCGACGTCGACTTCAACAAGCGCGCCGAGATCGATTGCGCCAATCTCGAGCCCAAGCAGATCAACATCCGCTTGCGCGATCTCATGAAGCAGGGCTTCGGCACCATCGTGCTGAAGAACCCCGGCGCCAAGCACGGTGTCGGCGTCGGCATCCTCAACCGGCTCAATCTCATCGTCGAGGGCTCGCTCGGCTATTTCGGCGTCGGCCTGCTCGACGGCCCGAACGTGCGCATCTCCGGCCGGGTCGGGTGGGCGTGCGCGGAGAACATGCTGGCCGGCACCGTCGTCATCGAGAAGAACGCCGGCAGCCAGTTCGGCGCCGCACTTCGCGGTGGCGACCTCGTCTGCAAGGGCTCGGTCGGCGCGCGTACAGGCATCGACCAAAAGGGCGGCAACATCCTCGTCGGCGGCGACACCGGCGCCTTCACCGGCTTCATGATGCAGCGCGGCCGCATGGTGATCTGCGGCAATGCCGGCAAGAACCTGGGCGATAGCATGTACGACGGCACGATCTATGTCGGCGGCAAGGTGCAGGATTTCGGCGTCGATGCCGTGCCCGGCGAACTCACCGACCTCGACCTCGCGTGGCTGACGAGGAAGCTCAAGATGTACGACATGCTCCCCCGCACGGGCGTCGAACACTTTCAGAAGATCGTCGCCGGCAAGCAGCTGTGGAACTACGACAATCTGGAGCCGAGCGAGAAGAAACTGGTGCTGTGAGGATGTAGGGGCGACCGGCGGTCGCCCGTTCCAAATCAAAAATTGCCCATCGATGGGCGGTCGTTGTGCGGAAGGCGGGCGAC
>JANNSX010000417.1:0-2786 GCA_031403155.1 Hyphomicrobiaceae bacterium
AGCGCGGAGCCACCGGTGAAGATCGACAAGCTGACAATCCTGACCAACGCCGATGATGCTGTCGCGCTCGAGGCGCGGCTCGATGGCGTGGAGATCGATCCGCCGCTGGCGGTGAGCCGGTTTCTATCGGGCACGAGCTGGCAGGTGGACGCGTTGTTCGAGGCGCCGTTCGATCGTTCGCTGCTCGCGGCCTTGCTCGACGGCCTAAGGCTTACCGCCGAGCCGCGCATAGAGCCCGTCGCCGAGCAGAACTGGGTCGCCCATGTCGAGCGCACCCTGAAACCCATTGCCGCTGGACCGTTCTTGATACACGGCCCGCATGATCGCGCGGCGGCGGCCGGACACCCCTACGCCATCGAGATCGAGGCCGGTGGGGCCTTCGGCACGGCGCATCATGCAACGACCCAGGGGTGTCTTCAGGCCATCGGGGCGGTACTGTCGCATGCTCAGGCGAAGTGGCTTCCCGGTTCGCCGGAGAGCATGCGACCAAGCCAAGAAATCGAGCTAGCTCAGGCTGAGCGCAATGAAATCCGGTTCAAACGCATCCTCGACCTCGGTACCGGTTCCGGCATCCTCGCCATTGCCGCGGCGAAGCTCACTGCGGACGCTGCGATCCTCGCCACCGACATCGACCCGGAATCGGTGCGCATCGCCCAAGAGAATGCGGCGATCAACGGCGTGGCCGCGCGCATCTGCTGCCTCACCGCCGACGGCCTCGGCGCAGGTTCCGATGAAGTGGTTGCCGGTTCGTCGACAGAACATGCGCAAACACAAGACTCTTCCCATCCCGAGCTAGCGGGCGCGGCCGCCTTCGACCTGATCCTCGCCAACATCCTCGCCGAGCCGCTGGTGACGCTCGCCCCGGGTTTGCGCCGCGCGCTGGCGCACGATGGGAGCATCGTGCTTTCGGGGTTGCTCGCCGAGCAGCAGGCGATGGTGCTCGGCGCCTATGAGCGGGAGGGGCTGCGGCTGCTTGCGGAATGGCCGATCGATGGGTGGGTGACGATGCGGGTGGGGTGAGGGGAGCCACAAGACCTGTCGTTGCCATTCAGCAAGCGAGCAGGCTCCACGACTCGAGATGCGGCGGCTGCGCGGGCGAGCAGCCGCTCGCCCCTACGTCATCAGCGCGGCGCCCGTCTCGCGTCATGCACGCACGGCCTCAGGGCTTGAATACAAAGAACGGACTCTGATCTGGCTTCTTCTTAGGCTCCAGATTTCTTTGCGCGGCCGGCCTGCTCTCCTCGACGATCAACCGAACATCCTCGCCGACACGAACGTCGTAGAACACGTAGCTGTGATTGAAGGTCTTGGCGCCTCGCCAGGATATCTCGGGCGGCACCGCGATGGAATCCAGACCGGGCATCGTGAAAATCGCGTTGCCGTCACGGTGTCCAAACCTATCCACGCCGTTGAGCTTCCGCGACGCCATTAACGCCCCATCCCAACCGCACGCATACAACGTCGTCTGCTTGATTTTTCCGAACAGATAAGGCGCGGCCGGCTCGAACTCCGTAATGTGAATGTCGGGCGCGGCAAAGATCACCCGCTCGGGCAGGCGATCCTCGCGGAGGTTCGCGACACTCAACAATGCCGCCCATGTCGAAAGGGCACCCATGCTGTGGGCGAGCACCGAATACTTTCCAACACATTCGGCCCGGCTATTGCCGATCAACCCCGCCAGATAGCTCCCCGCGTTAGCCGCCGACTCCTTGTCGCCGATATAGGCTTCGGCATTGTTCTTCGACGGCCAGCTCCAGATGACAATCTGGGTCCTGGGCAGCGCCGAGCTGAGAATTCGCGCACTGTCGACAGCCTCCTCGAAGGAGGTATGAAACCCGTGAGCGAAGACCAGCCTGCCGCCGAGGCAGGCCAGTCTGTCGAACTCCTTGGCGCAAGCCTTGCCATCGGCTCCCTCCGGCAACCGGGCGATCGCGGCCGCTGCGATCGCGCCAGCTTGCGGCACCACGACCTCGCCGCAGTGGACCGTGCCGCTGGGCAGGGCACCGAATGCGACGGCAATCTGCTTCTTGCCGGTATCCACCCGGGTCGTGAAATAGGCAATGCGGACTGGGCTCGATGCCGGCTCGGGGATTTCTGGAGACGGCGCGACGGTCTCACTGTCTTTTTTTTTGAGCCGTGCCTGGAAGAACTCGGCAACGAAATCCTTGGCCGACGCCGGCGCGCGCTCCTGCTCGAGGCTGGCGTTCTGCGCCATGACATCGTCGGGGATTTCGACCACACCGCCCCGTTTCCAACCTGCCTCGAGCAATGGCAGCGTATCCGCCTCAAAGGCGATTTGCTCGGCATCCATCTCTGCGAGCACCTGCTCGACGGCCTTTTGGATCGCCACCTGGTCTGGAAAGGGCAGCCCGTTCCACCAACTGCCCTTCACCGCGACGACGCTGACGGGATAGTCGCGTGGCCGCTCGAACAAGAAGGTTTTTCCCGGAAAAATGCCCGGGTCAGCCACTTTGAGAGCGCCAACGTCGATCGCGAACTCGACGGTTCGCGCCTGCCCCGTACTGGCGTCCTTGAAAGATTCCTCGAGGCTGAGCACGGACGATGGGTCGCTGAAAATTTGCCAGTTCTGATTTTCGAGCGCGACCTGGATCGCGTCGGCGGCCGTCAGTGGTTTGTCCGAAGGCAAACCACTCGACGTCCACAACATTTGGAAACCAGCGCCCTTGACGACGCCCGAGACCTGATTGCCGGACCCATTCAAGTAGCCCAAGCCGATGGCATCGAATTGGAGCAGCGCGGCCAGACCTGCATCGCCATCCGGACTG
>JANNSX010000418.1:0-18386 GCA_031403155.1 Hyphomicrobiaceae bacterium
CTTGCCATCGCCGACGAGCCGCTCCAGTGTCGTGCGGTCACTGGGCCTGACGTACAGGCATGCCTTGAGGTTTCTCATGCCGCAGTTGAATCTGATTTGCAGGCGCATGGGAATCTTATAAATGGGTCAGAACACTAGAGCAAGAAATGCTGGAGAGGTGATCAGCCGGGCTTGCGCATGCCGTCGAGGCACTTCTCGGTCGCCGCTGACATGGTCTCGAACGTGTCGCGGGCGATCTTGGCCGAGAGTTCGAAGAAGGCGCGGCCCTGCTCGCCGGACTTCATAAGCTGGCTCTGGGCGAACTCGACCTGCAGGCGTGCGGCCTCGGGGAAGGTCTGGGCGCGGGCGACGCGGTTGGCCGCCTCGAAGGCTGCCTCGACACTGGCGGAGACGTTCTTGGCTGCGATTTCGGCCAGCGACATGGCGCCCTTGCCAGCCACCTCGGCGACCTCGCCCAACGCCTTGCCGGCGACCTGAGTGGCCTCCGTTGCCGTCGCAAATGCCTCGCGGCTCCGGGCAATACCCTCCTGGGCGGCGGTCTGCAGGCCCTCGGGGACGCGGCCGTCGCGGGCGGCATCCATGAAGGCTTCGGTCTGGCGCGCAAAGGTCTCGTGGAGGTTGGTCATCTCAAGGGTCCGTTTCTTTGATAGCTGGGCCGGTGGAACTCGATTTCATAAGTGTATAGCACAGGCTATTGTGCAGTGCAACATAAATTGTGCGTTGCGGCATGACCGCGGCACCTGCCGTTGCAAGCCGGGGCACGGTCCGATACCTCCTGGCCGCCTGCCATACCGAACCGGAGCCCCGTACGTGCCCAACGCCCTCGCCGAGCACCGCCACAAGCTTCTGGATGGCCGCCGGCTCGCCGCGGTCATGAAAACCGAGATCGCCGGTGCGGCCCGCCATCTGGCCGGCCAGGGCTGGCCGCCGAAGCTCGTCTCGATCACGGTCGGTGAAGGCGCCGCCACCCAGCTCTATGTCCGCAACCAGAAGCGCGTCGCGGGCGAGGTCGGGATTTTATTCGAGGAGCGGGTTTATCCCGCCTCGATCGGCGTCGAGGAATTGACCGGCATCATCCACGGCCTCAACGCGGACGCGCGGGTCACCGGCATCATCATCCAGCGGCCCGTGCCGGCCTCGATCCCCATCAAGGCGCTGCAACGGGCCGTGGCGCCGCTCAAGGACGTCGAGGGCATGCATCCGGCCTCCATCGGCAACATTGTCTACAACGACCTCGTCATGGGGCCGTGCACGGCGGTCGCCGCCGTCGAGCTGCTGAAGTCGACCCGGCTCAAGCTCGAGGGTCTCGAGGTGGTCGTCATTGGCCACTCGGAGATTGTCGGCAAGCCGATCGCCTTCCTGCTCATGAGCGAGGGCGCAACCGTCACCGTCTGCCACCACATGACCAGGAGCGTGTCGTTGCACTCGCGGCGCGCCGACGCCGTGTTCGTCGCCGTCGGCAAGGCCGGCCTCATAACCGGCGATATGCTGAAGCCCGGCACGGCGCTGATCGACATCGGCATCAATCAAGTGACGCTGAAGGATGGAACCACGGCCGTCGTCGGCGATGCCGATTTCGCGAGTTGCGCCGAGGTCGCCGGCTGGATCTCGCCGGTGCCGGGCGGCGTCGGGCCCGTCACCGTTGCAACGCTGATGCGAAACGCCGTCACGGCCGCCCGCTTGCAGCACGACGCCTACCGGGTCATGGTCGAGGCGCGGCCTGCCTGACGCAAGGCAGGCCTATCGGAGGCGCGTCATGTCCGCTACGGCAGCGAAAGTGATGGCGATCACCGGCGGCAGCCGCGGTATCGGCGCTGCCGTAGCACGGCTCGCGGCCCAGCGCGGCTACGATGTGGCGATCTCCTACAGAAGCGATGCGAAGGCGGCCGCGACAGTTGTCCGTGATATCGAAAAAGCCGGGCGACACGGTCTTGCCGTCAGGGCGGACGTGGCAAGCGAAGCCGATATTGTGGCCTTCTTCACCGCCATCGACCGCGACTTTGGACCGCTCGACGTGCTCGTCAACAATGCCGGGATCGTCGCGCCCAGATGCCGCGTCGAGGATCTGACAGCCGAGCGCCTGGCGCACATGATGGCGGTGAATATCACGGGAAGCTTCATCGCCGCGCGCGAAGCGGTCCGCCGGATGTCGACGAAGCGCGGCGGCAAGGGCGGCGTGATCGTCAATCTCTCCTCCGCCGCAGCAAAGCATGGCGGGGCCGGCGAGTTCGTCGACTACGCGGCGTCCAAGGGCGCCATCGATACCTTCACGCAGGGCCTCGCCAAGGAGGTCGCGACCGAGGGCATTCGCGTCAACGCGGTGCGGCCGGGCCTCATCGAAACCGAAATCCATGCCTCGGCCGGTGTGCCGGGCCGCGTGAAAGAGATGCAGGGACTGGTTCCCATGCAGCGCGGCGGCTCGGCGGAAGAGGTCGCCGAGGCGATCCTGTGGCTGGCGTCGGATCAGGCGAGCTATGTGACGGCGGCGCTGCTCGATGTCGGCGGCGGGCGGTAAGCGGCCTCACCCCCAGGGCAATCGCATATGACGTTGTCGTAGAGATCATGAACTCGCCGCGTGCCTTCCTCCCCCTTCTTATGGGGGAGGACAGTTCGCCTTGGGTTTAGCGTCAGCTAAGCCCTTAGGCGCACCTTCCGGCGAAGTGGTCACCGGTTCACCGAAAGAAGGTGCGCAAAGCAAAGAGCTTGCGAACATAGGTGGGGGTGTTTGTCCCGCGATTAAGGCGCTTTCGACCAACTGTTTCTTACCACCCGCGCGCGCACCTCATCGCAATGTGACTTGCGTGATGCCTTTGACGGCATCGCCGATGCCCTTGCGTAAGTCCCCCTCGGTTCGCCGCGTCTCGCGAAGCCGCAACAACACCCCCACCTTGGCGCGCCTAAGGACTTGACCGCTACGCGCCTAAGTCCAAGGCGCGCGGTCCTCCCCCATCAAAAGGGGGAGGAAAGGGTGTGGTGACGTCTCAGTCCACATGAGATCGCCATACGCGATTGCCCTGCCCTCAACCTGCAACCCCGATCGCCTCAAGCGCCCGTTCGGCCGCGCGGATGCCCGTCAGATGCGCGCCGTGCGCCGTCGAGAAAAAGTCGAGCGAGGTCGCTTCGCCCGCCAGGAACAGGCGATCCGAGAACGGCTCGGCGAGCCGCTTGCGCATGTCGGCCTTGCCGGGACGCGCGAAAGAGTATGCGCCGCGGATGAAGGGGTCGGACGCCCAATGCGTCGCGGTCGCGCCGATGATGCGCTTGCCCATGTCAGACCCGAACGCGGCAACGAAGCGCTCTGTGGCATTGGCGATCATCGCGGCTTCACCCTCTTTCTCGATCTCGCGACCGAACGTGCCGCCAAGCGAGGCATGGACGATCGGCTGACCGAAGGGGTTGAGATAGAAGTTGAGCGGCGTGTCCCCGCTCAACGAGACCGTCATGAAGGCGTTATCGGCGACATCCTCGATCGGCCGGTCGAGCGCCAGCGCGACCTTCTCGGCACATCCGATCGGCACAGACTCGAGCGCGGCCGCGATATCGCCCGGCAGCTCCGGATCGAACCGGATGCCGCCGCCCGACAGCACATTCGTCGAGGCCGTAACGATGACGGCCTTGGCGCGGAGATCACCTTTACCGGTCGCAAGCACGGCCTGTTTGCCCGACCAATCGATCGATCGGACAGATGTCGCGAGCTCGACCGGCACACCGGCCGCAACCATCTGCACGAGCGCCCCGTAGCCGCCTTCGACCGGCCAGTTCTCCTCGGTGTCGTTGTAGCGTGAGGCATCGACGGCCGAGACATCCTCGAGCTCGGCGCTGCTGACCAGGGTGTAGACGTGCCGGATCTCGTCCAGAAACGGCTGATCCGGCCGGATGGCCTCGACGACCGCCACATCGCGGCCAGCATCACCCAGCGCGTACATGGCCGCATAGGCCTCCTCGAAGGCTTTGCCGTATGCGTCACGCTCGGCCTCGCTCAGCCAGTCGCCGTGGCGGAAGATGCGCCGCTCGCCCCAGCTGAACTGCTTGCGATAGCGCACGCCCAGCCGGTCCGCCTCCGCCGTCAGCGGATTGATCGAGGCCGAGTGCAGCCAGTGGCAGCCGCGATCGAAGGCGATGCCGGGGAAGGATTCGGTGTCCGTCCAGGCCCGGCCGCCGCTCACTGCGCGGGCCTCCAGCACTCGGAACGAGACGCCGGCCTGCTGCAAGCGCTTGCCGGCGGCGAGACCGGCAGCGCCCGCTCCGACAATGGCAATATCAACTTCCATGGTCATGCTTGCTCCCTTGGATCGGCGCCAGCTCGATAGGCAAACGGCCCCGGATCGTCTTGGCCGGGCTTGGGCGCGCCTTCGGCCGTCCAGTTCTTCTGACTGTTGAAGTGCAGCACCGGCCGCTGCTCGATTCCCTGCATCGCGACGGCAACAGCCTCCGCATGCCGGCCGAGCCGCTCCATCTCGGCCGCGTCATCCGCATCCGGGCTCCAGGCACCGACACCCATGGCGACGAGCGGCTCGACGACCGTGTAGCCGACATAGTGCAGGCTGTAGTGAATGGGCCAGAGCGACTGCTGCACGTCGCCATTCCGCCCGCCGAGCACGAAGCTCTCTTTCTCGCCGCCGCCCACGGTTGAGACGATGGCGCGCTTGCCGGCGAACTTGCCGGTCTCGAAGCGTATTTTGCTCGTGTAGGTTGCGCCATAGGCAAGCACGCGATCGATCCAGCCCTTGAGGATTGCCGGCGGCCCGTACCACCAGAGGGGGAATTGCAGGATCAGCAGGTCGGACGCCTCCATACGGGCGATCTCGGCCCGGACGATCACGGGCAGCAGGCCCTTGTCGAAGGCATGCCGCTGCTCGGTCGAGACGTCGTAGCGCTCGCGGTGTTTGCGTTGCTTGTAGTGCAACGGTCCCTCGGAGGCGTCGAAGCCGATCGTGTAGAGGTCGGTGAGTGTCACATTCCAGCCGGCGGCCTGCAGCGCCCCTTGCGCCGTCCGCGCCAGATGCGCGCTGTAAGACTGCGGCTCCGGATGGGCCAGAACGATGTGGGCGGCGGGCATGGGTGGTGTTTCCTGAGAGGTCGAGCATCCTAGGGTGTTTCCGTTTTTCGTTGAATCACTCCAACACCCTAGATCCTTGGTTTGTCGTGCTTCTTTTCGGAAAACCGCTTCGCACTTTTCCGGAAGCACTCTAGGCGAAGCCCCTACGTACCGAAAGCTCAGGCGCTTTGCCATGCCCGCCGAATTCGCGC
This sequence comes from Hyphomicrobiaceae bacterium, assembly GCA_031403155.1. Lineage (GTDB taxonomy): Bacteria > Pseudomonadota > Alphaproteobacteria > Rhizobiales > Hyphomicrobiaceae > JANNSX01. The sequence continues at coordinate 5,251 of JANNSX010000418.1, forward strand.
CCCGGTCCTTGGAATTGCCCTATTCTCTCCCCACGTCTCACCGGTATGCGGGAGATCAGGACCATGCGCGTCGTCTACTTGCGGACGCTCGGGCTCGCGGCGGCCTTGGCCGTCAGCGCGGGTTGGCCGGTCTCGGCCTTGGCTCAGGATACGGAAGCCCCGGCCGAGGATCAGGGCGTCGCCGTTATCGAGCAGCCGGCGGAGGATGCCCGCGCGGGCGATGAAGCTTTTGAGCGCGCCAAGGCGCTGCTCGCCGCCATTGACGACATCCTGGAGGACACCGCCGAGCAGCGCGCCGATCAGCGCAAGCTCCCGAGCAAGGACGAGTTCCTCGTTCCCCCCGTCTTCACCGCAACGAAGGAAGATCGCGAGGACAAGATCCGCGCCCTCCTCGACAGCGCGCTCGCCATTGTCACCGACGTGCCGATCGTCGATCTGCAGAAGCAGCTCGAGGGGCGCCGCCGCGCCATCCGCGATTTGGAGGACCAGATCGCCGAGTTGAAGGCCCGCCAACTGACCGCCCCCGAGGACGCCCTCATGCCGGGCATCCTCAACGACACGGTCGAGAGTCTCGGGTCCGAGGTCAAGGATCTGGAAGGCCGGATCGAGGGCAACCGCGCCGAGATCGAGACGTCGAAATCGGAGATCGCCAGCGCGCTCGCGGCCTCCGGCGTCAAGATGGAGCCGGGCCAGCTCGACCTGCTGCTCGACAGCGTGCTCTCGGGCGATCTCGTCCGGCTCGTCGCCGCCTTCGAGGCCGCACGCGCCATCGACGAGCAGCTCGCCAAGGCCGTGCAGGCGACCGGCGATAATCTGGGCACGGCGCGGAAATTCTTCGCCATGCACTCGGCGCTCTTCGCCATGCTCGTGCACGGCCAGGACGCCATGATCAAGAAGATCGACAACACCTATCTGCCGCGGCTGGAAGCGATCCTCGGCGACGTGGAGGCAGCCCGGAGCGAGACGAAGCGGCTCCTCAAGGACAAGAACCGGCCCGACCAGAAGCGCGCGCTCGAAGCCAATCTCAGGAGCCAGGACTTCGCCGAGAAGGTCGCGAACTATTATCGCGGCTATCTGCTGAAGCAGCGCGAGCAACTGGCGTCGGCGCGGCTGAAGGCCGTCAAGGATCTCCGCATCGCCGACAACACCTACGAGACGGTCGAAGCCTCCTTCCAGCTCCGCGCCCTCATCAAGGACGCCGCCGCCTCCTTCGAGGCGATCCAGCGTCTGGAGGCGCCGGGCTTCGAACAGATCTTTGAGAACCAGGAGCTGAGGCGCGAGTTCGAGAACCTGACGCGGAAGCTGGACGTGCCGGGGTCGTGAGGGCGGCAGATGTCTCGCTCGGTGCCTATTTGCACCTCCCCTTGGATGCTCCGTAGCGCTTCGCCATCCCGGTTTTGTCGAGAACGCTCAGTTCCGCCCCGCTTCCGAGGGTGCAATTTGGCGTTTTTTTCGGTACGATTGTCGGCTTTCCATTCTTGCTGCCGTGTTTGCTTCCGTAGTGCATTCGAGAGCAATAGTCATACTCGGTCAAGTTGGTGGTCGCGAGTTTGTCAAAGTTGCCAACGTATTTGGGTTTGACGTTCTCGGAGAGTATCGTCACCCATTCGTCTCGGTCAGAGCGCTGGTGCTCATGTGCTAGTCCGAGCGTATGTCCGAGTTCGTGTCGCAATGTTGCCGAGCCCCACGTCTTGATGTCGAATAATTGCGCGGCGCGCAGCATTCCTACGCTGGCCATGCCATGATACTCCGCATCGGCTGGGGCATTTGTAATCAAGATGTAGATGGGCTCGTTCTTCCGCTCGCGAAAGCAAACCTCTGCGGCCGCGCTCCAGTCAGCAGCCGCGGCAAGAAATAGGGCCCTTTTTTGAGAGGTGATGGACGTATCGAACTTGTAGTAGATGTTGCCATCCGTCCATTTGCTCCGATTGGACGGGAACCCGGTCATCGGCGTCTTGCCGAAGTCGATTTCCATATCGTCGATGATGCATCGCCCTTCTGCATCGCAATGCTGCTCGATCATCTCTTGGCTGAAAGGGGGCTCGGTTTCGCTGAGCTCTGTGTCGGAGAAGGCGCTCGATGGGAGAAGAGCGCTCAAGCTCAGGACCATGGCAGTGCGCCACCCTGTGGAACCGCAGATGTACCGATGCCTCAGCATTGATCTCGCCTCCTCATAGTGCCATTGCTGCTTTGTTGAGCCTACTCGAAAGACTCGGACGATTGCATTCGGTATTCGCCTCATGTCGGCCTGGTATGTAGGTTGCAGCGCAACCGCCAACTTGCCCGTTGCGCGGCCCTGCGATCATCGTCATGATCCGGTCAGCTCGAAGCGGATAGCGTGGGGACGCTGTTGGCTTTGACGCACGCCAGGGGGCCGTCCGAATGAAACACGCATGCACACGCCGCACAGCGCTTGCCCTAACCGGGCTGCTGCTCACCATGCCCTCTGCTCTCGCCCAGACCGCGCTCGACGGCTACGGCCCGAAGGAGGCCTCGAGCCTTGCCGGCATCGCCGTGGTCGATTCTTCCGGCAAGCGGATCGGCGAGGTGAACTCGGTGCAACACGACGGCCAGGGTTTGCCGATCGTCGTCAAGATCGGCATGGGCGGTATTTTCGGATTCTTCCAGCGAATCGTCCCGGTGACGGTCGATCAGGTGGAGCTGAAGACCGATGCGCAGGGCGGGCGGTATCTGGTCGTCCGGAAGACCAAGGCGCAGATTCTGGGCAAGGCGATTTAGGTGTAGCTTGCCGGACCAACACCGTACTCGCCAACTGAAGTCGCGACGCTAGGGTGTTTCCGTTTTTCGTTGAATCACTTCAACACCCTAGCTTTTTGGTTTGTCGTGCTTCTCATCGGAAAACCGCTTCGCACTTTTCCGGAAGCACTCTAACGCGAGAGCAAAAAACTCTCCCCGTCATGGCCGCGAAGGCGGCCACCCAGACAAGCCTGATGAATTCTCAATCCGTCAACTCAGGCAGCAGATGCACTTCGCTACTGGCCGGGGCGAAGAGTTCGTGGTGACATGTCTGGGTGGCCGCCTTCGCGGCCATGACGGTATTGGAGCGGTTTTCAAGACGGCTGACGCCATCATACCCCGCCATCCGCGCAAGCAACCCACCTTGGTCAAGAAGGGCGAAGGGCTTTTCTCGAACGGCGGTTCCGTCTAAGCACCGGCGGAGACTGGCGCCGCGCCGTGCAGCGGCTCACTCACTTGCGAGACCCCCATGGCCGCCCGCATCATCGCCGTCGAGCCTTTCGACATGGTCGTGTTCGGCGCGACCGGGGATCTGGCCGCGCGAAAGCTGTTTCCGGCGCTCTATCATCGCGATCTCGTGGGACAGCTGCCGGAGGATGCGCGGATCATCGGCACGTCGCGACGGGAGCTCGCGCCCAAGGACTTCCTGAAGCTCGTCGAGACCTCCATCGCCGAGCATGTGAGCGCGGCCGAGCGCGACCCCGCCGTGCTGTCGCGCTTCCTCGGCCGGCTCGCCTATGTCGCCGTCGATGCCACGGGCGAGAACGGATGGCCAGCGCTGGCGAAGCTCCTCGGACCGCCCAACGGCCGCATCCGCGCCTTTTACCTCGCCGTCGGACCGGACCTCTTCGCACTGCTGACCGAGCGGCTTGGCCGCCATGGCCTCGCCACGGACGGCTGCCGTGTCGTCGTCGAGAAGCCGATCGGCAAGGATGGCGCCAGCGCTCGCGCTATCAACGACGCCATCGGCAAGGTGTTCGCCGAGCGCCAGATCTTCCGCATCGACCACTATCTCGGCAAGGAAACGGTGCAGAACCTGATGGCGTTGCGCTTTGCCAATGCGCTGTTCGAGCCGGTCTGGAACGCGGCCCATATCGACCACGTGCAGATCACGGTGGCGGAAACGCTCGGCCTCGAGGGCCGCGCCGGCTACTACGAGACCTCGGGCGCGCTCCGCGACATGGTGCAGAATCACCTGCTGCAGCTGCTCTGCCTCGCCGCCATGGAGCCGCCGACCTCGATCTCGGCCGACTCGGTGCGCGACGAAAAGCTGAAGGTGCTGCGCTCGCTGAGGCCGATCTCGCCGAACGATGGCACTCAGGTGATCGTGCGCGGCCAGTACAAGGCCGGCGCGTCGGGGGACGGCCCGGTCAAGAGCTTCGCCGAGGAGCTGGGCAAGCCGAAGAGCGCCACCGAGACCTTCGTTGCCATCAGGGCCGAGATCGAGAACTGGCGCTGGAAGGGCGTGCCGTTCTATTTGAGGACCGGCAAACGGCTGGCGGCCCGCGTGTCGGAAATCGTCGTCACCTTCCGCCAGGTGCCGCATTCGATTTTCGAAGCTGGCGCCGGACCGCTGACGCCCAACCGCCTCGTTCTGCGCCTGCAGCCCGACGAGGGCGTGAAGCTCTGGCTGATGATCAAGGACCCGGGCCCCGGCGGCATGCGGCTCCGGCGCGTGCCCCTCGACATGAGCTTCGCCGAGAGTTTCGGCATGCGCCCGGTCGACGCCTACGAGCGGCTGCTGATGGACGTGGTGCGCGGCAACCAGACCCTCTTCATGCGCCGCGACGAGGTCGAGGCCGCCTGGGCCTGGATCGATCCGATCCTGGAGGCCTGGCGCGCTGGCGGCGAGGCGCCGAAGGCCTACACGTCGGGGACCTGGGGCCCGTCGGCGGCGGTGGCCCTCATCGAGCGTGACGGCCGCACCTGGCACGATAGTGACGAGTAGGCGATGCTCAAGCGCTTTGATTGGCCAGATGCCGGCACGCTCGCGAAGGCGCTGGCCGCGCGCATTGCCGCGAAACTCGCCCAGCGCATCGCCGCGGAGGGCGAAGCATTCCTCGCCGTCTCGGGCGGGCAGACCCCCGTCCGGATGTTCGCGGCGCTGGCCGCCGCCGATCTCGATTGGCCGAAGGTTACGTTGACGCTCGTCGACGAGCGGTGGGTGGACGAAGCTTTACCGCGCTCCAACGCGGCGCTGGTGAAGCGGCATCTGCTGACCGGCAAGGCCGCCACGGCCCGTTTTCTCCCGCTCTATTCGCCCGATCATGCGCCCGAGGCCGGCTGGCTCGCCGCCGAGCTGCGGCTCCGCACGGCGCCGAAGCGCTTGACCGTCGCCGTGCTCGGCATGGGCGAGGACGGCCACACGGCCTCGTTTTTTCCCGGTGGCGATCGGCTGGATGCCGCCCTCGATCCGGGCTCGACGCACCTGACCGAAATCATGCGCGCGCCCGGCGCCGGTGAGCCCCGCATCACCCTCACTTTCGCGACTTTGCTCACGGCCGAGAACCTCGTGCTCCACATCGAGGGCGAGGCCAAACGGCGCGTGCTCGAGCGGGCGCTCGGCGACGGGCCGGTCGCGGTCATGCCGGTCCGGGCCGTGCTCCGGCAGGATCGGGTGCCGGTCGAGATTCACTGGGCGCGCTGACTTCTAGACCGGCTTTCCGAGCCTACGGAATCGGAAAGCCGGTCTAAGTTGTTTGCTTTGAGCACTTTCTTTCGACCAACCGGTATCCACTTGGCCGGAAAGTGCTCTAAGCGATAGACTCGGCGCGGAAAAGGAAAACGCCCATGCCCCTCAATGCCCGCCTCGGCGAGGTGACCGAGCGTATCGTCAAGCGTAGCCGCGACGGCCGCCGCCGCTATCTCGACCGCATCGAGAAGGCACGCGAAAGCCAGCCCGCCCGCCGCCGCCTCGGCTGCGCCAATCTCGCGCACGGCTTCGCGGCCTGCGGGCCCGGCGACAAGCTCGGCCTGCGCCAGGGCGACCAACCCAACATCGGCATCGTCACCGCTTACAACGACATGCTGTCCGCGCACCAACCCTACGAGCGTTTTCCTGAGCTGATCCGGCAGGCGGCACGGGACGCAGGTGGCATCGCGCAGGTGGCCGGTGGCGTGCCCGCCATGTGCGATGGCGTCACCCAGGGCGAGGCAGGGATGGAGCTGTCGCTGTTCTCCCGCGACGTCATCGCGCTCTCGACGGCGGTGGCGCTCTCCCACCAGATGTTCGATGCCGCGCTCTATCTGGGCATCTGCGACAAGATCGTGCCGGGCCTCGTCATCGGCGCGCTGACCTTCGGGCATTTGCCGGGCATCTTCGTGCCTTCGGGGCCGATGACGAGCGGCCTTCCGAACGACGAGAAAGCGAAGGTCCGCCAACGCTACGCCGAGGGCAAGGCGACGCGCGCCGAGCTGCTCGAGGCCGAGGCGCAGTCGTACCACGGCCCCGGCACCTGCACCTTCTATGGCACGGCGAACTCGAACCAGATGCTGATGGAGCTGATGGGCCTGCAGCTGCCCGGCGCCGCCTTCGTCAATCCGAACACGCCGCTGCGCGATGCGCTGACTCGGGCGGCGGTAAAACGCGCGCTTGCCATCACCGCGCAGGGCAATGCCTACACGCCGATCGGCCAGGTGCTCGACGAGCGCGCCTTCGTCAACGGCATCGTCGGCCTGCATGCGACCGGCGGCTCGACCAATCACACGTTGCATCTGCCGGCCATGGCGGCGGTGGCAGGCATCCGCCTCACCTGGGATGACTTCGCCGATTTGGCCGAGGTCGTGCCGCTGCTCGCCCGCATCTACCCGAACGGCAAAGCGGATGTGAATCACTTCACGGCGGCGGGCGGCTTGGGCTTCATGGTGCGCGAGCTTCTGGGCGCGGGCTTGCTGCACGAGGATGTCCGCACGGTGAACGGCACGGGGCTTGACGCTTATCGGTCGGAGCCGGTGCTCGATGCCTCAGGCGAGCTGGTTTGGCGTGACGGTGCAGTTTCAACCGGCAACGACGCGGTGCTGCGAGGGACCCTCACTCCATTCTCACCAACCGGCGGGCTCAAAGTCCTCGATGGTTCGCTCGGCCGCGCGGTGATAAAAACCTCGGCCGTCGATCCCTCGCGCCACATCGTCGAAGCACCGGCCCGCGTGTTCGATTGCCAGGATGCATTGCTCAAAGCCTTCAAGGCGGGCGAACTCACGGGCGATGTCATCGCCGTGGTCCGTTTCCAGGGGCCGAAGGCCAACGGCATGCCGGAGTTGCACAAGCTCGTGCCGACACTGGCGGTGCTGCAGGACCGTGGCTTCAAAGTCGGGCTCGTCACCGACGGGCGGATGTCGGGAGCTTCGGGCAAGGTGCCCGCCGCGATCCACGTCACGCCGGAGGCAGCCAACGGGGGCGCCATCGCCAAGATCCGCGATGGCGATCTGGTGCGGATCGATGGCGTGAATGGTCGGTTGGAGGTTTTGGTCAGCGAAGCCGAATGGGCCGCCCGGCCCGTCGCCACGGCTGACCTTTCGGCAAATGCGCACGGTGTTGGACGCGAGCTGTTCGGGTTGTTCCGCGGCGCTGTTGGAGCAGCAGATTCCGGCGCATCGCCACTCATGGGAGACGCCGCATGAAAGACGTCCAGCCAGGTCTTGCAAACCTGTTGAGCCGCGCGCCGGTCATCCCGGTGCTGGTGATCGACGATCTCGAAATCGCCGTTCCGCTCGGCCGCGCGCTGGTCGAGGGCGGACTCCCGGTGCTCGAAATCACGCTGCGGACGCCGGTCGCGCTTGAAGCCATGCAGAGGATCGCCGGTGAGGTCGAAGGCGCTATCTGCGGCGCGGGAACCGTGCTCGATGTTTCGCAGCTCGAAGATTCCGAGCAGGCCGGCGCAAAGTTCGCCATCTCGCCGGGCGCGACGCAGCACCTGATCGCGGCAGCCCATCAAACGGCCATGCCGCTGCTACCTGGCGCGGCGACGGCATCCGAGGTCATGGCGCTCGCCGAGCAAGGCTATTTCTTGCAGAAATTCTTCCCGGCCGAGCCGATGGGCGGCGCGGCGACGCTCGGAGCACTGGCCTCGCCGCTGCCGATGGTGCGCTTCTGCCCGACCGGCGGTATCGATCAGGCGAAGGCGGCGATCTACTTGAAGCTCGCCAATGTCGTCGCCGTCGGAGGCTCCTGGATGGCGCCCAAGGTTATGATCGCCAATCGCGACTGGGCGGAGATCACGCGGCTTGCCGCTTTGGCGGCGGGCCTCGCAAAGAGGGGTTGAGATGACGCTCGAGCGGGACGAGGCGCGTGTCGAGGCGGCTTGGCGTGCGCTCGAGCGGCATTGGCAGGCGCGGCGTGATGAACGCATTGCGGCGCTGCTCGAGGCCGATCCCAAGCGCTTCGAGCGGTTCTCGGCGAGGCTCGGCGACCTGCTCGTCGATGCTTCGAAAACCGCGCTGACCGGCGAGACAGTGCGATTGCTCGCCGAGCTGGCCGGCGCGGCCGGAGTTGCTCGGATGCGCGACGCCATGTTCCGCGGTGATGCGATCAACCTCACCGAAGGGCGCGCCGTGCTGCATACGGCGCTCCGGCGGCCCTCGGTTCCGCCGCTCGTCGTGTCCGGCCGCAACGTCATGGCGGATATCGAGGCGGAGCAGTCTCGGCTTTCGCGCTTCGCAGAGGCCGTTCGCTCCCGTCACATCCTCGGTGCGACGGGCGCGGCCATCGAGGACGTCGTCAACATCGGCATCGGCGGCTCCGATTTGGGACCCGCGATGGCGACGGCGGCGCTACGGCCCTATCACGACGGGCCGCGCGTCCACTTCGTCTCGAATGTCGATGGTGCGCATCTCGCCGACACGCTGCAAGGCCTCAAGCCCGACCGCACGCTCTTCATCGTAGCGTCGAAAACTTTCACCACCATCGAGACGATGACGAACGCGCAGTCGGCACGGCGCTGGCTGACGTCGGCCCTTGGTGAAGCAGCTGTCGCCTCGCACTTCGCCGCCGTCTCGACAGCGCTCGACAAGGTGGCCGCCTTCGGAATTCCTGAGGCGCGGACCTTCGGCTTCTGGGATTGGGTCGGCGGACGCAATTCGATCTGGTCGGCCATCGGCCTGCCGCTGATGATTGCCATCGGCTGGCGGAATTTCGAAGAGTTCCTGCACGGCGCCAACGCCATCGACGAGCATTTCCGTACCGCGCCACTGGACAAGAACTTGCCGATGCTCCTCGGCCTCACCGGCGCCTGGCATCGCGTCATCTGCGGCTACCCGAGCCGCGCCGTCCTGCCCTACGACCAACGCCTCGCGCTGCTTCCCGCCTACCTCCAACAGCTCGACATGGAGAGCAACGGCAAGTGCGTCGAGCGCGACGGCAAACCGGTCACGCGTCCGACCGGCCCGGTCGTCTGGGGGGCGCCGGGCACGAATGGCCAGCACGCCTTCCATCAGCTGCTGCACCAGGGGACCGACATCATCCCGACCGAGTTTCTCATTGCGGCCGTTGGCCATGAGCCCGAGCTTGCCCATCACCAAACGCTGCTCATCGCCAACGGCCTCGCGCAGTCCGAGGCGCTGATGCGCGGCCGCTCGGAGACAGAGGCGCGCGACCTCATGCTGAAGCAGGGCAAGAGCGCCGCCGAGGCCCAGCGCCTGGCGCCGCACCGCGCCTTCCCCGGCAACCGGCCCTCGATCACCATCGCCTACGCCAAGCTCGATCCCGTCACGCTTGGCCGGCTAATTGCCCTCTACGAGCACCGCGTCTTCGTCGAGGCAGCGCTTTACGGCATCAATGCCTTCGACCAATTCGGGGTCGAGCTCGGCAAGGAGCTGGCGACCGCCCTTCAACCCGTGGTGGAGGGCACCGGGCAGGACGCCGGAGCCAGTGCCTCGACCCTGGGGATCGCCTCACATTTGCGAGCAATAACAATTTCTTAATAGAATTTCCGCGCACACGATCCGGCATCGATCGCTTGAATTCCGCCCGACTCTCCCCATATTATGCCCAATGCATCGCCCGGGTTGCCCAACGGGGACCCAACTTGCCTGGGATCGTAACGCTCCAGGCTGGCGAGGCTCGAACGGTGGTCGCTTGTGAAGGGCTCATCGGAGATGACGCGCATGTCGCTGTTGAACTCGCCTCTGCTGCTCGGCTTCGACGACATCGAGCGCGTGCTCGACCGGGTCACCAAGTCGCCGGGCGACGGCTATCCACCTTACAATATCGAGAAGGTCTCGCGCCCCCATGGCGGCGGTGAGATCATCCGCATCACGCTGGCGGTCGCCGGCTTCTCGCGCGACCAGCTCGACGTCGCTGTCGAGGACAATCAACTCACCATCCGCGGCAAGCAGGACGAGGATAAGTCGCGCACCTACCTGCATCGCGGCATTGCCGCGCGGCAGTTCCAGCGCACCTTCGTGCTCGCCGATGGCATCGAGGTCCGCAACGCCGGGCTCGACAACGGCTTGCTCTCCATAGATCTCGTGCGGCCCGAGCCCGAGCGCCTCGTCCGCAAGATCGAGATCAAAAATGGCAGCTAAGATCCGCGCCCGTTCATCCCCGCGTAAGGGAGGAAAGCGCAACCTAGATACCGTGCCGGATAGACGCCGGCGCGCAATCGTCGCGAGCGGCGAGGAACGTCAGGAGTCTCACATGAACAAGGCAACCAAAGACCGCACGATGCCCGACCAGATCATGAGCGTGCTCGAGTTCAAGAGCCTCGGCGGGGGCGAGGTCGCCTACATCAAGCAGATGTCGGCCGACGAGGCCGAGCGCATGTTCCCCGCGATCGAGAACCTGCCGCGCGGCATCTCGCTCTTCGCACTGACCGCCGCCGATGGCTCGCCGATCATGGTCACCGACAGCTTCAACGCCGCCGCCGCCCAGGCGCGCAACGACGAGTTGGAGATTCAGCGGGTGCATTGAGGTAGGTGGTCGGGCGACGGCAACTTCGCAATTGAGACGGCGTGACGAGGCTTTAGAAACTAAGTCCGTGTCTATCGCCGCTTTGGGGGACGGCGCTTGTGTGCTCGCACCTGCGTCCCGTCCTTTCGCTTGTACGAGCGGACGTAGACCGTCTTCTCTCGATTGTCTGCGACCGCGAGACGATCGGCGACACTGTCGCTGATTTTCCCTTGAATCTCGTCGCTAGTAAGCGCGTTTTTCTCGACTTCCTGAGCACATTCGGGATTGATTGCGAAGATGTACTCGCCGTCCTGCAATCGAAACTCGCCGTGAGGCTTGTCACAGACTGCGTGGGCCGGAACGATTAACGACAAGTATATAATTAGAGCCGATAATCTAATCATTACATCAGCGTAACGCCGATCGGTTTTGTTTCTGTGAACAACGCAGATGTATGGTCGAGCTGCACCTTTTTTTGACGTAACTACCAAACACAAACGCCGAGGCTCTCGCCCCGGCGTCTGCAAACCAACCAAAGTCTTTTCGATCCTCAGCGCCCAGCCCACCGGGCCGGCGCCGCTTAGATCAAACCGACTCCTTCAGCTCCTTGGCGACGCGGAAGGCGACCTTCCTCGATGCCTTGATCTTGATGGCCTCGCCGGTCGCGGGGTTGCGGCCCATGCGCGCCGGGCGATTGCGGACTTGCATGATGCCGAAACCCGGCATCCGGATGCGCATGCCCTTCTTCAGGTGCTTGCTGATCATCGTGATCATGTCGGTCAGGATCTCGGTCGCCTGCTTCTTCGGAATTTCGTGGGCCTCCGCCAGCGCCGCCGCCAGATGCTTCAGCGTCACCGTCTCGACCTTGCCGGATTTCGCGGACTTAGCTGCTGCCTTCGCCGCGACGACTTTCTTAGCCTTCTTCATTGGATTCCCGTTCTTTGCTGCGTGAATAAGCTCTTCGGACCGTCCCCCGATCCGTTCGTCGCCAATAGGTGATTTGGCGTGGGGTTTAAACGGGCAATCGTTAGAAAGGCCCGAAAACAGGGGATAAGTGGCGTGTTCGCCACGAAATGCGTCCAAAAAACCGCTGTTTTCGGCCGAAAACGCGACATTACAACTCAGCAAGGCCCATTCGGCGGGTGTTTCTGAGGGGTGGATGAGGACCAAAAACCGTCAGCCTGCACCCTTGATCACCGCCTCGATCAACCGCTTCGCATCCTCAGAATCCCATTCGGCGGGACCGACGAGGCGGCCGACCTCGCGGCCTTCGCGATCCAAGAGAAGCGTCGTCGGCATGCCGATGACCTTCAGTGCCGACGCACTCTTCGATGTCGGATCGGCGAGTGGCTCCAGGCTCGTCACCTTGATCTCGTCGAGAAAGGCCTTGGCCTTGGCGATGCCGTCGCGATCGGTCGAGAGCGCCACGACATCGAAGTCCTTGCCACCGAGCGCGCGCTTCAACGCATCGAGCGCCGGCATCTCCTTGCGGCACGGCGCGCACCAAGTCGCCCAGATGTTGAGCAGCACGACCTTGCCCCTCCATTCGGCGAGGCTGCGCGACTTGGCCGTCGCATCCTGAAACGCAAATTCCGCAATCGCCTCGGGCGCCGCCTTGGCGACGAAGGTTACCATCTTGCCCTTCGAATAGGCCTTGAGGCCGCTCGCCGTTGCCGGTGCAGTCTCAGATGTCGCCGTGGTAACCTCGCTCACGCCCTCTACGTGGACAGCAGGCCCGAGGCCGACGTATACCGCGCCGAACCCGGCAATGGCCGCCAAGAGCGCGGCGACAAGGTAAATGGCCGGCCGGGACGCGCCGGCTGCAGATGGATCGGTGGTCATGGCCTCCAATACTCCGAAAGACACAGCGATGTCGAAGCCCGCCGCCTCGAACACCATGTGGGGCGGGCGCTTCGCCTCGGGCCCGGCCGCCATCATGGCCGAGATCAACGCCTCCGTCGGCTTCGATAAGCGCCTCGCCCCGCAGGACATCCGGGGCTCGAAGGCGCATGCCCGGATGCTCGCCAAGCAAGGCATCATCTCGAGGGACGATGCCGATAAGATCATCGCCGGTCTAGACACGATCCTGTCAGAGATCGCGGCGGGCACCTTCCAGTGGTCGGCGGAGCTGGAAGACGTGCACATGAACGTCGAGGCGCGGCTGAAGGCGCTGATCGGCGAGCCGGCCGGGCGGCTGCATACGGCGCGCTCGCGCAACGATCAGGTGGCGACCGATTTCCGCCTCTACATCCGCGATTGTCTCGATGTGATCGATGCCGGGCTCGCGCATCTGCAGACGGTAATGGCGGCGAAGGCGCTCGCGCACGCGGCGACGTTGATGCCGGGCTACACGCATCTGCAGACCGCGCAGCCCGTCACTTTCGGCCATCACTTGCTCGCCTATGTCGAGATGCTCAGCCGTGATCGCGGCCGGTTCGCCGATGCGCGTCGCCGCCTCAACGAAAATCCCCTGGGCGCCGGTGCTCTCGCCGGC
>JANNSX010000419.1:0-1863 GCA_031403155.1 Hyphomicrobiaceae bacterium
CGTGTTCAACCTGGCGCATACGCCGGCCCAGTACGACGCCTTCGCGCGGCGCGGCAACTGGATGCGGTTGAACGGCATCGATGCCGAGCTCTACAATCGGGACGAAACCCTCAAGCGCCTCCCCTACATCAATCCCAGCAAGGATTTCCGTTTCCCGGTCTACGGCTCGCTCTGCCAGTGGCGGGGCGGCACGGCGCGGCACGATGCGGTCGCCTGGGGTTACGCGCGGGCAGCGGACAAGCTCGGGGTGGACATCGTCCAAAACTGCGAGGTGACGAATTTCCTGCGCGACGCCTCCGGCGCGGTCGTCGGTGTCGAGACCTCTCGCGGGCCGATCCGGGCGAAGAAGGTCGGCATGGCGATCGCCGGCAACTCGACACTGCTGGCCGAGAAGGCGGGCATAAGGCTTCCCATCGAGAGCCATGTGCTGCAGGCCTTCGTCACCGAGCCCATCAAGCCGCTCGTCGATCACGTCGTCACCTTCGGCGCCGGACACTTCTACGTTTCGCAGTCGGACAAGGGCGGCCTCGTCTTCGGCGGCGATCCCGACGGCTACAATTCCTACGCCCAGCGCGGCAACCTGCCGGCCGTCGAGCACGTCATTACCGAGGGCAAGGCGCTGGTGCCCGCGATCGCACGCGTGCGGCTGGTGCGCCAGTGGGGCGGCATCATGGACATGTCGATGGACGGCTCGCCGATCATCGCCAAGTCACCGGTGGACGGGCTCTACATCAACGCCGGCTGGTGCTACGGCGGCTTCAAGGCAACGCCCGCCTCCGGCTGGTGCTTCGCCTGGACGATCGCCAAGGACGGCCCGCACGAGCTCAACAGGAAATTCACGCTCGAACGCTTCCGCGACGGCCGGCCCATCGACGAGAAGGGCCAGGGCCCGACGCCGGGGTGGCATTAGAGAGAAGGGAATTGGGAGTGGGGAATAGGGAATAGGGAGCTTGCTGGGGCTGAGCCTTCCTGCCCTACTCCCAACTCCCAACTCCCTACTCCCTACTCCCCCGGAGAGACACCATGCGCATCCCTTGCCCCTACTGCGGCCCCCGAGATTCCTCCGAGTTCACCTACGGCGGCGACGCGACGCGCGTGCGCCCAGGCATCGACGACGCCGATCCCGAGAGATGGCTCGCCTATGTCTACGAGCGCGACAACCCGAAGGGTCCCCACAAGGAGTTTTGGCACCACTTGACCGGTTGCCGGCAGTGGCTGGTCGTGACCCGCAACACGGCAACGCACGAGATCAGCGCCGTCGAGATGGCGCGGGACGTGGCGACGGATCGCGCAAGGGGTGGGCGGTGATGACATTGGTACACTTCTCCCCACTTGCCGCAGCGAACGCGTTCCGCGATCGGAGTTTGCCGCACGTTGTGGTATCGCGCCTCTTTCGGCCCTCTCCTTTGGGGAGAGGGTGCCGGCAGGCGGGAGAGGGGTTGAGTTTAGACGGGTTCGACAACACGACGAAGAGAGATTCCAGCGTAGCTCAACCCCTCATCCGGTCCGTCATGCCGAAGGCATGCCTCCGGCATGATGGACCACCTTCTCCCCAAGGGAGAAGGCCGGCCAACGTGACGCTTGTGCTCGTTGCCGATTGGAGTGGGCGACCCACTGGTCGCTCATACGCGGCGAGTCGCGCAGACAAGACGTACAGGACCGCGCGAATTCGACTAACGATTCCCGCAAGCTCTTCAATCACAACCAGAACTGCAGTGGTGACCGGCATGCCGCCCATCGGAGCTCTCCAATGAGCCAGCAACCCAATCGCCTCGCCTCCGGCGGCCGCATCGATCGGGCGCGGCAGATGACATTCCGCTTCGACGGCAAGAATTACAGCGGTTACGCCGGCGACACGCTCGC
>JANNSX010000420.1:0-2505 GCA_031403155.1 Hyphomicrobiaceae bacterium
GGCAGAAGCTGCACGGCTGTTCGCTCCGTTGGCGATGGTAAGTGCATCGCACCATGCGAACGTCTTGCAAGGCTCGCGCCTCGACAAACGGCAATCATGGTTTACCCTAACGGGGAGGTCTCTGGTCCGGCGGCCGGCTGCGCGATGGGCTTTGCCAATCCGAGGCGCGTGCCGCCTACTTCTCCGGAATGAGCCCCCGCGGACTGAAGCGCAGCACGAGCAGCAGGATCACGCCCATCGTCAGCAGCCGCATGTGGGCGGCCGATTCCTGCAGATGCGCCTTGAGCCCCGAGCCATCTGGCATGCCGGCGGTGATCGTGGCCATCAGCCACAAGCCCATCGGCTCGACCATCACCCAGAGCCACCAGATGAGAAAGCCGCCGAGCACCGCACCCCAGTTGTTACCCGAGCCGCCGACGATCACCATCACCCAGACGAGGAAGGTAAAGCGCAGCGGCGAGTAGGAGGTCGGCGTCAGCTGGCCCTCGAGCGTCGTCATCATGGCGCCGGCGATGCCGATGACGGCCGAGCCCAGGATAAAGATCTGCAAATGCCGGCGCGTCACGTCCTTGCCCATGGCGGCGGCTGCGATCTCGTTGTCGCGGATCGCCCGCATCATGCGGCCCCAGGGCGATTTGAGCGCCCTCTCGGAGAACCAGACGATGGCGAGCAGCACGGCGAGGAACAGCACCGCATAGAGAAGCTTGACGAGGATCGAGGAGCCCGTCACCGGATCGAAGCCCCAGCGGGCGGCAAAATCGAGGAAGCTCGCATCCCGCTGAAGATTGACCTCGTAGGGAACGGGGCGCGGCAGCGAGATGATGTTCTTGACGCCGCGGGCGAGCCAGTCCTCGTTCTTCATGACGGCGAGAATGATCTCGGCGATGCCGAGCGTGGCGATGGCGAGATAGTCGGACCTGAGCCCCAGCGCCGTCTTGCCGATCGCCCAGGCGGCAATCGCCGCCAGTACGCCGCCGATCGGCCAGGCGAGCAGGATCGGCAGGCCGAGGCCGCCGAGATTGCCGGCCGTCGCCGGATTGAAAGCTTCGACCGCGGTGACGGCGGGATCGATCACCCAGCGGAACAGCACGGCGCCGAGGACGAGGACCGCGATCAACGCCAACGCCCGTCCGGCGCCGGGCGCCATCTCCTTGTAGAGAAAGATGGCGGCGGCGATCGTGGCGGCGCCAATAGCCAAGCCTGCGAGCAGCCGCGGCCCACCGGCGGCCCAACCCTCGGGTACGGGCGCGGCGGACGTGATGACGACCGCCAAACCACCCAAGGCGACAAAGCCCATGACACCCGTGTTGAACAGGCCCGCGTAGCCCCACTGCATGTTCACGCCCATGGCCATGATGGCCGAGATGAGCGCCATGTTGAGGATGGCGAGCGACAGGTTCCAGCTCAACGTTGCGCCCGTTGCGACAAAGAGTGCGGCGACGATCGCAAACAGCAGTGGAGCGCGCAGCGTCATCACGATTTTCCTCGGAACAGGCCGGTCGGCATGAAGAGCAAGACCAGCACCAGGATCGCGAAGCTGACCGCGAATTTGTAGTCGGTCGAGAGCAACTGCATGAGCCCGTCCGGCATCCAGGCCTCGGGCAGCAGATAGCCCGCGACCTTGCGCCAGGCATAAGTCACCATCACCTCGCTGAAAGCGATGACGAAGCCGCCGGCGATGGCGCCGATCGGGCTGCCGATGCCACCGACGATGGCCGCCGCGAAGATCGGCAACGAGAGCTGGAAGTAGGTGAACGGCTTGAAGGATTTCTCGAGCCCGTAGAGCACACCGGCGATCGCCGCCAAGGCCGCCGTGATGATCCAGGTGACGGCGACGACCCGATCGGGGCTAATGCCCGAGAGCAACGCCAGATCCTCGTTGTCGGAGAAGGCGCGCATCGACTTGCCGGTGCGCGTGCTCTGCAGGAACCAGAATAGCGCGAAGACCGCGGCGGCGGCCGTGATCCAGGTCACCGCCTGCGCGGTCTTGATGGCAAGACCCTCGTCGAGGCCCGTCGCCTCCCGGAAATCGCCGGCCGAGATGATGAAGCGCGCGCCATCGGAAAAATTCTGCTCGTCGACGCCGATGATGAAGCGGACGACGCCGTTCATGACGAACATGACACCGAGCGAGACGATGACGAGCAGCGTCGGGTTGACCTTTTTCTGCCGGTAGAAGCGATAGACGAGGCGGTCGGTGCCGAGCAGCAGCAGCGCGGTTGCGGCGATGCCGGCGGGAAGCGCCAACAGGGCGGTCGGCAGCGGGCCGAAACTCAGGCCCGCCGATTGCATCCACCAGGTGAGGAGGATGGTGACCGTCGCGCCAAACGCCATGCTGTCGGCATGGGCGAAATTCGAGAAGCGCAGGATGCCGTAGATCAGCGTCACGCCGAGCGCGCCGAGCGCCAGCTGCGCGCCGTAGGAGACCGCGGGCACGAACACGAAATTGAGGAAGGCGACGAGCGCGTTGAGGATGTCCACGCTAGAGCCTTTCCGTTCCAGATT
>JANNSX010000421.1:0-40241 GCA_031403155.1 Hyphomicrobiaceae bacterium
CTTAGCGGCGCAGCCGCTCAAGTCCTTAGGCGCGCCTAGGTGGGGGTGTTCGTGCGGCGTTACCAGACGTCGATAGGCGACGGACGCTCGCGCAAGACATCGGCGATAACGCCGACGACGCGCACGTCATTCTACGGCGAAGCATGCGCGCGGATGTTGGCCATCGGAAAAAAGATAGCATCGAGCTTGCCGAACGAGCACCCCCACCAATGTTCGCCTAAGGGCTTAGCTAACGCTAAACCCAAGGCGAACAGTCCTCCCCCGTCGTGCCGGAGGCGCGCCTCCGGCGCGACGAAAGGGGGAGGACGAAAAAGTGCGCATCCTTCGGAGGATTTTCACCTCGATGGGCGATAATGCCGGGCATGAAGGACACCCGCAGGCGATATCTCAGGTTCGCGCTTCGGAGGCGGAATGCGAAGTCCGCCGTCCGCGATGGCGTGATTTCCTGCGCCTACGCGTTGCGCCGGGCACCCGGCACGCCGCCCGCCGTCCGCCTACGTCTCGATGCGGCGCTCGACTGGCTGGATGAAAATCTTGCCCTGCCCGACCGCTTCACGACATCTCGATCGAAAGGCGCTCGCTACCGTGCCAAGAAAGGCACCTCCTGGTTGAAGCCCGAGGCGAGGGAACATATCGCCATGATGCACGAGCTGGCTTCCGCGCTCGGCGAATGCGGCTATGTGGTCGATGTGCTGACGAGTAGCCGTCCCGGCTACATCGTCTACGAGGACGCGTTCCAGATCGTGGCGGAAGCCTTCGCGGACGTGGATGCGTGAGGCACCTGACAGTTGCCACCGCCACCCGCATCCAGCATTCGCCAAACCGCCCCAGAACGGCACGTCCGGCAACCACGCCTACCGATGTTACAAAGTAAATGCGTGCAAATCGTCAGGCGCATGACTATGTTTCCCTGACCGCCGAACGCCCGCCAGAGCCAGAGGAAACCGATGCACCCCCGCACTTTTCTCGCCGCCGGACTTATCGCCGTCTCGACCCTCGTCCTCCCAGCGATCGGACCCACTGAAGCCCCCTGGCGCGCCGTCGCGGCGCAGGCCCAGGAAAACGTCACCGTCGAGAATCTCGTCATCGACACCGGCTTCGGCACCATCAAGATCCCGAAGCTCGAGGCGGAAGGCTCCTCCGTTCCCGCCGCCGACATCCAAGGCCTGCTGACATCAACAGATTGGAGCACGGTCGCGGCCAAGATCAGTGGCATCTCGGCGACGCGCTGGCGCATTCCGGAAGTCATCTTCGAGCAGAAGCTCGGCCAGGTGAACCAGACGATCACTTATCGCGACGTCGTCCTCGAGGAGATTTCCGGCGGCCGTATCACGCGCATGAACCTTGCCGGCGCCGATATCGCGAGCGACCTGCTGGATGGCCAGAAGATGACGGGCCACATGGGCGCCATGTCGGCGACCGGCGTCAATCTCGCCGCCGCCTTCGAGGTCATGACGACCACCTCGAGCGATCCCAACGCGCCGCTCGTGCCCCTCTACGACAGCTTCGCCGCCGAGGGCTACGAGATCAGCATGGGCGATTTCGTGCAGATCAAGGTTGGCGTCATGGCCGGCCGCGACTTTCGCATGCGGCCGATGTCGATCTCCTTCTCCACCCTCATGGACAAGCTGATGGCGGCGCAGCCGGCGACGCCGGGCACCGAGCCGACGCCCGAGCAGCAGGCCAAGGCCATGGAAGCCATTCCGGCCATTTTCGAGATCTACAAGGCTTACTCTATCGGCGAGGCCGAGGCGCGGGACATCTCGTTCTCCGTGAAGGCCCCGGAGCAGATCACCTTCTCGATCGCCAACATCGCCATGAAGGACTTCGCCAACGCGCGCATGGGCGAGATGACGGTTGCCGGCGTCAGCATGTCAAAAGCCGGCGCCGACGGCGGCACCTTCGCGCTCGGCAAGTTCACATTGAAGGGGCTCGACTTCGGCGACATCCTCACCGACCTGCAGAAGGTGATGGCGGCGATGTCGCCGTCGCAGGCCACCGATCCCAGTGTTCCCCCGCCAACCTTCTCGCCCGCCAACTTCCACATGCCGCGCTTCGAGGAGATCGCGATCGAAGGTCTCGACTTCGACGCCATGGTGAAGGCCGATCCGGCCGACCCTTCGAAATTGCAGCGACTCAAGATGTCGCTCGGCAAAGCGGCGCTCATCGTCCGCAAGTGGTCGAACCTGATGCCGATCTCGTTCTCCAACACCGTCGAGAACCTGTTCATGCAGCCCGATCCTACCGATCCGAGCTTCGCGCAGATGCGCGCCGTTGGCATCGACAAGATCGACATGTCCTATGCCATCGCCGTCGATTACGACGAGACGGCACAGCGGCTGACGCTCGAAAATCTCGGCTTCGACATGGCCCAGATCGGCAAGTTCGCCATCAAGGGCACCATCGAGAACATTCCTCCCGAGACCTTCTCGGGCGACCCCGCCGCGGCGCAAATGGCGATGGCGCTTGCCGCGGTGAAGTCGCTCGACATCGAGGTGACGGATAGCGGCGCGATCGCCTTGGGTCTCGCCCAGCAGTCGGCCCAGACCGGTATGCCGGCCGAGCAGCTCCGCGAGCAGATGGTAGCGATGCCGCTGGCGGCGCTCCCGCAGGTTCTCGGCCAGTCACAGAAGGTGATGGATCTGGCGAGCGCGCTGTCGGCATTCATGAAGTCCGGCGGCACGCTGAAGATCGTGGCGAGCTCGCTCGCCGGCGTCGGCATGCTCGACATGGCCGATATCCCCGGCATCATGGCAAAGACGGAGATCACGGCAACGGTCAGCCCATGAGGTGGATAAGACGTGGCAGTTCCGACTCATCTCATTCGACACGGCGCCTCGGATGATCGCCTTCTCCCATGGGGAGAAGGTGGTGCGTCATGCCGAAGGCATGCCTTCGGCATGAAGCACCGGATGAGGGGGTACGATCTCTCCGTTGGAAAAAGGTCCAACATCACGACCCGGCCGGCAGACCTTTTTCCATTCGAGAGACCTTACCCCCTCTCCCGCCTATCGGCACCCTCTCCCATCGTGCCGGAGGCGCGCCTTCGGCACGACGGGAGAGGGCGGCTAGTGGCGACATCACGCCGATCTCACAATTCAGCTACATGCAAGAAAATTGCGGCGAATCTGACCGGCATGCTTCCAATTGAGAAGGCCGAAAGCAGAGACCGATCCTATCGTTAGCCCTCGATCCGGTACGTGCCCGGCGAGAGATCGCCGATCCAAGCCCACATGGCGAGCAGCGGCGCCGCGTGCGTTTCCATGATGTGCGGCTCGTCGGGCGCGTGATGGATGAGTGTGCCGGACGGTTTGACCGCAAGCTTGCCCTTGCCCTGCTGCCAGGAGGCTGAGCCCGAGAGCACGTAGTAGAGCTCCTCGGCGCGATGCCAGTGGCTCGGATAGTAGGCGCCGGGAACCTGCGTGTAGAGGCCGAAGTAAAAGCGATCATCGGGGACCGACGTGCCTTCGCCGATCAGCGTAACGAACGCGAAATTGCCGTTGAATGAGGCCGGCATCGGCAGCTCGCCCTCGGTCCAGTTGAGATCCTTCAGAGAGGTTCCGAGCGTGCGGGCGACGGGGTGCAAATCCGAAGCAGCTAGGATCGTCTCGAGATGGCGCGTTGCGGGCGGTTCTGCCGCCTCGGCGTGGAAGGCCGCGCCCGCATGCTCATCGAGCAATCGCGCCACGCCGATGGCCTCGGCGTCGCCGGTCGCGCGATAGGCCGCCGCGGCGGCGGCAACAAAGCGATTGATGGGACCGCTACTCATGGCTTCACCGCGACGTAATCGGCATAGACCGGAGGCTCGTAGCGCGCTTCGTTGATTTTCAATCCCGCCTCCTCGATCAACCGCTCCATGATCCACCCATAGGTCGAATGCTCCTCGCGCAAATGCGTTGCCGTCTCGGCCCGAGAATAGCCGGTGTTGGCACCCATCCAGGCGATCCAGGATTCGGCCACTTCGGGGATCGCATCGGGCCGGCAGTTGAGGACGACATCGCGGATGAAGAGTGTGCCGCCGGGTTTCAGCGCGTCGCGGATGCGTGTCAGTGCCACGCCCTTCCAAAAGTCAGGCAGATGGTGCAGTGCGAACTTCGTCGTCACGAGATCGAGCGAGGCCGAGGGTAACGCGAAGCTCAGGAAGCTCGCGTGATGCGTCTCGACATTGCCGAGTGCCATTGCCCGGGCTCTCGCCCGCGTCGCAGCCAGCATCGCTTTCGAAGCATCGATGGCGTGGACGCGTGCGCAAATTTGCGCAGCCGCCGCAGCGAGCAAACCGGTGCCGCAGCCGATGTCGGCCATGACATGCTCAGGCTTCAGGCCGAGTTCGCCGAGCAGCGCGCGATCCTCCGCAAGATCACCAGACTGGCGGTCGTCATAGCTCGCCACCTCCGCCGGATCGGCAAAGTCGAGGCCAACCTGCCGGAGATCGTCGTAGTGCCAATCGGGAAGGCTGCCCATGTCGCGTGCTCCGAGCCCTCCACTGGGGGCCTTGCGTACTTAGACAATGGCAGGACGGCTCTGGCGTCAATGCGCCCGGGAACATCGCGCGGCGGAAACCGCGCACTCAACTGGCGCGGGGCACAACTCTGAAATTTTGGAATTCGGATGCGCCGGCCAGCTGATAGCCACCGGAGGATACGCGCTGGCACAATTCTCGGGATACCCAAAATCATACAAAGTAGCGTCACGCTGGTCAACGAAATCGGGCATTTATGGTTAGCGCTGCCGGCGCCCGGATCAGTGTCGACATCGCAGCTATGGTGTTTCCGTGTTTTGGCCAATCACGCCAACACCGCAGCCTTTTGGTTGGCCGTGCTTCTTGTCGAAAATCCGCTTCGGATCCCGGCCTTCGCCGGGACAAGCTTTTCCGGAAGCACTCAAGCCACCCGCCCGAATGCCCCCATCCTGACGGCGTGCGAGAACATCATGCCGGGCTGCCGGTCGTAGGAGAACAGCGCGATGAAGCGATGGCGCCGGCCCTCGACGGGGCTGACGCGATGCAGCGCCCGCTCGCCCCGGAAGATCGACAGCGTGCCCTCCTCGAGTGGCGGGCGCTTGACTTCGGGATCAGAACCGCCAAGCGCGCTCGCCACGACGTCATGCTCGATACCGCGCTCGCTCCGGGCTCCGGGCCGCACCTCGAACCGACCACCGGCCTCGGGTGCCTGCAACAGCAGGCTCACCACGAAATCGTTCGAGTCGAAATGCCAGCCGTGCTGATCGCCCTCCCGCATCACCGTGACGTTGCAGGCGGCGAGCGGATCGGCCGTGCAATAGAGCGTCTCGCCGACCAGCGCGCCGACGAAGCGGGTGAGCGGCTCCCAGTGGAAGAGCCTCCGCAGCGCGCCCTGCTCGGACAGGAGATCGGTTGCGATCACCCACTGGCAGAAGGGCGACGATTTCAACGCCGGATGCCCCTCGGGCGGCCGATCCTTCGCATGGTCGCGATAGACGCTGAAGGCCGTGTCGCGACGATGCGCGC
The DNA here is from genome assembly GCA_031403155.1 of Hyphomicrobiaceae bacterium. Classification (GTDB taxonomy): domain Bacteria; phylum Pseudomonadota; class Alphaproteobacteria; order Rhizobiales; family Hyphomicrobiaceae; genus JANNSX01. Next base: position 5,486 of record JANNSX010000421.1, read on the forward strand.
GCGGCAGCGCTGCCTCGGCCTCCGCCGTCATCGTCCGGCAGGCATTGGGCGTGAGGAAGCCTGCGAGCAAAGCCAGTCCGTCGCGATCGAAGCTTGCGTGCGCGGCGGCGACTGCTTTGGCAAAGGCCGGCGCCTCGGGATCGGCAATGGGATAGCGGCCGGTATCGATCAGTTTGGCCGGGTCGAGCGCCGCAACCATCATCGCCTGCTCCTTGCATCGTGCCGGGCCGTGGCGCCCAGGGTCAATCCTACCACTCTTGCGGCGCGCGAAAAACCGGGCATTGCCTCTGGGCTTTCCTAATGCCAACGTTCCGCCAGCCAGCCACAGGATCGATTGTCGTGACCGAGACCCGCACGCTGACGATCGCCGAGATCGAGCACCTGACGAGGACCGCGCTCCGCACCCATGGCGCTTCGGAACAGGGCGCATCGAGCATCGCCCGCGCCGTGGCTCTCGCGGAGGCCAGCGGCAATGCGGTCTGCGGACTGTTCTATGTGGGGAAATTCTGCGAGCAGTTAAAGGCCGGTGCGGTCGATGGCCGGATCGAAGCCCGCAGAATCGCGACCGGACAGGACGGCCGGCTTCTCGTCGACGTCCGCCATGGCTTCGCCCATACGGCTTTCGACCGCTACCTGCCGGAGCTTGTCGAGGCGGCGGAGAAACTCGGCGTGGCGACACTCGCCTTCCGCCATTCCTACAACGCCCTCGACCTCGGCCAGTTCGCCGAGCGCATCGCGGAAGCAGGGCTTATCGGCATCGCCATTTCGAACTCGCCGGCAACCGTCGCGCATCCCGGCATGACGAAGAAGCTCTTCGGCACGAACCCGTTCGCCTATGCGGTGCCGGGGCCGAAGGGCGCACCCGCCCTCGTCGTCGACATGAGCACGAGCGCGGTGACGAAGACGGCCGTCATCCTCAAGGCCGAGGCCGGCGAGCCGCTGGCGCAGGGCGTCGCGCTCGATGCGTCGGGGAAGCCGACCATCGATGCGACGGCCGCCCTCGACGGGGCGATCCTTGCCTTCGGCGGCCACAAGGGCGCGGCCATCAGCCTGCTGGTCGAGTTGCTCGGCGCGGTGCTCACCGGCTCGAGCCTGTCGAAGGATGCGGGCCTGTTCGCGGGATCGAGCGGCAAGAAGCCCGATGTCGGGCAGGTGTTCATTGCGCTCGATCCGGGCGGGCCGTCCGGCGAAGGGTTTGATGCGCGCGTGGCGGCGCTCGGGCGGGCAATCGCCGAGGCGGGCGGACGCTTGCCGGGAGAACGTCGATTGGCGCGACGCGCGGAGGCGGCGCGGGATGGTGTGAAAATCAAGGCGGAGCTGGTCGCGGAGGTCGAAGCGTTGGGCGGGGGTAGGTCGCAAAAGATCGAGTGAATCAGTTGAGACGGGTCATGGCACGCAGCTTCTTGTCGGCTCCCGAGTCACTCTGTACCAAATATCCCCCTAGAGTGCTTCCGGAAAAAGCCTGTCCCGGCGAAGGCCGGGATGCGAAGCGGTTTTCCGAAAAGAAGCACGACAAACCAAGGAATTAGGGTGTTGAAGTGATAAAACGAAAAACGGAAACACTCTAAGCCCGTCATGCCCGCGAAGGCGGGCACCCAGACAAGCTAGAGATTGACACGACATATCAACTCGAATGGCGCGCGCTCGTTGCAGGCCCATATGCGATGCCACTGACCGCGACCGCGCATGTTCGGAGGCATGACCGGGTGCCCGCCTTCGCGGGCATGACGTGGTTGGAGGGAGGTTTAACGCCGGCAATGAGTGCCCGGCGAGCGCCGCATGGCGCGACGCGCGGAGGCGGCGCGGGATGGTGTGAAAATCAAGGCGGAGCCGGTCGCGGAGGTCGAAGCGTTGGGCGGGGGTAGGTGACTTTATAGAAGCTCCCAGATTTCTCACGACCGAGCCCTGCTGCTTTCGACCGAACACAGGTATAGTCCTGCTCAACCGGCACAGGCACAGAGGACGCTCGATCAATGACTTTCAAAGACATCTCCGACATCTCCGACATCGTCGATACCGATCGCTACCCGCTCGACCGCATCGACGGCAACGCGACCGAGACGCTGCTCCGCGATGGCCGGGCCGTGCTCGCGCGCGATGCCTTGTTCACGCTGCCCGGTTTCCTGCGGCCTGAAGCGACGGCCCACATGGCCACCGAGCTCGAGGCACGCCTGCCCTGGGCGACGCGCTATGAAGCGATGAGCGTCGCCTACCCCAGAGACGGATCGCAATGGCCGGCCGGCCATCCGCGCGCGGCGGCTCATCCGTTCCGCTACCACCAGGTGCTCAACTATCAGATTCCGAATAACTCACCCCTGCGCAAAGTCTTCTGCTGGGAGCCGTTGCGCGAGTTCCTGCGCGAGCTGATGGGCTACGAGACGTTCCACCGCAGTGAATGCCCCCACCTCGCCCTCACCTCGAAACTCGCGGGCGAAGGCGATACCGACGGCTGGCATTTCGACGGCAATGACGTCGTGTTCTCGGTCCTCCTGCGTGAGCCGGAGGCAGGCGGCCTGTTCGAGTACGTACCCAACATCCGGTCCGATGCCGACCAGAACTACGACGCGGTCGCCGGCGTGTTCTCAGGCGAGCGGGACGACGTGCGCGTTGCCAAGCTCAAGGTCGGCGATTTGAACGTGTTCCAGGGCAACCAGACGATTCATCGCGTCAGCCCCGTCAAAGGCAACCGCAAGCGGATCGTCGGACTGTTCAGCTACGATCGCCAGCCCGGCACCAATTTCGGCGAGGCCTACATCTCCGAGCTGCGCCGCCGGACACCGGGAATCGTGCCGCTCAGTGTGGCTGCCGAGTAGCTGGGCCGGGGCGGGGCGCGCGTTGATCGGGCCGCCCTACCACCCTCCATCCTCAGAAACACTCACCACGAACCCTACCTCACCCGACAGCTGCCATTGCATTCCGCTTTCGCCACCGAGCAGCCATTGGAAGCTGTTTGGCAGTGACGTGAGCAGCGGCTCGACGAGGATCGACGCATCCTCGAAGGCATCGCGCGTGGCGATCCACTCGAAGCTCCGGCCATCGGCGGGGAGGCGGATGCCGAGGTTGCGTGGTCCGGCGGACAATGCCAGCGTCGCGTTGACGGGTGTGAAGCCACCGAGGGTTGCGAGCGCAATCGAGGCAGCCTGACCATTCGCCAGTGACACCAGCTGACACAAATCTTGACTCGGCACTTTGCTGAAATCTCTGATCAGGTCGAGACAGATCCGTATCCGCCCTCTCCCATAGGGAGAGGGTGCCGGCAGGCGGGAGAGGGGGTAAGGACTCACGAAGGGAAGAAGGTCTGCCCGTATCGCCGTGTCGTCAGACCATTTTCCCTAAGAGACATCGTACCCCCTCATCCGGCGCTATCGCGCCACCTTCTCCCCATGGGAGAAGACAGTTTTCGGCTCGGTCGGGAACAGGTGAGAAGAAGATTTGCACGTTGGTATGACACCAGCGCGGCGTGGAGAGCCGTCAGCGGGTCCCGCGCTGTTCCACAGATGCGGATGAGGGGCGCCTCGCTGGCGCCATCCGTAATGAACTCGATGCGCATCGGATCACGCCTCCATCACATACATCGCTTCCGTGAACCCCAGCCCGTCCCACTCGAATACTTCCCGCTCGCCGATCAACCTCGCGCCATGGCGCTCGTAGAACCGGCGGCCTTGGGCGTTGCCGCTCAGGACGCAGATGCCGATCGGGAGTGCATCGAGGCGCTTGGCCTCGCCGGTCGCAAATCGCAGAGCCGCCGCGCCGATACCCATGCCGCGTCGCTCGGCAGCGATGTAGAGCGTCGTCAACTCGCTGCGCGTTTCCGGAACTGACGAGTCGAGGTCGAGACGAACGAGGCCGATGTCCCCGCCGCCTTCCGTCACGATCCACGTCCGCGCCGCTGGATCGGCGATCCGGGCGCGCCAAGCCTCGACATCGTGGTGCGGATTGCGATCGAGCCCATCGAGCAGTGACGCCGGCAAAAACCCCGCATAGCTATCCCGCCACCCGGCGACGACAAGGCGACTTGCCAGTATCGCATCGCCGGCGCTCGCCAACCGGAACGAGAGCCTGGCCGGATTGCCGTGCGCGCTCATCAACCGCCCGATCCGGTTTCGCATCGATCCTCGGCATAATTCCACACTCCGCCAGCGTCGAGACAGGAATCGATCCGCAGATGGTGACGTAGGAACGTAACCGCCACGGTCACAACGGCGATCGCAACAGCCGCGACAACAAGCTTCCATCTCATTCCGGCTTGCCTCTCGGCTTCTTGGACTTCCACCCCTCCGGCTCGAGATCGGGATGCTGGCCGAAGATCGGACGCATGATATCGACGTAGGCGTTACCCATCACTTGTCCGACACCTCGCCGAATGGCCTCGAACTCGTTCTTGGGACAAGAGGCCCTGACCTCGAACAGCAACTTATTGAGCTCGGCGCCATAGGCGATGCAGGTCATCACGAGCTTCTCGGCCAAGGCGCGATCCATGGGACTCTCCATTGAATGCCGCAGCAGACTAATGCTGCACCAGAGTATCATCCTTGAAAAGTGGCGCTCTCAACCGCAAGTAACTGCCATTGCCGGCCTTCTCCCTTGGGGAGAAGGTGGCGCGAAGCGCCGGAAGAGGGGTTGAGAAATATGATGCCCATCCTAAACATCATTGCCATTCCAAGTTGATGAATCCGAGTTTGGCTCAACCCCTGTCCCGCGCTTGTTTGCTTGCGCGCCTTCGGCACGACCCGGCACCCTCTCCCCGAGAGAGGGCCGGAAATTGGCATGTGCCCGGACTCGATCAAAGATGCGTCTCTGTGATGTCACAAATCCTGCAGCCACTTCTGCCTCACCCCAAGCATACCACCTCGCCCAGGCACCCGCTGCCGAACAACACGGCGGCGCCGAGAACCGCCACCATCGCGCCCACCCAAGCCTGCCAGGGCGGCGCGACGCCGGTACGTGCCCACACCATCGGCAGCACGGCGACCGGCGTCATGGCGCTCAGGGTCGAGACGATGCCGACCTCGCCTTCGGTCAACGCCGCCATCAACATGGTCATGCCGACGCCCATGCCGATCGCCGTGCCGATCAGGATGAGCGTCAGCGACCGGGCGTCGGCGCGACCCTGCAGGGTTGCGCGGTGAAACGGGAACACCAGCATCGCCCACAGAAAGACGACGCCAATAACGGCACGCACCGTCATCGCGGCGAAGGGCTCGGCGTTCGCCATCGCCACCTTCGCCGCGACATTGCCGATGCCCTGGCCGAGGGCCGCAGTCAGGGCATAGCCGATGCCGGCCCAAGGAACGGCGCGGCGCGCGGGCGATGCAGACCCCCGTCCACGCTCCACCGGCCGCCGCTCGCCGAACATCACGGCAAGTGAGATGCCGGCGAGGATCAGCGCCACCGCGATGATCTCCTTCACCGAGAACCGCTCGCCGAACAGCAGAAATCCCGCGAAGGCCGCGATCGGAGCGTTGAGGGAGAAAATCAGCAGCGCGTTGCTGGCGCCGATCGTGAAGATACCGGCATAGTAGGCCGGCCCCGCGACGACCATGGCGAAGAAACCAGAAGTCGCGAGGTAGATCGCATTCCCAGGCGTGATCGTCACCCAACCGCCGACGACGGTCGCGGCGGTGCCGGTCATCAGCGTGGCGATGACGAAACTCCAGCGGACGACGGAGGTCGGGTCGAGCCGGCCTTTCAGCTCGCCCATGAACATGGAGCCGAGGGCCAGCGCGATCGCCGACCCCAGAGCCAGAAGCTCGGATGGCATGGGACTCCCCGCAACGGCGCCCTGCCGCGCCCGCCGGACCATGACCGTGTGCCGGGCCCCAAAGCAAGGCTTTCGTCCGCGCGTCAGGTCTGCAGGGCGGCGATGCCGAGGTGCCCTATGAAAACGGAGGCGTGGCGACTAGAGCGCTATTCGATCTGATTGGATCAGATCAGCGCTCTAGGTTGTTGGTTTTGAGCACTTTCTTTCGACCAACCGGTTTCCACTTGGTCGGAAAGTGCTCTAGGTTCCGACTCTCGACAGAGGGAGCCGCCCGTGCCGACCATCCATAAATTTCCGCAGGAGGATCAGACCAATGGCTGGACGCGCACGATTGCGCCACGCACGCCGGCGCCTCAGCTTAAAGGCGACGTCACGGCCGATCTCCTGATCATCGGCGCGGGATATGCCGGCATGGGCGCCGCCTGGACCTACGCGAGGAAACGCCCGAACGATCGCATCGTGATGCTGGACGCGCAGGTGGCCGGCCAGGGGGCTTCGGGCCGGAACTCTGGCTTCGTGCTGGGTCTCAAGCACGCCACCGACGGCAACGAGGTGACCGACCCAGAGCCGCTGAAGCGCCTCCACCGCATCTCGCAGGGCGCGACGCAGTTCCTCGACGAGATCGTGACCACCCACCAGATTCGCTGCGACTGGCGCAAGGATGGGATGTACATGGTCGCGCGCGGGCCAGAGGGATTGCGCCGCATCGGCATCCTACAGCGCGAGTTCGAGCGCATCGGCGAGCCCTGCCGCGTTCTCGACCGGAAAGCGGCCGAGCGCGAGACCGGCACCGCGCACTACCGCGCCATGCTGTTCTCGCCCAATTGCATCCTGATGCAGCCGGGCAAACTCATCTACGGCTTGGCCGATCACCTGCCGCAGAACGTGACGCTGCATGAGCAGAGCCGCGTCACCCGCATCGACTACGGGCCGAAGGTGACGGCGCATACCGATGGTGGAAGCGTCACCGCGCCCAAGCTCATCCTCGCGACCAACGGTTTCACGCCGGAGTTTGGTTACTTCGAGAAGCGCATTTTCCCTGTGCGGCTCTTTGCAAGTCTGACGCGGCAATTGACCGAGTCAGAGCGCCGGGAGTTTCCGGTCAAGGGCTGGGGCATCCTGCCGATCGTGCACACCTCGAGCCCGACCATGCGCTATACCGAGGATCATCGCATCCTGATGCGCGCCGGCATCGGCCTTGGCATCGGCCACGATCCGGTAGTGGCGAAGCATGGCGCGGCGCGGCGCTATCACGAGCGCCTTTTCCGCGACCGCTTCCCGGTGCTGCCGGATGTGACGTTCGAATACACCTGGACGGGTTTCGTCTGCTCCTCGCGCAATCGAGCGCACGGGCTGGCGCAGGTCGCGGATAATGTCTTCACCGCCGTCTGCGAGAACGGAGTCGGCGCGACGAAGTCGGTCGTCTCTGGCATCGCGGCGGCCGACATGGCGATGGGTGTGAAGAACCCGCTTGGCGCCGACCTCGAGGCTTTCGGCACGCCCGAGCCCGTCCCGCCCTCGCCCTTCTTCGAGATCGGCGCTTCGGCGAAGTTCCTCTACGAGGATTGGCGGGATCGGGCGGAGTGTTGACGGGAGCTGACGATCCTATCTGCGAACAAGTGATCGGGCATCGTGGCGAACCACATGCGAGCTTCAATCGCGCCACCCAAGAGTTCACGTCATGCCAGCGTCATGGCGTAGCCATGCTCCGCATGGACGACTGGCATCCATCCAAGCTGCGGATTTGCTCGATCTGGCCGATCGGAAAGCGCGAGTCTTCAGAGATGTCTGAATGGATTCCGGCCGTCATGGCGGAGCCATGCTCCGCATGGACGCCGGAATGACGGAAACAGGGGCGTCACCGGCATTGGCAAGCGTCGAAACTCTGGGACTGTGGCACGGGCCCTTGGAAGGCTTGCCAAGCCCAACCCTAGCTCGGCTATCCTCGGCCGATGCCACAGTCGCTCGCCATGACCTCAACTCCTAACCTCACCCCCCTCCTCCGCCCGCGCTCGATCGCGCTCGTCGGCGCGTCCGCAAAGCCGGACACGAACGGGCTGGCGCTGGTTCAGATGGCGCGGATCGATGGGTTTGCTGGCCAAGTCTTTCCCGTCAATCCAGGGTACGGCGAGATCGAGGGGCTGAAGTGCTATCCTGACCTCGAAAGCCTGCCGGAAGCCCCCGAGCACGTCGTTCTCTCACTCGCCAATGCGAAGCTCGAGGCGGGATTCGATTATGCGATGGCGGCGGGCGCAAAAGCGGTGACGATCTTTGCGTCCGGACATCTCGACGACGACAGCGAGCCGCGGCTGATCGATAGACTTCGCGCCAAAGCGGTCGCTGCCGGCATCGTGCTGTGCGGGCCCAACTGCATGGGCTTCTACGTGCCGCCGATCGGCCTGCGCGTCGCCTCCTTTCCCTCCCCGCCTGGATTGCGGCGCGGCGGCATCGCCTGGCTCGCGCAATCGGGCTCGGCCTTCTCCGCGCTCTGCCACAACGACCGGCGGCTCGGCTTCTCGCTGTGCGTCTCGACCGGCGCGGAGAGCGTCGTGACGGTTGCCGACTACATGAGCTGGGCGGTCGCCTCGGGTGAGACGCGGGTTGTTGGCATTTTCCTCGAAAGCATCCGAGCGCCCGAGCGCTTCAAAGCCGCGCTCGAGCTGGCGGGGACGAGGAACATACCTATTGTCGCCCTGAAGGTCGGACGCACTGCGGCCAGCGCCGCCATGGCGCAAACGCATACGGGGGCGCTTGCCGGCAACGACGCGGCCTATCGCGCGCTATTCCGCAGCTACGGTGTGCATCAGGTCGACGACCTCGACGAGATGGCAGCCGTTCTGGCGCTCTTCGACACGCCGCGACGGATCGGCCAGGGCGGGCTGGCGACGCTCCACGATTCCGGCGGCGAGCGCGAGATGATCGTCGATCTGGCCCTGCGGCACGGCGTGCCGTTCGGGAAGATCTCGCAGGCGACGAAGGCCAAGCTCGCCGCCGAGCTTGATCCGGGGCTTCAGCCAGAGAACCCCCTCGACGCCTGGGGAACGGCGCGGGATTTTTCGAACCGCTTCCGAAGATGCGTTGTGGCACTCAGCCACGATACCGATGTCGCCGTGACGATCTTCAACTCGGATGTGCGGGGCGATTATTGGTACTCGGCCGGCGTGACCGAGGCCGTGATCGGTGCGGCGGCAGAGACGACAAAGCCCGTCGCGATCGCGTCGAACACGTTTCTTACCGATGATCAGAAGCTCGCCGCGCGGCTCGCCGACACCGGCATTCCGCTGCTCAAGGGCACGCAGCCGATGCTTCGCGCCGTGCGTGCGCTGTTCGCACAGCGCGACGGCAAGCGCCGGGAGCCGCCGGCGATCTCGTTCGATGACGCCGTCGTCGCGCAATGGCGCAAGCGGCTTCGTTCCGAACGTCCGAGCGAGTCTGATGCCCTCGACATGCTGGCGGACTTCGGCCTCGACGTGCCGCAACGGCGGATCGTTGCATCGGAATTTGAAGCCGTGAGGGCCTGGAAGGCAATTGGCTCGGCCGTCGCGCTCAAAACCGCCGAGGATCACGCCCACAAGACAGAGGTCGGCGGCGTGAAGCTCAATCTTGGCGATGAAACCACAGTTCGTGCGGTCTACGCCGATCTCAGCTTGCGCCTCGGTCCCCGCGTGCTCATTGCAGCAATGGCGCCGAAGGGAGTCGAAATCGGCGTGGGTGCTTTCGTCGATCCCGGTTTCGGCCCGGTCATCATGCTCTCGGCCGGCGGCACATTAATCGAGGTGATGGCCGATACGGCGGTGGCGCTGGCGCCGGTCTCCGGGAACGAGGCTCGCGCGATGCTATCCGAGCTGAAGATCGCGCGCCTCCTCGACGGCGTGCGTGGCTCAGCCCCCGCCGACCTCACCGCGCTCGCACGCTGGATCGCCCGCTTCTCCGCGATGGTTTCTGCACTCGCCGAAGACCTCGCCGAAATAGACGTCAACCCGGTCATCGCCGCGCCCACGGGCGCAATGGCGGTCGACTGTCTCATTGTCCCGCGCAGGAAAGGATAAGTTCGATGGATCTCTCACTCTCGAAACGCGAGAAGGAGCTGGCCGCCAAGGGGCGCGCCTTCGTCGAGGAGGTGCTGCAGCCGTTGGAGCTCGTCGTCGAGGAGCATGGCGAGCTGCCGATGGAGCGCCGCGCCGGCGTCCGCCAGGCCGTGCGCGATTGGGGCTTTGCCGGCATCAATCATTCGAAGGAGCATGGTGGCCTCGGCCTCACGATGCTGGAGCAAACCGTCATCGAGGAGCAGATGGGTCGACTGACGAACGGTCTGTGGACAGCGGTGTGGCGGCCGGCCGTGTGCCTGCGCTTCGGCACGCAAGAGCAGATCGACACCTACCTCAAGCCTTCCAACCACGGCGAGCGCCGCCCGTGCGTTGCCATCACCGAGCCCGATGCCGGATCGGACGCCGGCGCGGGAAAGGCGACAGCCAAGCTCGTCGGCAACCAGTGGAGCATTTCCGGCACGAAGTGGTTCGTCACCTCCTACAACGCCTCCGACTTCATCATCGTGCAGGCGAATGTCGACGGCGATCCCAAGCAGCCGACGCTCTTCCTCGTCGACAAGCCCGTCGAGGGCATGACGCATGTGAGGAGCCCAAAATTCATGCACAACTACACCTTCGATCACGCCGAGCTGGTGTTCAAGGATGCGCGCATTCCGGCGGATCGAATTCTCGGCGACGTCGGCCAGGGTTTCGAGCTGACGAAGGACTGGTTCGTCGAGGCGCGGCTGCAGATCGCCACGCATACGTTGGGCGCCGCGGAGCGGGCCTTCGACGTCGCCAACGACTATGCGGCGGCCCGCGTGCAGTTCGGCCAGCCGATCCGCGACTTCCAGGGCATCGAATTCATGCTCGCCGACATGGGTGTCGACATCTTCGCCGCGAAGTCGATGCTCTATCGCGTCGCCTCGGAAATCGACCACGGCCTCGACCGCAAGCTGATCCATGCCCGGGCGAGCGCGTTGAAGCTGTTCTGCTCGGAAATGGCTGGACGCGTCATCGACAAGGCGCTGCAGATTTTGGGCGGCCGCGGCTACATGCGCGAGAACCCGGTCGAGCGCCTCTACCGCGACATCCGCGTCGACCGCATCTGGGAAGGCACGTCGGAAATCCAGCGCGTCATCATCGCCGGCCAGATCAAGAAGCGCGGGACGGAGGTCTATACGGGCTGGCCGGGGTAGGAGAATGCGTGTCACCCACGCAACTCTGTTTCTCGTACCGTAGATGTCACGGCCGCATTCCACCGACGTGCCCAATCGAGGCACACACAGGTCCCGGCCACTCATGCAAAGCATGGCTACGCCATGACCGCCGGGATGACGTGCTTGGTGGTTCTTGCGCCACTCTTCGAAGACACGGGTCGCTGAGGTGCAGTGGGTGACTCGGGTCGCGATTAGCCACAATCCTCTCAACGTCGTCATCCCGGCGAAGGCCGGGACCCGCGTGCGTCACCGGACCGGTGATGCCTCACCACTCGGGTGCACTCCGCCACACTCAGCACAAGGAAGCAGAACGGCCGTATCGCGGGGGAGCGATACGGCCGGGAGATGGAGACTGGAGAGTAGAGGTCGTGAGGTAATCAATCCGGGTTGCGCCGGATTTTGGCTTGGCGCATTTTCTACGGTGAACCGGTGACCACTTCGCCTGAAAATGCGACTGGCTCGACCGCCGAAAAAAACTTTAGCCGCCGCAGCCGTCGAGCTCCTTCTGGCGATCGGCAACCGCCTGGCGCCACTGATCGGGCGGCACCTGCTCACACCAGGTCGTGTGAACCGCGATGTCCGTTGTCCAGCCGTCGCCGGCAAGACCGCAGGCCTTGCCTTCGTTCTCCTGCTGCTGCTTGGCGGAGGTCAGCGCATACCAGCTGCAATCCTCCTGAGCCATGGCCGCCGAGCCGAGCGCCGCGAAGCCCGAAAGGGCGCCGAGAGCGATACCGACTTTCATGATCCGGTGCATTGCATCCTCATCGTTTCCGCCGCTTCGAACTAGGCCGAGCGACACCTGCCCGTTACAAATAGAGAACTCGTGGGGCCTTTCAAGTGTGGCCCAACTCGACGCGCCGGCCAACCAAAACCAGCCGACGATTGGGACACTATCGCCCCCCATATGAACCCGCTCTGAACAGAGCCCACTCCCCGGGAACTCTACATCTGCACCCTCAGCGTCCTTGTATTTTCTAGCTTATTTCTGCCTGACGGGGAACGAGGTTATCGTCCGCTCCTCAGCCATTGATGCGGCGGCGGATATCGTCCGTCACCTGACCCGCGATCTTGCCGGGCGCGGGCACCGTCGCGCTTTCCCGCCGCAAGGTCTCGACCAGAGCAAAAATCGCCTTGAGGGCCGGGGGAGCGGTGCGGTCCGTCACCTCGAAGGCCCGGACGGCCGCAACCGCCACTGCGCCGAGACAAAGATCGAGCATCCGCCCGGCATCCTCCTGCCCCTTCCAGGCAAGCGCCGTCGGCACCGCGACATCGTTCTGCACGAAGCCGCCCGACTCGGAGCCGGGGAGGAACACCGCCTGCGCCGCCCGCCGCGCGGCCTCGCCGTAGCCGACGACTGCGAAGCCCAACGTGCCGAGATAGACCGCACTCTCGTCATCGATCCCCGGCCGCATGAGTTGCGCCGGCAATCCCGAGGTGTTGCCGTCGAGCAGGCGGGCGATCACCCGATCGCAGAGCGTCGTCAGGTCCGCATAGGCCATCGCGAGCGCATTGAGGGCTGGCCAGGCGGCGGCGTTGTGATAACCACCCGTCGAATGAATCTCGCCGTTCGAAGAGTCATCCTCGGGAGGGAAATAGGTCGGGTTGTCGGAGACCTGGCAGAGCGAGATGCGGGCGGCCTCTTGCGCCCGGTCGAGGTCGCGGTGGAGCCTGCCGAGCATCTTCGGCAGGATGCGGAAGGTGACGGGCGCCTGATAGGGCCGCCGATCGGTGGTGCCGCCTTCGATGAGCCGAGACAGCCGCTCGGCGGCTGCGATCTCGTGCGGATCGCCTTGGAGTTTCGCCGTGGCCACCGAGAAATGCGCGACAGGCACTTTGTAGGCTTCGGCGGCGAGTGCGAAGATCTCCTCCGCGATGGCCAGGCGCCGCTCGGCAATGAGGGCCCCATCGGCAACCAGTGCCGCAGCCAGCGGCGCGCCGTTGATGAGGGAGAGCGATTCCTTCTCCTTCAGCTCGACCAACTGCGCGAGTGGACCAAACAGCCAGGAGAGGGGGAGAATTTCCCCCGCGCAGACCGCGCCGTCGAGTGGCACCGGCGGCAGCGGTCCGTCCAGCATCGCGGCAACCTTTTCCGCCAGCTCCGGCGTCACGGCGGCGTGCCCCTCGATGAAGTTCGCGAGCCGCGCAAGAACCATCAGGCGGACGGCGCGCTCGGGGAAAGGCTCGCCCCAATTGGCCTGCGCGGCGATCGGGGGTTTTCGCGCATGGGCGCGGCGCTCCACGGGAGAAAAACGCAAGTGCGCGTGCTGGCCGTAACCGGACGTCACGCCATAGATGACAATGCCCGGCTCCTCGATCAGCCGCTCGAAAGCGGCGCGGGCCTGAGCGATCCTGGCGAGCGCCTTTTTGCCCAGCCGGACGCGCGCATTGTCGAAGGCAACCTTACGCGCGGCGTCTAACGTTATGTCTGCCCGCCGCTCGAGAACGATCTGCATGGCATTCTCCTCAAATTCTCGAAGAGATTTAGCATTGGGCGTCGCCCCTGTCGCGGGGCCGGATTTCCGGCGTTTCCGAACACTGATCGTCCTTGCGCGCCGTATTTTGTGAAAAACTGCCGACAGTTTCCCATTGATTTGCCGCTCCGGCCTAACCGGCGGTTTTCCAGAACTTCAGTATTCACTGACCGTTAGGCATTCCTTCGCGGCGATGCGACAGACTTCAACCTGGGGAAGCCGGCTCTGGCGTGCCGATCGGGTAGTCGAATGTTGTCGTTGAAGAACACCTCTCTGGTGACGTTCGCCGCAATCGTTGCGGTGCCCCTCATCGTGTTCTGGGTGTGGCCCTACTCCTCGCAGATCGATGCGCGCATCGCGGAGGCCGGCGAACACAATCTGCTGCTCGCCCGCTCCGTCGGTCTGTCGGTCGAGTTCTATCACAACGAAGTCGTGAGTGCCTTCGAGCATGTCATCGGCGAGCACTCGTCCGCTGACGGCGCGGTCGATACCGAGCTGCTTTCCGGCCTCGGCTTCCGCTATGCCGGTTGGGTCGACGAGGCGAGCGGCAAGGTCACAGCCAAGTTTGGCGTTCGTGCCGACTTGATGCCAGAGATGTACAGTCTCGACGATCTGGCGATCCTGAAATCCCGCCTCTCCGCCGGCACCATCAGCGCAATTCGTGTTGCAATCGGCGCCGACCGGCAGCCTGAGCTTACCCTCGCCGGTGCGCGCCAAGGCGCAATCCTGGTTGCCGGCGTCTCGACGTCCGAGCTCGTTCGCCTCGCGCAGAGAATCAACTCGAACCAGGCAATCGTCATCGACATCGTCGATGGTGCGGGACGGATCATTGCCAGCCCGCAGAAGCATTGGGAGCTGCAAGCGAAAGATCTGTCGGACTTTGCTCTGGTGAAGGAGATGCAGCTCGGCCGTCAGCAGATCGCGCAAGAGCGTATGCCCGAGGCGAGCGGCCCGTCCATCGTTGTTGCGCTGCCGGCCGGCGATACCGGCTGGGGCGTGCTGGTGCACGAGCCGGTGGGCTCTGCCTCCAGCGCTGGCTCGCAGACGCTGACACTGTCGATCGCCTTCCTCATCATCTTGACGGCGGCGCTCGTCGGCTCGCTCGCGACAGCGCCTGTGGTCGGCCCGCTGATGGCGGTGAGCCGCGCCGCCCGCCGCATGCAGGAAGGCGACACGGACGTTCGCATCACCAAGCTCGGCTGGCTGACGCCCAAGGAGGTGCTCAATCTGAGCCAGGCCTTCAATGCCATGGCCGAAAGCGTCGCCAGCTCGCGCGCCCAGGAGGCCGAGGCGCGCGCCAAGGCCGAGCAGGCGAACCTCTCCAAGACCGAGTTCCTGCGCAACGTCACGCACGAGGTGAGGACGCCGCTCAACGCCATCATCGGCTTCTCGGAAGTCCTCCTCAGCGAGTGCCGCCGCATGAACTTGCCGCATCGCCAGATCTCCCACGCCGAGGACATCTCCTCGGCTGGCCGGCACATGCTGAGCCTCATCAACTCGCTGCTCGACCTGTCGCGCATCGAGGCGGGTCAGTACCAGCTCCAGGAGACGCCGACGGCGCTCGACGAGGTACTTGCGCGCTGCGTGCGGTTCCTCGGCCCGGCGGCCCAGGCCCGCAAGACCCAGATCGAGATGCAGATCGCGCCGGACCTGCCGGACATCGTCGCCGACGAGCGGGCGCTGTTCCAGTCGGTCCTCAATGTCGCGGCCAATGCGATCCGCTACGGCCGCGAGGGCGGCCATGTCATCGTCTCGGCCATGCCTTCGCGGCTACACGGCGTCGAGATCGCGGTCTCAGACGATGGCCCGGGTATTCCGGCCGAGTATCTCGACAAGGTCATGGAGCCTTTCGTGCGGGTGGCCAGCGAGGCCAACCGCAACGTCGAGGGCAGTGGTCTCGGCCTGCCAATCGTCAAAAAACTCGTCGAGCTGCACGGCGGCAGCTTTGTCCTTGAGAGCACGGTCGGCGCCGGCACGACGGCCCGCATCCGCCTGCCTGCGAACCGCCTGTTGCCGCGCACCGATTTAGCGCCGGCCGGACAAGTAGCGGCTTGAGGCTTCGCTACAAATCAATGTCCCAGAAGCGCCGGTTTGCCTCTCGCTCCACATCCGCGCGGGATACGCCGATATCGTGCAGCGTGCGATCGTCGAGACCGGCCAAATCGCGACGCTGGCGGCAAGCGGCCAACATGGCGCCGAGCCGCCGCAAGACGCGGCCCAGCCGGACCTTGAAGCGAAGTGTCCCGGTCTGCGGGTGTCCAGCCGTCCAGATCGGGCGGGGGAGGGAGGTGTTGCTCATGTCGATCTCTCCTTCGTTGGAGCGTCGTTGAAGGAAAGATGGGGGCAATCGCTTCATAACGAAAACGAATAGTCATTGTCATTTACATCACGATGCATTATGTTGAGCGCATGAGACGAGACATCGACATCGCCCTGCTGCGCGCCTTCGTGGCGGTCTCCGAGACCGGCGGCATGACCTCGGCCGGCCGGGTTCTGAACCTGACGCAGGCAGCCATCAGCCAGCAGATCAAACGGCTGGAGGAGCTACTGCAATCGGAGCTGTTCGATCGCTCGGATAAGCAGCTTCGCCTCACCTCCGCCGGCGAGCGGCTGATCACTCCCGCCCAGCGGCTCATCGCTATGAATGACGCTGTCTTCTCGACCATGATCGAGCCTGAATTCGAGGGCGAGGTCCGGCTCGGCGTGCCGCACGACATCGTCGGGCTCTACATGCCGCCGGTGCTACGGTCGTTTCGGCAATCGCATCCGCGCGTCCGCGTCTCGCTCGTCGCCTCGACGACGCCGAAGCTGCTTGACTGCATGCAACGCGGCGAGATCGACCTGACGCTCACCACCGAGCCGGCGCCGGTCTCGGCGGCGAACACGCTGCTGCCGGACACGCTCGCCTGGGTCGGCGCCCGCGGCGGCACGGCCTGGCGGCGCAATCCCATTCCGGTCGCCATGGGCGATGGCACCTGCGCCTTCCGGACCCATGCGCTGGAGGCACTTCGGCGGGCCGGACGCAACTGGCACCTGATGTTCCAGGTCGGCGACACGACGCCGATGCTGGCCATGCTGGAAGCAGACATGGCGGTGGCGCCGATGCTGACCTCCGTCGTGCCGGGCTCACTCGAGATCTTGAGACCGGCGGAGGCGCTGCCGGCGCTGCCCGTCTTCTACATCAACCTGCACACGCGCGGTGCCGGGCAGAACGCCATCGCCGATGTGCTCGCGGCGCAAATCCGCTCCGAGTTCGAATGCCGGTTCAAAAGAGCGGCGTGACGGGTCGGGAGCCCCGTGCACGCCGCCCCTCCCGGCCGGGAGTTCTGAGACCAGGGTATTTGCGTGATTGGCCCAATCACTCCAACACCCTAGTTCTTTGGCTTGTCGTGCTTCTCTTCGGAAAACCGCTTCGCACTTTTCCGGAAGCACTCTAAGGCGTCCAGATCTTGTTGCTCCCGTCACGCCGCACGCCGACACAGATCTCCGAAACCCGCGTGTCGTTGCCGACCACTTGGCATACATCGCGCTTGAGGTTGTAGCTGTGGCGGACCTGTGCGCCTGAAACGGTCATGCCGTAGCCCCGCGCGACAGTGGCCAGATAGTTGTCCTCGCAATAGGGCGTGCGGATCGGATAGCCGCTCGACATCTGGTAGGGACCATCGCAATGGATTTTGGCTTCGGCAGTCGCAGACATGGTGACCTGCATCGAGAGGGCCGCCAAAGAGGCGAGCGCAAGTGTGCGGTATGTGCTCATCGTAAGCTCCTGTTAACGCCTGGGCCGATCAGGAGCGAAACATAGTCCCTCTTCGGCCCGGTTGCTGTTCCGCCGGACACAGGCCGAGTACAAATTTGCGAAATAACCTCAGAACGAGCTGTTCGGCCCGTTGAGAAACGCGATTTCCTCGGGCGTCGAGTTCCGGCCCAACGCAACATTGCGATGCGGAAACCGGCCAAAGCGGTCGATGATGATTTTATGCAGCCAAGCATAATGGACGTTGTCGGGTACGCCCATCTCGCCGAACAGATGCATGGATCGTTCTTGCTCTCTCACGTCCTCGCTGTGCTCGAAGGGGAGATAGACGAACTGCCGCTTGTCCGGGTGTAGGCGGCGGTCGTAGCCGCGGTCGATGGCGAGCTTGGCGAGGATGAGCGCCTGCGGGTCGGCGGCGAAGGCGCGGGCTGTACCGCGGAACATGTTTCTTGAAAACTGATCGAGCACGACGAGGGCGGCGAGCGCGCCGTCGATATGGTCGAGCGCATCCGGCGGCACCTGCTGCGACAGCTTCTCGTGCACCCAGAGGAAACGATCGCGGATCATCTGATCGACGACCCAGTTTTTCTGGAACCAATTCTCCTGCGTCCGCTCCACGAACCAGAAGCGCAACACGTCGCCGATCCAGCTGTTGTCCACTCTCGAGCTCCTTGGCTGCAAATCGCCGGCGCAGCCTATCGGCCGGCTGGCCCGGTGCAACCCCCTTGGAGTTTTCGTTGCCCGGCCAACGCAGCTGTGCTTGGCTTGGCCTGATGGCCGCCGGTGCAAACGATCCAAAACTGCTCGACGCCGCGCGGGCGGCGATCAGCGACGTCGCGCGCCATCTCGATCTTGATGCGCGTGTGAAGCTGTGGGACGGCAGCGAGGTTCCGCTCGGAAGCAATGTAGCGCGGCCGCTTGTCATCACCATTGCCTCGCCCGGCGTCGTCGCCTCGCTCCTCAAGCGCCCGACGCTCGATCGCGTCATCCGTCACTACGCCCACGGTGAGATCGGCCTCGAGGGCGGCACGCTGATCGATTTGGCCGAAGGTCTTTCCGGAGAGGGCGCGGGCCGCAAGCTCAAGTCGTTGTCGAAGCTCGGCATCGCGCGAATGCTCTGGCCGTTCCTCTGGGTGAGGTCAGAGGCTCCCGGAGCCTCACGTGCCTTCCTTGGCGATCATGCGGGTGAGCGCCGCAAGCAGGCCGAGAACCGCGACTTCATCCGCTTCCACTACGACGTCGGCAACGAGTTCTACCGGCTCTTCCTCGATCACGAGATGATCTACTCCTGCGCCTACTTCACGGATTGGTCGAACGGCATCGATGAGGCGCAGCACGACAAACTCGAAATGATCTGCCGGAAGCTGCGGCTCCAACCCGGCGAGCGCTTCCTCGACATCGGCTCGGGCTGGGGCGGGCTGTTGCTGCACGCGGCGCGCCATCATGGTGTCAAGGCCCATGGCATCACTCTCTCGGAAGCGCAACTCGAGATCGCACGCAAACGCATCGCCGAGGCAGGGCTCGCCGATCGCATCACCGTCGAGATCCGCGACTATGCCGATCTCGACGGCACCTACGACAAGATCGCCTCGATCGGCATGTACGAGCACATCGGCCTCCCCAACATCCCCAAATACATGAAGGCGGTACGGCGCGTGCTGGCGCCCGATGGCCTCTTCCTCAATCACGCGATCTCACACCGCGCGAGCCCGGACGGCCGCCGCTTCGGCACCAGGCCCGAGCAGAAGGCGATCCTCAAGTACATTTTTCCGGGCGGCGCGCTCGACGATATCGGCCACACGGTGACGGCCATGGAGCAAGCGGGCTTCGAGGTGCACGACGTGGAAGCCTGGCGGCGGCACTACGCGCAGACGACGCGGCTGTGGTGCGAGCGCCTGACGGCGCGTCGCGCGGAGGCCGAAGCCTTGGTCGGCCCCGAGACCTATCGCATCTGGGTCGCCTATCTCGCCGGCGTATCGCTCGCCTTCTCGCACGGCACGCTCCAGATTTTTCAGACGCTCGCCAGCCGAACAGCGAAGCGGCCCTCGACGTTGCCGCCGACGCGGGCCGACCTTTATCGATAGCTTCGCGCACGACAAAAAGGGGCCGCGCCATGGGCGCGACCCCTTCGTGAGATACGGCTGATCGCCGGCACCTCGCGAGCGGACCCTAAAGCCCGCTCGAGCGAAGACGCATCAGGTGACCGCTGGAGGTTGCCCCAACGTCGGTCCGGTGCGCGAAGCTCTCAGCGATAGCGCGTTGATCCCACTCGACATTGGATCACCTCCTTCCGGTTGTTGAAGCGATGTGAAATGGTCGCATGCTTCGCAGCCATTGCCAAGAGGCTTTCTGGTGCGAAGCTAGATTTTCTCCGAAACGTGCATTTTCGGCCCATCGCCCTTGGGTGCGTGCTTGACCGTTGCATGCATGATCCGGTCGAGCACGCCGAGGAACACGGCGGAGGCGATGAACGTCAGATGCAGCAGCAGCGCCCAGAATATCTTGTCGTTTGGATAGTGATCCATGTTCAGGAAGATCTGCAGCAGGTGGATCGAGGAGATGGCGACGATGGCGGAAGCCACCTTGATCTTCAGCGAGCCAGCATCGAGCTTGCCCAGCCACGAGAGCTCCGAGTTCCCCTCGTCGAACCGGCTGACG
Source organism: Hyphomicrobiaceae bacterium (assembly GCA_031403155.1). Lineage (GTDB taxonomy): Bacteria > Pseudomonadota > Alphaproteobacteria > Rhizobiales > Hyphomicrobiaceae > JANNSX01. The sequence continues at coordinate 25,378 of JANNSX010000421.1, forward strand.
AAATTCTCGTAGCCCGAGATCATCACCATGACGAGGAGGCTCGCCACCAGCGAGGCGTCGATGAGCCCCAGCATGGCGAGTATGATCTCGTCCTCGCCCAGACTGAAAATCTTCTGCACCAGGTGGAAGAACTTCACCACGAAGGCGATGGCGTAGACGCCGAGCGCGGCAGCCAGCACGATGTAGAAAATCACCAGCAGCCAGCGGCTGGCCAGGATCGTGCGCTCGACGAGAGTCTCCAGAGTCTTGATGTACCCGGCGTCGCTTCCCGTGCCCGGTTCGGCCATGGCGTCTCACTCCCAGCATCCGGTTCCGCGAATCGGCCATTCGATCCGCCGGCCAGCCATAGCCTGAGCCGCTGGCGATGAAAACCGCGATAATCCAGCCAGTTCCGGCTCGTCCTTCCGGTAGTTGCATTGACCCATGCCGATCCCCATAGTGCCGCCGCAACCAACAGCTCCGGGGGACGGATGCTCACTATCTACGACCGCAATGGCTCGGCGCTCGTGCGCCGCGAGAATGCCGAAGCGCTTATTGGCGACGCCACGGTCTGGGTCGACCTCCTCAACCCGACGCCGGAAGAGGAAAAGCTCGTCGAGGTGGTGCTCGAGATCGACATCCCGACGCGCGAGGAGCTGCAGGAGATCGAGGCCTCGAGCCGTCTCTACCAGGAGGACGGCGCCCATTTCATGACGGCGACGCTCCTGATCCAGATCGATTCCCCGCGCCCGGTCTCGACCACCGTCACCTTCGTCCTCACCCCGGCGCGCCTCGTCACCATCCGCTACGCCGAGCCCTACTCGTTCCAGATGTTCGCTGGCCGGGCGGCGCGCGGGCAGATCGATTGCCAGAATGCCACCGCCACGCTCACCGGTCTGCTCGAGATGGTCATCGACCGGCATGCCGATCTCATCGAGCGCATCCAGAGCGAGACCGATCGCCTGTCGCAGCGCGTCTTCGCGCAGGACCCCAAGGGCAAGGCGCGCCGCTCGTCGCGACGCTTCGACGAGATCCTGCACGGCATCGGCCGGGAGGGCGACATCGCCTCACGCGCCCGCGAGGCGCTGATGTCGCTCAACCGGTTGCTGACCTATTTCGGTCACGTCATGCAGGAGACGGCCGCCAAGGAGGACAAATCGATCCGTGCGCGCATCAAGACGGCGCAGCGCGACGTCACTTCGCTGACGGATCATCTCAACTCGCTCGGCAACCAGATCACCTTCCTGCTCGATGCCGTGCTCGGCATGATCTCGATGGAGCAGAACGCCATCATCAAGTTCTTCTCGGTCATGGCGGTGGTGTTCATGCCGCCGACGCTGATCGCCTCGGTCTACGGCATGAATTTCGAGACTATGCCGGAGATCAAGTGGCTGCTCGGCTATCCCATGGCGTTGGGCCTCATGGTGCTCGCCGCCGTGCTGCCCTGGGTGTGGTTCCGCTACAGGGGGTGGCTGTAACCCGCAACGTGCGCCAACAGCGCCAATCCGCCGGCGAGCGCGAGTGTCCAGGCGATTCCCTTGTGAAACTTCAACAGCATCACGGCCGAGATCGCGGCGAGCAGCATCGCCAGGATGTCGGCGGAGGCAAGATCCGGCCACCACATCCGAACCGGTCCGGCGGCGATGGTCTCGCCCTTCCGGAACAGCACCTGCAGCGCAAACCACAGCGACAGATTGAGGATGACGCCGACCACCGCGGCGGTGATCGCCGATAGTGCCGATGACAGCCACGGCACGCGGCGGATGCGCTCGATGTAGGGCGCGCCGGCGAAGATCCAGAGAAAGCACGGCGCAAAGGTGACCCAGAGCGTCATCAGCGCGCCGAGGACGGCGATCCCCCAGGAGCCCGACGATCGCAGCGCGCCGAGGAATCCGACGAACTCGGTGACGAGGATCAGCGGACCGGGCGTGGTCTCGGCAAGGCCCAGCCCGTCGAGCATTTGCCCCGCCGAAAGCCAACCCTTCGCCTCGACCGCCTGCTGCGCCATGTAGGCGAGCACCGCATAGGCGCCGCCAAAGGTCACGACCGCGAGCTTGGAAAAGAACACGCCGATGTCGACGATGACGTGTCCCGGCCCGAGCGCGAGGGCTGCAAGCGCCACCGGCGCCCACCAGACGACAAGCCAGGCGCCGATGGTCGACAGAGTTCCGGCGAACGATATGGGTGTGGCTGTCGAAGCATCGGCGACCGGAGCACTCGCCCCTTTGAGTAACATCGCCCCGACAATTGCCGCTGCAATGATCACGATCGGAAACGGCACGGCGAAGAAAAACAACGCCACGAAGGCGAGCCCTGCGATCACCCAATGCGCCGGCTGCTTCAATGCCCGCTTGGCGACTCTCAGCAGTGCCTCGACGACGATGACGAGCACCGCCGCCTTGACGCCGGCGAACAGCGCCTGGATGAGCGGCACCTGCCCGAAGGCGGCATAGATCATCGTCAGCACCAAGACGACGATCGCGCCCGGCACGACGAACAGCAGCCCGGCCGCGAGCCCCCCCTTCAAGCCATGCAGCCGCCAGCCGGCATAGGTCGCAAGCTGCATCGCTTCCGGTCCTGGCAGCAGCATGCAGAAATTGAGAGCCGACAGATAGGTCGGCTCGTCGAGCCACTTCTTCTCCTCGACGAGCATCCGGTGCATCAGCGCGATCTGCGCCGCAGGTCCCCCGAAGGAGAGGAGGCCGATTTTTCCGAACACTTGGGTGAGCTCGGCGAAGGATGGCCGCTCGGCCGGGACCACCTCGCTCATGCGGCACTCCGTGGCGGCCAGCCATGCGTCTCGCCCTTGGCGTGGCGCAGCCAGGCATAGAGAGCATCGTAAACCGGAAAACCGCGATCGAGGGCGGCGGCGTCGTTGCCGCCGGACAGCGCCGAGATGCCGAGCGAGACGGCGAGCAATCCGGCCGCCTCCGGCGCGAGATCGGGCCTCCCGGTGTCGGCGCCGCGGACGATGAGAGCCAGCGCCCGCAACGACGGCTCATCGAGGCCGAGCTCGTCGAGCAGCGTGTCGAACGAGCAGCCCTCGCCGCGATGGGTGAGATCGACACCCTCGATGTCGTAGGGAATGCCACCGACTTCCGCCGCCACATCCTTCACGAATTCCGGCTCGACGAACAGGAATCGCGCCTCGGCGTCGATGAACCGGCGGATGAGCCAGGGGCAGGCGATGCGATCGATCTTGGGTTTCACCCGTGTCACCCAGATGCTGGGCTTCGTCTCATCCCGCCCAGGTAGCCCCGCTTTCCGGATCAGCGGATGACCGGCCTGCCGCCAGGCTTCGATGCCGCCCTCGAGCGAACGGACGCGATAGCCCGCCTCTCGGAGAGAAGCCGCCGCCAGCTGGCTGACATTGTGGCCGTGCACGCAATAGACGAGCAGCTCCCGATCCGCTGGCAGATCTCTCACCCAGGCGCCGGTCTGCATGTGATCACGCCAGCGCGCCGCCGGCAGCACCGTTGGATCGGCATCGAAGACCGGCCGGCGCCGGACGTCGACGATGGCCGGCGCACCGGCCGTGCCGATCCGCGCGCGCAACTCGTCCAAAGACATGAAGAGCTCACCCATACCCATTCTCCCATATGAGAGCGCTCGGCGCTTGGGCGGTGAGCCTGAAGGGGCGGCCGATCCTGCCCCCCCATCTGACTAAGCCGGTTCGATCCGGCCGGCAAGTGCCTTTGATGCGGATCAAGGCGGAACGACGCCCCATGGCGTGAATTGTATTGACAGTCCTCTGGTTCGCGACACGGAAGGAAACCGTCATGAAGAAAATCCTTTGTGCCTACGACGGCACCGATCACGCCAAGCAGGCGGTCCGGGAAGCCGCTCACCTCGCCAAGGCCAACGAGGCCAAGCTCACCATCATGGTCGTCAACACGGCGCTCGGCACGCCCCGGGCGCCGGCCATGTATCACTGGGATGCCGCCGAGGCGGACAAGGTCGCCGAGGAGGCGCGCGCCGTGGCGATGGGCTCGGGCGCGTCGCAGGCCGACCTCGTCGTCGCCCGGGCCCGCGATCCGGCCGGCGCCGTCATCCACTATGCGCACGAGCACGGCTTCGATCACATCGTCACGGGCACCGGCGAGAAGGGTGCGATCGCCAAGTTGGTGCTCGGCTCGATCTCCCACGCCATTGTCTCGAAGGCACATTGCTCGGTGACGGTAGCCCGCTAGTCCATGTGAAATCCGGGTGCACAAGCGGGAGCATCCGGATTAGCCTGGGGCGTGCCGGAGGCAAGGACCGCCTTCGGCAACCTTCGGGAGGGGTGGCATGGCAACGGCGGGCGGCAAGGTGGCGAAGTGGCATGAGTTCAGATACTGACCGTGCCGTCGCAGCCGGTGAATCTGCCGCCCTCAAGCGCAAGCTCACCCTCTGGCACGTCGTGCTCTACGGCCTCGGCGTCACCATCGGCGCCGGCATCTATGTGCTCATTGGCAACGCCGCCTGGCGCGCGGCCGAGCATGCACCCTTCGCCTTCGTCGTCGCCGCCCTCGTCATGGCGCCGACGGCGCTGTCGCTCGCCGAGCTGACGACGCGATATCCGGTGAGCGCGGGCGAGGCGGCCTTCGTCGGTGTGGCGTTCGAGTGGAGAGCGCTGACGCTCCTCGTCGGACTTCTGGTTGTGGGCGTGGGACTCGTATCGGCAGCCGCGATCTCGCACGGCAGCGTCGGCTACATCCGCGTGTTCCTCGACTGGCCGCCGGTCCTGCTTTTGACGCTGGTCATTCTCGCCATGGGGCTCGTCGCGGCGTGGGGCATCGAGGAATCGGTGACGCTCGCGGCCGTCATGACGCTCATCGAGATCGCCGGGCTGCTGATCGTGGTGGGCGCGGGCCTCATCGCGAAGCCGGAAAGTTGGCCGGCGCTCGCGCACACCGTCATGCCCGACCTCGAGCCCGGCGTCTGGCTCGGTGTTCTGTCTGCCGGTCTCATCGCCTTTTTCGCCTTCATCGGCTTCGAGGGCATCGTCAATGTCGCCGAGGAGGTCAAGGACCCGACGGTGACGCTCAGGCGCGCGATCTACCTGACGCTCCTCATTTCGACCGTGCTCTACATCGCCGTCGCGGCCGTCTCCGTGGTCGTCGTGCCGCCGGCCGAGCTCGGCCGCTCGGAGGCCCCGCTCGCCCTCGTCTTCGAGCGCGCGACGGGGGCCTCGCCGCGCTGGCTCGGGGCCATCGCCATCATCGCGACCCTCAACGGCATCATCGTGCAGATCATCATGGCCTCGCGGGTGATCTATGGATTGGCCGTGCAAGGCCGGTTGCCCGCCGCACTCGCGCGCGTCCATCCGGTGACCGCGACGCCGATCGTCGCGACTGGGCTGGTCGTGGTCGCTGTCTATCTGCTTGCCGTGTTCCTGCCACTCGAGCAGCTCGCCGTATGGACCTCGCGCATCACGCTCGTTGTTTTTGCGCTCGTCAACGCCGCGCTCGTTCGCATCAAGCTTCGCGGCGATCCGGCACCGGCCGGTGTGGCGGTGCAGCCGCTCGCGGTGCCGGCGCTGGGGGCGATCATCTGCGTGGCGTTCCTGCTGGCAGGCGGGCTCGCCTGACCGTCAAACGATCTCGTCCTCGTCGAACAGCGGATCGGCACTGACCTCGCTGGTGATGCTGGTCAAGCCCTCGGTCGGCTTGATCCAGGCGATGTGGAAGAGCGCGTCGCCGAGATTGACGACCGGCAGCCGCGTCCGGCCGATGATCATGCCGCGCTTGGGCGCGCTGATCTCCGTCTCGACATCCTCAAAGGGGTTGGCGACGGCGCCGATGACCTCGCCGGGCTCGACCGTATCGCCGGTCGTCTTGTAGGCGAGCAGCACGCCGCCTTCGGGCGCTCGCAGCCAGCTCGAGGAGGTGGCGTGGATTGGTTGCTCGAGGCCGTTGAGGTCGGGCGGCAGCTCGATCATGCCGGTCTTCTGCATGACGCCGAGGATACCTCTGACACCGACGCGGATGGCGAACTCGTCGAAGCGCAATCCTTCGCCGCCCTCGTAGACGACGACGGGAATGCCGAGCTTGCGGGCTGCTTCACGCAGCGAGCCCTCCCGTTCCGGTGCCGTCAGCATGATGGGCGCGGCGAAGGCCCGGGCGATGTCGTGCTCGGCCGGCGTCTTGAAGGCCGAACGGATTTGCGGAAGGTTCGTGCGGTTGGCCGCGGCCGTATGCAGGTCGATGCCGAGGTTGGAGCGCGAGACCACCTCCTGCATCAGGATGTGGGCGAGGCGCGAGGCGAGCGATCCTGTCGGGTTTCCCGGGAACGCGCGGTTCAGATCGCGCGAATCCGGCAGATAGCGCGAGCGGGCGATGAAGCCATAGGCGTTGACGACGGGGATGCAGAGCAGCGTGCCCTTGAGCCGCGCCAGCTCCTCGACGCGCAACAGCCGCCGAATGACCTCGACGCCGTTGATTTCGTCGCCATGGATGGCCGCCGAGACGAACAGCGTCGGCCCAGGCTCCGCGCCGTGCACGACATGGACGGCGAGCGACACCGGTACGTGGTTCGACAGCTTGGAAACGGGAATATCGACCAGCCGGCGTGTGCCAGGCTCGATCCTCTCGCCGCCGATCTCGAACGCTTGACGCATCGTGCTCCTCCCCGCCGCGCTTTCGTGCCCCGACGAGGCTTACTCATTGACCGACCAGAGGCATCTGCCCCGGCCGTTGCCTTCAGTCTACAGAAATGAGCTTCAGACTTCCTTAACCGGGCCAAGCGCCGCAGGAGGCCGATCGCCGGCATCTGGCACGAAGACTGCTCGATCTCTCTCACAGATTGGCGCGTTAACCAGCCATACTGGCGAGAGACCAACGATGAACCGCTTCCTCGGACCCCGTCTTGGCGACATCCTGATCGATCCTGACAACGGGTTCGGCGTACTGCGTCTCGTTACGGCACTGGCTGTCGTATTCTCGCACAGCTTCTATCTGCTGACTCATGTCACCGCCTCCGAGCCCCTCTTCGCCACAACTGGCTTCACGCTCGGCCAGCATGCCGTGCACGTCTTTTTCGCCGTCTCCGGGCTGCTGGTGACCGCGAGCCTCGTCCGCGCGCCGGCGCTTTCGGGCTTTGTCTGGGCTCGCGCGTTGCGGATCTTTCCGGCGCTCATCCTCTGCACCGTGCTGACGGCCTTCGTGCTCGGACCGCTGGCGACCAACCTGCCCATCGTCTCCTACCTCACCAGTGCCGAGCCCTATCTCTATGTGCTGAAGACCGCCGGTCTCATCACCGGGAACGCGGCGCTCCCCGGCGTCTTCGACGCCAATCCGGTTCCGGGCGAGGTGAACATTCCGGTCTGGACGCTGAAGTACGAGGTCATCTGCTATCTCATACTGGCAGCGGCCGCCGTCCTCGGCGTGTTCCGCTCCTGGGCGCTGACGACGCTGGTCCTGGCATCCATTGCGGCGGCCTATGCGGTACCGCAGCTCGCCTACGGCGTCAGCGCCGAGGGAGGCTCGCTCGGTTCACTTGCGCGCTTGGGCTTCTGCTTCTCGCTGGGTGTGCTCGGCTACGTGCTGCGCGATCGGTTGCGGATCGGCGCTCTGGGTCTCGTACTCACCGGTGGCACCTATCTGCTCCTGCGCGGCACCGGCCTCGGCTACATCGCCCTCATCGTTCTCACCGCCTACATCTCCTTTGCCGTCGCGAGCCTCCCCTTCGGCGCTCTCACCCGCTGGGCGCGCGACACCGACATCTCCTATGGCACCTACATTTATGGATGGCCCATCATGCAACTCATGGTCTCGTTGGTTCCGGACATCAGCCAGATGCAGCTCTTTCTGCTGACCCTCGCCGTGCTCGTTCCCCTCGCCTATCTCTCCTGGCGGCTCGTCGAGAAGCCGGCGCTGGCCCTGAAGAGCCGCCGCCGCGCGGAGCCGATGGTCAGCGCGCTGCGCCAGAAGATCGTCGCGCCGCGCGCCCCGATCGCGCCCGGCGCCATCGTGCGGTTGGACGATGACGGCGAACCTTTGGCGCCGCCGCCCTCGCAGCGCCGGATCAATGCGGCGATCCGCAGCTCGACGCGCGACCGGCTGCGCGTCGTCTCGCCCTGAGATTGGCGTCGCTCGACCCGGATGAATCCTTTCCTCCCCCTATTTAGGGGGGAGGACCGCGCGCATTGGACTTAGGCGCGAAGCGCGTAAGTCCTTAGGCGAGCCTAGGTGGGGGTGTTCGTTCGGCGTCGCAAGATGTGGCGAGCCGAGGGGCACTCGCGCGAGGCATCGGCGATGTCCTCGCTCGCGCCACGTAAGCGATGTGTCAGCGAAAGCTCTGTGCACGGGCGTTGGGAGTCGGATCGTCGATGGCACCAATACCGCGGGACGAGCACCCCCACCTAGGTTCGCCTAAGGGCTTAGCTGACGCTAAACCCAAGGCGAACAGTTCTCCCCCATAAAAAGGGGGAGGAAAGGGAGCTGGTACGCGACACGCCCATCCGTGTTGCTCCGCACGAGACCGGCTTGCCCCGATCTCCCCCGGCTGATACCCCGGCCGCCATGAGCGGCACGCTGACCGAAACCTTTCCCCGCCAGCGCTGGCAGAACCTCGTCGCGGCGATCGCCTGCGTGACGGTGTTCGGCTTCGCGCTCGGGCAGATGTTTCCGCTGCTCTCGCTCATCATGGAGCGCGAGGGCATCGCGCCCGACATCATCGGCTATAACGCCTCGATGCAGCCCATCGGCATCCTGCTCTCGGGCTTCATCGTGCCGCCGCTCGTGCATCGCTTCGGCGCCAAGCCCGTCGTCGTGATCGCGGCCTTCGCGGCGGCAGCCATCGTGCTGTGCTACCCCTTCATGCCGATTTTCTGGGCCTGGTTCGGCCTGCGCGTGTTGCAGGGCCTCGCGGTCTCGACACTCTTCTCGATCAGCGAGGCCTGGGTGGTGCGGTTCGCCGAAGGGCCCTATCGCGCCCGGATCGTCGGCATCTATGCAAGCGTGCTCGCACTAAGCTTCGGGCTCGGCTCCTACACGGTGGCACTGCTCGGCACGACCGGGTTCCTGCCCTTTGCGGTCGGCGCGGCGGTACTCGTCCTTGCCACCATCCCCGTGCTGCTGGTGCGGGAGGATGCCATGCCGGACGAGGAGGGCGATGGCGCCGCCTCCTTCCTCGCCTTCGTGACGAAGGCGCCGGTACTGCTGCTGGCAGTCGGCGTGTTCGGAGTTTTTGACGCCGCCTGCCTCGGCTTCCTGCCGGTCTATGGCGTCAAGATGGGCATGACCGAGTCGACTGCCGCCATGACGCTCGCCGTGCTGTCCTTCGGCAATGTCGGCTTACAGGTGCTGATCGGCTGGATGGCGGACAAGCTGCCGAAGCGCCCGCTGATGGCGATGCTCGCCGTCGTGACAGGCCTGCTGGCGGCTCTCATTCCGACGGTCGTACACAGTGCGTGGCTGTGGGTCGTGCTGCTCATCATCGGCGCGACATCGGTCGGCATCTACACGGTGGCGCTGGCTGAACTCGGTGAGCGATTCTCCGGCAAAGAGCTCGTCACGGGTACGTCCGCCATGTCGACGACCTGGGGCACGGGGGCGTTGCTCGGCATGCTGATCGCCGGCCAAGCCATGGACATCTTTGGCCCGAACGGCTTTCCCTACGCCATGTCGCTGGTGTTCGTCATATTCCTCGCGGCGATTGCCATCCGCGAGCAGTTCAAGCGGCGAGCAACCGGGCGACCTCGTTGACGAGAGTCTTGAGGTGGAAGGGCTTGGAGAGGATCTTGGCTTCTTTGGGCGCCGCGCTCTCGGTGTTGAGCGTCACCGCCGAAAAGCCAGTGATGAACATGATCTTGATGTCGGGGTCGATCTCGCTGGCGCGCCGGGCAAGCTCGATGCCGTCCATCTCCGGCATCACGATGTCGGTCAAAAGCAGCGTGAACGGCTCTTCTTTCAGGCGCTCGTAAGCCTCGGCGCCATTGGCGAAATCCGCCACGGCGTAGCCCGCTTTCTCGAGCTCCTTGACAAGAAACCGGCGCAATAGCTCGTCATCTTCCGCAAGCAGGATGCGTTGCAGCGTGCGCGGCAGGGGACCGGAGAGGGACATGGACGGCAATCCGCAGGTTGGATCAAGCGCGGGTTAGATGACACACGAGTGTGGCGGGCATTGGTAAAGCAGGAATGAACAGGTGCCCCGCAAACGCGCTTTCCCCAGAAAGAGTCGACCAAGCCACAGTTCAACCGTGGACAGGGACGTAAGCCCTTGGCAGAGTGCGCGCCTATTCGGCGTGTTCTCCCCCGCGCACCCGAGCGAGCCCTGCCTGCAGGACCGGACAGACATGAGCGCCCGAGAACGAGCCGCCATCCTCGCCGAGCTGAACCCGCCCTTTCTGGTGCACCGGCCGGGCGAGACCTTGCATCCTTTCGTGTTTTCCTCGCCCCATTCGGGCCGCGTCTATCCGAAGGCCTTTCTCGAGGATTCACGGCTGCCGGCGGCGACGCTTCGCAAATCCGAGGACGCCTTCGTCGAGGAGCTGTTCCTCGAGGTGACCAGGGCTGGCGCGCCGTTGATCGCCGCCCGCTTTCCCCGCGCCTATCTCGACGTCAACCGCGAGCCCTATGAGCTCGATCCAGAGTTGTTCTCGGAGCGGCTGCCGGATTTCGCCAATACCCGCTCGCTCAGGGTCGTCGGCGGGCTCGGCACGATCGCGCGGGTGGTGGCGGAGAGCGAGGAGATTTACCGGCGGCCATTGACGGTTGAAGCCGCCTTCGAGCGCATCAACCGGCTCTACAAGCCCTATCACGCCGAACTCGGCCATCTGTTGACCGCGGCCCGGCGGACCTTCGGCACGGGCTTTCTCATCGATTGCCATTCGATGCCGTCCGTCGGCGCGGGCCAGCCCGGCCAACGGCCGCATTTCGTCATCGGCGACCGGTTCGGCTCCTCCTGCCATCCCGGCCTCACGCGCTTTCTGCAGGCGGAACTTTTGAAGCTCGGCTACGATGTGGCGTTGAACCGGCCCTATGCCGGCGGTTTCATTACCGAGCACTACGGCAATCCAAGCCTGGGCGTTCATGCGCTGCAGATCGAGGTCAATCGCAGCCTCTACATGAACGAGGAGACGTTCGAGACAACGCCCGGATTTCATCGCATCCAGCACGACCTGAAGTTGGTCATGGAACGCGTCATGATCGAGTCGGCGAGCTTGCTGTCGCCACGGGCGGCCGCCGAGTAGGCACGCCAGTCAGAACCCGATTTCTCGCCCCCTGAAAAGAAAAGAGGCCGCCCGTAGTCGGAGCGGCCCAAGTCTAGGGAGGAAACGCCCAAGAAGGGCAGCGATAAGGGCCAGGGAAGAAGGCCCTACCGCGTTGCAACAATCTATGTTTGCGACGCACAAATTTCAAGCCCTGTGCAGGCAGACGTGACAATCTGTCGGGTCTGCGATTGAGCTTCACCAAGCGGAAAGCGGTCAACGCGGGCTGTGATCCGAGGCAGATCACCGATTGAAACTTGTCTTTAGTGCGATGAAATCAATCGCGGAAAACGATTCCCGCGCATCATGCTCCGGGGGCTGTAAGATGCCCCCAACGTTGCCGAGATGCCCCATGAACGATATGCGCGTTCGGCATGCCGCACGCCTTGGATCAAGGCCTGGACGTGAAAAAAGAGGGGCCGCACGAAGCGGCCCAAGTCTAGGGAGGAAACGCCCAAGGAGGGCATGCGGGTCACGAATCAATCGCTTCCCGCACAACGAGATATGGTGTGCAATCATCCCGTGAACAAGGGTGAGAGTACGAGAAGCGTGGCTTCTCGGCCTTACTGTTGCGGTATGGCTACGGTCGACGTCGAGCAGGACCCCGCCGGCAAATCTTGCCAAGTCATTGCGTTCCAACTCATAACACTTCGCACCCGACAACTGTTGATGCTGCTGTCATTCGTTCAGGTCCGCCATGCAAAGCAAGCGCCCGCCATCTGTATCGGAGCTGATCGATTTCGCTCACGAGCTTGCACGACTGTCCGGTGAAGTGATCCTCCCGCATTTCCGCCAGTCGATCGGCTACGACAACAAAGTCGGCCCCACCGGCTTCGATCCGGTGACAGCTGCCGATCGCGCGGCCGAAGAGGTCATGCGCCACGCTTTGACCGAACGCTATCCCGAACACGGCATTATCGGCGAGGAGTATGGCAGTCAAGCCACCAACGCCGAAACCCAGTGGATCATCGACCCGATCGACGGCACGCGCTCCTTCATGATGGGGCTTCACACCTGGGGAACGCTGATCGGCATCCGCCACGCCGGCCGCGCCACGGCAGGCCTCATGAACCAGCCCTTCACCGGCGAGCGCTTCTGGGCCGACGAGCGGGGCGCCTACTACAGCGGCCCCGGCGGCGACCGGACACTCAAGACGCGGGAATGCGCGACGCTCGAGCATGCCATACTTGGCGCGACAGCGCCCGAGATCTTCCGCGAGCCGGCGCAATGGGAGGCCTTCTCGCGCGTCAAATCGAAAGTCCGCATGACGCGCTTCGGCGGCGACTGTCTCGGCTATTGCCTGCTCGCCATGGGTCAGATCGACCTCGTGGTCGAGGCGAACCTGCAGGTCTACGACATTGCCGCACTCGTCCCGATCATCGAGCGGGCGGGCGGCGTTGTCACGACTTGGGACGGGGGCGATGCCCAGCACGGCGGCCATGTGGTGGCGGCTGGCGATCGCAAGCTGCACGAAGCGGCGCTGAGGCTGATCAACGGCTGATCCTTGACGAGCTCAGGGCGGCACGATCTTCATGACGAAAGAAGTCGGCTTTTCGTCAGGACCGAAGGGGCCGGGCACCTTGTTCGAGATAGCCGGGAGGCTCTTCAGGTAGGCGGCGATGGCCTCGGCATCCGCCTTGGTCAGCTTGGCAAACGATTGCCAAGGCATGATCGGCGCGAGCACCCGGCCGTCGGGCCTGACGCCGGTCTGAATGGCAGCGACGATCTCCGCCTCGCTCCACTTGCCGATCCCAGTCTCGGGATCCGGCGTGATGTTGGGTCCATGGAAGACACCCATGCCCGGAATCTCGAAGCCGACCTCGGAGCCGCCGAGGAACTTCGCCATATCGGGCTTGCCGAAGAAATAGCCGGGCGTGTGGCAATCGAAGCAGCCGCCGAAATCGACCAGATACTTGCCGCGGTCCAGTTTTTCGTCGGCGAATGCAGAGCCTGCGGCCACGATTGCGGCGAGCAGCAGAACCGAACCGGAAATCCTTGATCGCGCAGTCATTGGTCGCCTCCCCTTTTCTTCACTCGTTGAGCAAATCGATCACCGATCATTTAATCGATGTCAATACGTGGGAGACCGACAAGGAATTCAGGCCGCGCCGCTGACGCCCACATAGGCATCGAAGGCCGCCCAGAACTGTTGGCGCAGCTCATCGCGCTCCTGCAGGATCTCGTGGCGGGCGTGCGGAATGACGATGTGCCGGGCGAGCTTCAGGCGCAGCGCGAAATCCTCGATGGCACGCGACTGCGCGACGCGATCCTCACCCGCAATGGCGAAGAGGATCGGCACCTGCACCGAAGGTGCGTAGTCCGCGCGCCACAGCCGCTCCATCGAGCGGAACGCTTCCAACAGCCAGCGGTAGGTCGCCGTGCCGAGGCCGAGATCGGGCGCCGCTTCGACAATGGCGTTGTTGCGCGCATAGCGCTCGCGATCGCCGGTGACCTTGTTGCCCTCGAAGGGCCAGTGCTCGCCATAGTCGTCGCTGCCGCCCGGCACATAGGCGCTGCCGAGCCCGACGGCGCAGGCGACGCGCGCGGCATTGCGCGCGGTCGTCATCGACACCTTCGCCTGGGAAGCGTGCAGCCGCACCATCGGCGCGGAGAGCACGATCTTCTCGAACCAGACACCGGGCATGGAGGCGGCGCGGAGCAGGATGTTGCCGCCCATCGAGTGGGCGAGGCCGATGTAGGGCGGCAGGCAATCCGGCATCACGATGTCGCGCATGAAGCGCTGCAGGTCGGCATCGAAATCGGCGAAGTCGCGCACATAGCCCTTGCGCGGATTGCGCAGCTCGCGCACCGAGCCGCCTTGGCCCCGCCAGTCCATCGTGGCGACGCCAAAGCCCCGGCGGCGCAGATCGGCGACGACCTCGAAGTATTTCTCGATGAACTCGGTACGGCCGCCGAACAGGCAGACGGTGCCGCGCTTGGGCCCCTGGCTCGCCTGCCAGATGGCGTAGCGCATCTCCTTGCCGTCGAAGCTTTTCATGATGCCGACGCGCGCGCCGCTCGGCACGGGGTTCTTGGCGAGGACGACGAGATCGCGGCGCATAGGATTGCACTCCCAAGGCAGCCGGCGGCGAGGCCGGTCAGCCGCCGTCTTAGCGCATTGGGCCGCCTCGACAAACAGAGCCGCCGTACCTTGGGGCACGGCGGCGTTTGATCCGTGACGTAAAGGCCGCAGATCGGCCTGATATCAGTAGCTCGGCGCGTCCTGGCTGCCATAGGCATAGGCGCCATTGCCGCCCTGGTCGACGAGATAGGCGGCGATGATGACGCCCGAGCAGCGGTCGATCTTCAGGCGATAGACGAGCCCGTTCGGCCGCGAGGCCGTCAGGCCGATGACATCGGGATCGGCGGCGATGCCGCGCATGTCCCGCCAACCCTGGTTGATGAGGTTGGCGCGCAGGCCCCGGCGCGTCAGGCAATCGCCGGCGTGCCGGCGCTTGTGCTTTTTGTAGCTGGGCTGATGCTTCTTGTAGGCCGGCTGATAGCCGCCATTATCCTCGTCGAAGTAGGCGCCGGAAGAAGGTACGTCCGGCTCGATGGTGCTGTCGTCGACGTTGGCGGACGGCACCGGATAGTCCTCGCCGTCATAGCTCTGGCCAACGGTCTCGTAGGGGATGCCGTTCTCGTCATAGCCGAGATCGGCGGCTTGAGCGGGCGCGCTCCAGGCGAGCCCGGC
>JANNSX010000422.1:0-7596 GCA_031403155.1 Hyphomicrobiaceae bacterium
CGTTCCCCACGGGTTCCGCTGCGCTCACCCGGAGCTACAGTCCCCAGCCCCTTCGGGGCTTGGCCGGTCTTGCCGCTGTAGAAGAAACGGGCTTCGATGCGGGTCAGGGGTTTTGCGGTCGGGTATCAGGCGGCCGCGAACGGGCCGAAGGCCTCGACCACCTTCCGGTAAACGGCACGCTTGTAGCTCACCACCAGTTCTGGCGTCCGCTCGAGCCGCTCCCAACGCCACTCATGGAATTCCTGCGGCTGCCCGCCGGCCGGGTGGACGACATCGAGCTCGCTGTCCTCGCCGAGGAAGCGGAAGGCCACCCAGCGCTGGCGCTGGCCGCGGAAGGGCGTGAGCTTGTGCGCCGGGCCGTCATAATGGGGGAAGTCGTAGGGCCACCACTCCTCGGTAGTGCCCAGCAGCTCGATCGCGCGGGCATTCGTCTCCTCCCAGACCTCGCGGCGCGCGGCGGCAGCGATGTCCTCGTCGGCATCGATGCCGCCTTGCGGCATCTGCCAATCGAAGCCCGGCTCGATGATCTCGGGGCCGGCACTTTGCGTCCGCCCGATGAAGACGAGGCCTTCGCGATTAAACAGCGCGATGCCGACATTCGGCCGGTAACCCTTGGCCGCGCTCATGTCGCCGCCGCCAGATGCCGGAACTCGGCGATGACCTGGGCGTACACATCGCGCTTGAAGGGAACGATGAGTTGAGCGAGCTCATCAATCGCCGCCCACTGCCACAGATCGAACTCGGCGTCATGGCCGGCGGGGGCGAGGTCGATTTCGCGATTCTCACCATTGAAGCGCATGGCGAACCACTTCTGCTCCTGGCCCCGGTAGCGCCCGCCCCAGGACACGCCGATCAGATGGGCGGGAAGGTCGTAGCGGTGCCATTCGGCACTTTCGGCGATGATGGTCGCCGCGCGGATGCCCGTCTCCTCGTAGAGCTCGCGATGGGCCGCATTGGCGGGTTCCTCGTCCTTGTCGATGCCGCCCTGCGGCATCTGCCAGTAGCTGACGCCGCCCTCGTCGGTGGGCATATCGCGCCGCCGTCCGACGAAGACACGGCCGTGGGCGTTGAAAAGCATGATGCCGACGCACGGGCGATAGGCGGAGGGCGCCGGCCGTTTGCTCATGGTGCGCGCCGCTTCCGCTACTGGTCGACGGCCGCCGGCTCGCCGGTGGTGAGCGCTGGATCGGCCGCGGCATCCGCTTCAGGAATTGGAAAGGCCGTTGTCGTCAGTGGCTCGCCGGTGTCATCGGCCGGCAGTTCGATCGAGACCTCGCCTTCGGTACCGGTCGCCAACGCGCCGGTCGGGGAAGCGATGAGCGGGTCCGCGGCGGCATCGATGGGAGCATCGGCCGCAGCCGCCTCGGCAGGTGCGGCAGGCTCGGCCGGGACAGCGGCGGTGATCTCCTCGGCAGCCGGTGCCGGCTCCGGCTCGGCCTTGGCTTCCTCCTGCGGCGGCGCATCGAGCGTTACATCGACATGGGGAGCACCGCCCAACGGATCGCGGTTGATCGAGAGATAGACGACGCCGGCCGACACGGCGGCCATGGTCAGCATCATCATGAAGATCAGTGATTTCATGGTGTCCTCACCCGTCGCCGGGTTCCCCTCGATAGGACGGGGCCGAAGGTGTCCGGCCCCGCCGAAGATTTGCCGCTCTATGGAGCCGGTGTTCTAGAGCACTTGTCCTTCCAAGTGGATACCGGTTGGTCGAATGAAAGTGCTCAAAACCAACAACCTAGAGCACTTTCCGACCAAGTGGATACCGGTTGGTCGAAAGAAAGTGCTCAAAACCAATGATCTAGAGCGCCGATCTGATTCCATCAGATCGAATAGCGCTCTAGTTCGGCACTGTGCCGCCGGTGCCCGTGCCTGCTGCCGGCGCTGTGCCGCCTGCCGCCGGCGGCGTCACCTGGGCGATCCCACGCAGCAGGTTCATCGCATAGATGAGCTGCGTGTCCTTTTCCTTCTCCTTCGGCACATAGGAGGACGAGCCGGACTGCTCTTCTCCACCCTCCTCGCCGTTCTTCAGATGGCCGCGCAGATCGGCCTCGCCCCTGGGCTTCTCGGTACCCTTGAGCTCCGGGGGCAGCTCCTGCTCGACGACGACGTCGGGCACGATGCCCTTGGCCTGGATCGAGCGGTTGGCTGGCGTGAAATAGCGCGCCGTCGTCAAGCGGAGCGCACCGTTGGCGCCGAGCGGGATGATCGTCTGCACGGAACCCTTGCCGAAGCTGCGGGTGCCGATGATCGTCGCCCGCTTGTGATCCTGCAGCGCGCCGGCAACGATCTCGGAAGCCGAGGCCGAGCCGCCGTTGATCAGCACGATCACCTTTTTGCCTTCGGTCAAATCGCCCGAGCGCGCATTCGAGCGTTGCGTCTCGTTCTCGTTGCGCCCGCGCGTGATGACGATAGCGCCCTGCTCGAGGAAGTCGTCGGAGATGGCGACTGCCTGATCGAGCAAGCCACCCGGATTGTTGCGCAGATCGATGACCCAGCCCTTGAGCTTGCCACCGATCTTGCCCTTGAGATCGCTCACGGCCTTCACGAGATTGTCGTGGGTCTGCTCGTTGAAGGTGGTCAGCCGCACATAGCCGACATCGTCCTCCGCGCTCCACTTGACGGGATTGATGCGGATCACGTCACGCGTGATCTTCACATCGAAGGGCTGCTCGGTGCCCTTGCGAATGATCGTCAGCGTGATCGGCGAGTTGATGGGCCCGCGCATCTTGTCGACGGCCTGCTCGAGGGTCAGGCCCTGGATCTGCTCGCCGTCGAGCGCGGTGATGAGGTCGTTCGACGTGATGCCGGCCTTGGCGGCGGGCGTGTCCTCGATCGGCGACACCACCTTGACGACGCCGTTCTCCATCGTCACCTCGATGCCGAGGCCGCCGAACTCGCCCCGCGTCTGCACCTGCATGTCGGTGAAGCTCTTGGCGTTCATGTAGGAGGAGTGCGGGTCGAGGGAGGCGAGCATGCCGTTGATGGCATTCTCGATCATCGCCGCGTCCTCGGGCTTCTCGACATAGTCGGCCCGGACGCGTTCGAAGACGTCGCCGAACAGGTCGAGCTGGCGGTAGAGGTCGGCATTCGGCTTCGTCGCCGATTGCGTCATGGTGACGTTGAAGACCGTCGTGCCGGCTGCGAACACCGAGAGCACGAGAAAAGTCCAGAATGCGTAGTCGCTCTTGCGCATCATCCGTTTGCCACCTTCTGACCGCTGGGACCCCACCATGGGTCCGGATTGACCGGCCGCTCCTTGGAGCGAAGCTCGAGATAGAGGATCGGCGGCGCCGACTTGCCCGATCCGTCGGTTGCCTGTCGCGCCGCACCCATTTTTCCGACGGGTTCACCCGACAGCACGAACTGACCCACTTGTACGTTGATCTGCGCCATTCCTGCCAGCAGCAAATGATAGCCGCCCCCGGCATTGATGATCAAGACTTGGTCATAGCTCCGGAATTCCCCGGCGTATACGACCCAGCCGTCGGATGGTGCAATGATTTGAGCCTGCTCGCGCGTGGCGATGGCGACGCCCTTGGATTTTGCTCCCGAGCGGGTCTTCTGGTCGAAGGAGAGGATTCGGTCGCCCTTGACCGGCATGGGCAGGCGGCCCTTGGCCTTGTCGAAGGGAAGGGCGGGTTTCAGCCGGCCTGGGTCGAGAAAGGCCGCATCGGCGGAGAGCGGTTGGTCGAGCGCGGGTTGCCCCACCGACGCTGTGGTCTCGCTGGCGGCCGGCAGGTTTGAGGGATCGACGGCGGCGACCTTGGTTTCCTCGGGCGTGCTCGCCTTGCCCGACAACACGGCTTCCGCCAGCTCCGTCTCGTACTGGCCGAGCGCCGTCTTGCCGGCGATTTCCTTGTCGAGCGTGCGGATCAGGTCGCGGATGTCGACGACGCTCTTGGCCTGAGCTTTGGCCAGTTCGCGCATGCCGGTGAGCTCCTGCTCGGTCTCGGCGATGGCCGCTTGCTTGGCCTCGATCAAGGGATCGATGCGGGCCTGTTGGGCGGCGAGCTTCTCGTGCTCGGATTTGATTTTGTCGCGCTGCGTCGTCTCGGCGACGATCACCCGATCAAGCTCGTCGAGCTTGTGCTTCAAGGCGAGCGCCTCGTCACGATAATTGGGAAATATGGTCGCCAGCATCATCGCGCTGCGGACCATGGCGAGGGCGTCCTTGCGGTGCGTGATCATGGCCGGCGGCGGATTGTTGCCCATCCGCTGGAGCACCATCAGCAACTCGCGCAAGTTTTTGGTCTGCGACGTGAATTTCTCTTGCTGCTGCCGGCGTTTCGCGCCCAGCTCGCTCAAGTTCTTTTCCATGCCGGTGAGCAATTCCTCGCTCTCCTGGATGAGCGAGGCGGTGATGATGAGATCCCTGTTGAGCTGATCGCGCTCCTTGGCGAGGGCCTTGAGGTTGCCTTCGAGCTCCTTCTGGCGCTCGTGTGTCGCCTCCAGGCCCTGCTGGCGCTGCTCGAGCGTCTGGACGGCATCGTCCTTGCTGAGGGCGGCTTCGTCCTGGGCCTTGAGCGGGGTGGCGAGGGCAAGCAGAAGCGCCGCCAAAAAGGCTCGCGTGCCCACGCGTTGCCGCCAAAACCCGGCCAACCGCACGATCAATCTCCCCAGAGCCCACCCACCCGCACTGTCTGTGGCCAAGGAATAAGGCGATTCTAGTGTCCCGGTCCGAATTCAAGCGCGATGGTAGGGATGGCCGGCAATGAGGGTGACGGCCCGGTAGACTTGCTCGGCGAGCACGACGCGAGCGAGGCCGTGCGGTAGCGTCAAGGTCGAGAGCGACAGTTTCAGCAGCGCGCCCTCGGAGGCCTCCTCACCGTGGCCATCGGGGCCACCGATCAGGAAGGCGAGGCCCGTCGCGCCGCCATCGCGCTCGCGCCGGATCAGATCGGAGAAAGCCTGAGATGTGAGGGCCTTGCCGCGCTCATCGAGGACGATGCGGCGGCTGTCCTTGGGAACCGCCTTGAGCAGCACACGGGCCTCCTCGGCCTTGCGCTGGGGTGCTGTCTGGGCCCGGCTTTCGATGAGCTCGGCGATGGCTAGGGGGCCGAGCGCATGGCTCTTGCCGAGCGCGTCGATGCGCTCGGCGTAACGCGTGACAAGCTCTGTCTCGGCGCCGGTTTTCAGGCGGCCGACTGCCGCGATCATCAATCGCATTGCCACCGGCCGGCCGTGCTCGCCGGCCTATTGGGCCTTAGGATTGCAGCCCCTCGGGCGGCCGGTCCGCCGACCACATCTTTTCGAGGTTGTAGAAGACCCTGACCTCGGGCCGGAAGACGTGCACGATGATGTCACCGGCATCGATCAGTACCCAGTCGCAGGTAGGCATGCCTTCGACGCGGACCCGCTTGAGCCCGGCATCCTTGAGCTTCTTGTGGAGCTGATCGGCGATGGCGCCCACGTGACGCTGCGAGCGCCCGGTGGCGATGACCATCGTGTCGGCGATCGAGGATTTCCCTGCCAAATCGATCGACACGATTTCCTCGGCTTTGGCGTCCTCGAGGATCGAGAGGACGAGGCCATCGAGGTGGGCCGTGGCGTCCCGCTGCGGGACGAACCCGGCTGCCGGCTTGCTCTTGCGAGCCCGCCCAGAGAGGGTTTCAGTTGTCAGCTGCTGGTCCTTTCGTTGTGTACGTGCTCAAGCTTGTCCCATCCGGTTCCGTCGGTTTCATGTCCTTTCGGTCCCAGTGTGGGCCCGAGCGCGTACCATGACGTTGCGACGCTACTATACATGCGCCGGTGGGACACCATCAACAGCTGGCGTGAAATCCGCTGAACAAGGGCTGAACGGCGCGGCAAATCCGCCCCTATTTGGCTTTGAGCACGTTCTACGGCGAACCGGAGCCCACTTCGCCTGAACGTGCTCTATCGGTGCCTCCGGCGCGAGCGTTGGCGGCGCAACTCGGTCGAGGAGAGATGCGAGAGGGGGATCGACAGGAAGGTCCAGGCGGGGGGCCTTGCGATGGCCAGGCAGCGGGCCGCTTGTTCAGTGAGACGTCGATCCTGGTAGAGGCTCCCGGCAGGTGAGGCGAGACCCCGGTGCCGCCAACCGGGCCGGTCGAGCACGGCGATGGGCAGCGTGGCGAAAATCTTCCGCCAATGCCGCCAGCGGTGGATCTGGGCGAGATTGTCGGCGCCCATCAGCCAGACGAAGCGCACGGCGGGATACCGGCTTTTCACATAGAGCAGTGCCTCGGCGGTATAGGGCGAGCCGAGCCCGGCCTCGAAGCCGGTGATGATGATCTGCGGGTGGGCCGAGAGATCGATCGAGGCCGCCATGCGCTCAGGTAGCGGCGGCAGGTCGGCATGGCTCTTCAAGGGATTGCCGGGCGTCACGATCCACCAGACCTGATCCAGCCCCAAGCGCCGGATCGCCTCGAGGCTCACGTGCCGGTGGCCGTCGTGCGGTGGATTGAAGCTGCCGCCGAGCAAGCCGATGCGCATGCCGGGCTCCGCATGCGGCAGCGCCACGAGCGCGCGGCGTCCGCTCATCCGCCCTGGCCCGGCGGTTTCGGCACGCCGCCCCACTGAGCGTCTTGCGGCAGGCCGTCGTGGATTTCGTAATAGTCCGATTTGTCGGCGACGAAGATGTGGTGGTCGAGCGTCAGGCCCGTCGGGGGATCGAGGGAACCCGCCAGGATCGAGACGCGCGAGCCGTCGTTGGGCTTCCAGAAGAGGCTCGAGCCGCACTTTTGGCAGAAGCCGCGCTTGGCGGTATCGGAGGCGGCGTACCAGCCGAGCGCCTTGTCGCCGGAGACGAGGCGGAAGCGGTCGGTCGCGACCGACGTCGCCATGACATAGGCGCCCGTCCACTGCGCGCATTGCCGGCAGTGGCAGACGCTCACCGGCCGGAACGGCGCATCGGCCTCGAAGCGGACGGCGCCGCACAGGCACTGCCCGGTGAGGGTTTGGGGTGTCGCTTTGGTTGCCGGATGTTTCGCCATCTGCGTCTCCCTAAGGCCGGATCTGCCCGGTTCCCCGCACCTTGTACTTGAAGCTCGTCAGCTGCTCGACCCCGACGGGGCCGCGCGCGTGCATGCGGCCGGTGGCGATGCCGATTTCCGCGCCCATGCCGAACTCGCCCCCATCGGCGAATTGGGTCGAGGCGTTCCAGAGCACGATTGCGGAGTCCACCTCGTTCAGGAATTTTTCCGCTGCGGCGACGTCCTCGGTGATAATACTTTCAGTGTGCTCCGAGCCGTATCTGGCGATGTGCTGGACCGCGCCGGACACGCCATCGACGACACCCGCCGTGATGACGGCATCGAGATACTCGGTCGACCAGTCGGTGTCCGCTGCGGGCGTCACGCGCGGATCGGCGGCAACCGTAGCGGCGTCGCCACGGACGGCGCAGCCGGCATCGAGGAGCGCCTTCACGAGTGCGGGCAGAACATGCTTGGGGGCCGACTGGTCGACGAGGAGCGTTTCGGCAAAGGGAATAACGGCCTTGTCGCTTGTATCAATAAATCCGTAGCTGCCATTGAGGCTTACGATGGCCAGTTTATCATGAAAAGACATAGCATCTGAATACTGTAAGCTTTCTTTAACCGGTCGAGCAGCAACAGCAGGCTGTTCATTTGTGTT